>CAYYVZ010000636.1:1052-1520 GCA_964475235.1 uncultured Myxococcales bacterium | reverse complement strand
CTTGAAGGGTAGTCACTTTCTCTCCCGCGATCAGATCGATGATTGGAGAATATCCGCAGAAGCGCCCCGGGCCTGCAATCTCGCCTGCGTTCGCTTCGGCTGAGATAAGCGAAGCGAAGGCGACAGCTGTGAATATCGAGTTTTTCATTATATGACTCGGGCTCGACGATACACAGTCGTCGACCTTTTGGGCAACGGCTGCTTTCCACCCATAACCGTCGATTAGCGGCCGGTCGGCGATCGACCCAAAGCGGACACTAGCTTTCCGTTAGTGATGAACTAGGCTCCTAGCTGGGGGTCCGAAGTATGCGTCTTCATTCAGTTAAGCCGATAGACCGGTGGAGGGCATTCGCCGGGTCCGGTTCACCAGTCCGTATCCCACCGAGTTCACGCCGCGCGTCGTCGAGGCCATGGCCGACATGCCGGCGGTCTGCGAGCACGTCCACCTGCCGCTCCAGAGCGGCTCGA
>CAYYVZ010000636.1:0-1042 GCA_964475235.1 uncultured Myxococcales bacterium | reverse complement strand
CCGGGGAAGTGGGCATTATCGTTATAGGCGTCCTGATCGCGCTTGCCGCGCAACAATGGGCCGAGGCTCGCTCTTGGACTGCGAAGGCTGACGATGCGCGTAGAGCGCTCCGAACGGAGTTGGCGGATCACCATGAGCAGGCCGTCGAATGGCGAATGGTTGCGCCATGCATTGACGCTCAGCTGAACGCGCTAGAGTCGCGCGTTTTGTCCAAGCGCTCAAGCCTGGACCCAGCGCCGCTGCACTCCGAGGACTTTTACGGCGAGGATCCCCATACGTTTGCGATTCGCGCACCTAGCCGGCCTTACGAAGACAGTGTCTGGCTGGCGACAAATGGTGAGGGGGTCAGCAGTTTTCTGGCAACCGAAGAGCGGATGGAGCTTGGCTGGCATTACGGGCAGGCGCGGGATACCGACGCTCAGAATGAGCGAATAACCCAGCTAGTTTCCCAACTATCGATACTGACCAAGCCGCTCGAATTGGACCCGAGTGTCCGGATGGCGCTCCTTCAACAGATCGCCGAAGCACGGGGGCATAACCGGTGGATGACCATCCGCACCGGGCAACTGCTTGACCATATCGCGAAGCTGGAAATGAATGCTCCGCGAAAGCGGGTCGACGCATTCATCGCCAAGTCCAAGACCGTGCGATTTTGCCAAGCGCAGAGGATCAAAATGCTGCCCGTCGCAAAGGCACTGCTCCCAGCACCATGACCGATCGCAGAGCCTGAACTACTAATCCGTGAGTCCGCTTTACACCCATTGGAGACGTTCAGCTGCCCGTCGGTCCGTCACCCAAGGCAGACATTCGCCGCGCTCTCTCAAGCTCCACCAAGATAATGCTTCCAATGTTGGATTTCATTTGCTCCAAGCTGGTCGATGAGCAGCCGAGCAACGCCGCCAATCCCGAGCCCGCGCCATGACGGCTGGACCGTCGCGCGGAGGGCACCGCGCTGGCCCAAAGCCGGGACTGGCTCCTCAAATTACCGCCGAAACCCGAAGGTCACAGCGAAGGTCACACCCGGCGCATCGCTGAGCTGCAT
>CAYYVZ010000635.1:0-1557 GCA_964475235.1 uncultured Myxococcales bacterium | reverse complement strand
GCGCGCTTCGGCGCACTCGCGCGTGCAGCCGCTGACGGCCAGCTTGATCTTGTGCGGTGCGCGCATGCCCTTGTATCGATTCTCGAGGTCGATCGCGAGACGCACGCTGTCCTGCACGCCGAAGCGGCACCACGTGGAGCCGACGCAGGACTTCACGGTGCGCAGCGCCTTGCCGTACGCGTGGCCAGACTCGAAACCTGCGGCGATCAGCTCCTTCCAGATCTCGGGGAGCTCGTGCACGTGCGCACCGAAGAGGTCGATGCGCTGGCCGCCGGTGATCTTGGTGTAGAGACCGTACTTCTTTGCGACCACGCCGATCGCGATGAGCTTGTCGGGGGTGATCTCGCCACCGGGAACTCGCGGAACGATCGAGTAGGTGCCGTCCTTCTGCATGTTCGCCAGGTAGCGGTCGTTCGTGTCCTGGAGGGGCTGGCGCTCGGGCGAGATCACGAAGTCGTTCCACGTCGAGGCGAGGATCGACGCGACGGCCGGCTTGCAGATGTCGCAGCCGCGGCCGCGCCCGTGACGCTCGATCAGGGTGTCGAAGTCGCGGATCTCGCCGGTCTTCACCAGGTGGAAGAGCTGCTGGCGCGAGAACGGCAGGTGCTCGCAGAGGCGCTGGTCCATCGCGACGCCGCGGCGGGCCATTTCCTGCTTGAGGATCTGCGACACGAGCGGCGCGCAGCCGCCGCACGAGCTGGCGGCCTTCGTACACGACTTGAGCGCGCCGAGCGTCGTCGCACCGCCGTCGATGGCCGAGCAGATCGCACCCTTGCTCACGTTGTTGCACGAGCAGACCTGCGCGGCATCGGGAAGTACCGGCGGGCCGGAAACGCTGCCGGCGCCGTCCGCGCGCGGCGGCAGGATCAGCTCTTCCGCGTTCTCGGGCGGCCTCGTGCCGCTCTGGATGAGGTGCATGAGCGACGCGTAGTCGGAAGCATCGCCGACCAGCACGGCGCCGAGCACGCGGCTGCCGTCTTCGGCGACGACCAGCTTCTTGTAGACATCGGCGCGACCGTCCACGAAGGACCAGCAGCGCGCGCCCGGAGTCGTCGCGTGCGCATCGCCGAGGGACGCGACCTCGACGCCGAGAAGCTTGAGCTTGGTGCTCATGTCGGCGCCCTTGAACTCGGGGGCGGTGTCGTCGCTGCCCGGCAACGCAACGCCCGCGTCGCCGTCGCCTATGGAGGCAACCCGGGCGGCGGCGACGCGGGCCATCTCGTAGCCCGGTGCGACGAGACCGTACACCTTGCTGTTCCATGCGGCGCACTCGCCGATCGCGAAGACGTCCGCATCCGAGGTGCGGCACGCGCCGTCGATCGCGATGCCGCCGCGCTCGCCGAGAGCGAGGCCTGCGGCGCGCGCGAGCTCGTCGCGCGGACGGATGCCGGCCGAGAAGACGACGACGTCCACGTCGAGGGCCGAGCCGTCGGCGAAGCTCATGCGATGGCGGTAGCCGTCCTCGCCGTCCACGATCTCTAGCGTGTTCCTGCCGGTGTGGACGCGGACGCCGAGCGCCTCGATCTTGCGGCGAAGGAGGCTCGCGCCAGTGTCGTC
>CAYYVZ010000634.1:0-1570 GCA_964475235.1 uncultured Myxococcales bacterium | reverse complement strand
TCCACGGAAAGGCGGTCGGGCAGGGGCGGGCGTTCGGCGGGTGTGCTCATGGGAGCCCTACCCCGGCCCCGTTCTCCGGCGCGTCCGGAATCGCGCACTCGTCGCCGCTGCCGCATGTAGCCGCGACCGCAGGACTCGCGCCGAGCGTGAGCTCGTCCGCCGTACCCTGACCGTGGCGCCCGCCGATCTGCAGGATGTTGACGACGAGATAGGACGCGAGCAGCAACGCGAAGGACGCGATCGTCCACGTGGCCGCGCGGCGGCCGTGGAGGCCACCGAGGAGGCGCAGCTGGAGCAGGCCCGCGTAGAGCAGCCACGTCAGCACGGCGAGGATCTCGCGCGGCTCGCCGGTCCAGAACCGACCGGCCGCCGACATCGACCAGAAGCCGCCCGTGACGATGCCGAGCGTGAGCAGCGGGAAGCCCCACAGCAGGAATACGAGGGCGAGCCGGTCGAGGGTCTGCACGGCCGGCAGGCGGTGCACGATGGCGCCGCCGCGCCGCGACTTGAGCAGGTTCTGCTGCAGCAGGAAGGCGGCGCTGACCGCGAACGCGAGCGCGAAGACCGCGTTGCCGAGGAAAGCGAGCGTTACGTGAATGGTGAGCCAGGGGCTGCGAAGCGCCGCCGGAACGGCCACGTCCTCGCCGCCCACCAGCACCGCGAGCATCGCTGCCACGAACGCGAGCGGGCTCACGAGCACGCCGATCACCGCGAGACCCATGCTCGCCTGCAGCGCCAGGTAGAGACCGACGAGCAGCCACGCGAAGAACGAAAAGCCCCCTGCGAAGGTTGCGACCGGCAGCACGCCGGCGCTCATCACCTCGAGCAGGAGGTCCGCCGTGTGCAGCGCGAAGGCGCCGGTGAGCACGACGAGGGGCGCGCGGCTGGCACCGGGCGCGCGGGCGCTGGAGAAACTGCGTGCAAAGGCGATCGAAGCCGCGACGTAGCCCAGGGCGGCGCCGAGCAGCATCAGGGAGTACATGAGGCCTCGTCCGTTCCGCTGCCCACACGGGCAGTTGCGTATGCTTCTTCGATGAATGCTTCGGCTCTCGCCGGGTCTCCGCTGCGTAGCGCGGCGAGCACTTCGCGCACGAGGCCGCCACCCATCGATTTCGAGCGACCGGCGCCTTCGGCACGGAGCCGCTCGCGAAGTCCCCCGAGAAGACGGGCTGCGTCGGCGAACTCCACACCGACGGCCTTTGCCGCGAGGTCGCGAGCTTCGACGGCGAGCAAGGGGCTCGCGCCGCCGCTCGAGACGGCGACGCAGAGGTCGCCGCGCCTCAGCACGGCGCCGGTCGTGAAGTCGCCGGGAGATCCGTCGGCGCGGCAGCAGAGCGCACCGGCCTCCCTCGCGGCGGAGGCGACGTCGTCGTCGGTTGCGGGGATGCCGGTACAGGCGAAGACGAGGAAGCGGCCCCGGCAGTCGCCAGTGCGAAACGTGCGCGCCTCGACCGTCAGCCTGGCTGTCGAACCGGCTGTCCGGGCTTCCGCATCGGCCGTCCGGCCTTGCGCGTCCCGCAGTACGTCGGCCAGCAACGCGGGAGACGGTGCGGGATCGAGCACGAGAACG
>CAYYVZ010000633.1:0-1572 GCA_964475235.1 uncultured Myxococcales bacterium | reverse complement strand
ACACCGCATCCTTCGGGTGTGCCTGCTCGAGGGTCGGCGGTTCGACGACGTGGACGACGACGGACGAGGCGCGGTGCTGCCGGACGAGAGGGCGGCATGAGCACGAGCTTCGAAGTCTACGTCAGCAAGGACTCGTTCAAGTTCAACGCGGCGCACTTCATCGCCTACCGCGGCTTTCGCGAGCGGCTCCACGGGCACAACTACCGCGTGTCGGTGCGCATGGAGGGGCCGGTCGGCGCGGACGGCTACGTCGTCGATTTCGGGCACATCAAGAAAGCGACACGCGAGGTCTGCTCGGCGCTGAACGAGCGCGTGATCGTGCCGATGAAGTCCGACGTGCTGGCGATCGAGAGCGGCGGCGGCCAGATCCACCTCACATGCGAGGACGGCACGCGCTTTTCCTTTCCCGAGGCCGACTGCGTGCTGCTCGACATCCGGCATTCGTCGGCCGAAGAGCTGGCCGAGTACGTCGGAGAGCGGCTGCGCGCGTCGCTGCCGATGCTTGCCTCGCGCGGAGTCACCGTGCTGGAAGTCGGCGTCGCCGAGGCGCCCAACCAGGAAGCGCGTTTCCGGATCCAGCTGTGAAGCGGAAGCGACGGGCGCGCATGGCCGTCGCGTGTTTCGCGGCCGCGACGGCGGCATCCTGCTCGAGCCCGCTCCCGGAAGCCGACAGCGCCGATGCGAAGCTCTATGCGAGCCGCTGCGGCACCTGCCACGCGCCGCACCAGCCGCGCGCTCTCACCCCGACGATGTGGAAGGTCCAGGTCGAACGCATGGACAAGAAGTACCGTGACGCGCGCATGCAGGTGCCGAGCGCGCAGGAGAAGGAACAGATCCTCGCCTACCTCACCCGCCACTCCGGCGGCTGATCAAAATGGCGACGTTGGCGTTGGATCGCTGAAAACGGGGCCGGCTACCTGACGCCCGTGGACGGGGCCTTTCACCGTGAGCCCTGAGCTGGCGAAGGGCGAACATCCAGACGCTTCAATCAGGAGCCGTCCCCGTTTTCAGGCCAGCGCGTGGCGTCGAATCTTCTCGATGTCGGCGCGTTCCTTGACGACTTCCCCCGAGAGCACTTCGTTGCCGGTCTCGGTGACGAGCACGTCGTCTTCGATGCGGATGCCGATGCCGCGCAGCGCCGAATCGACGTCCGCGTCGCTTCGTACGTATAGCCCGGGCTCGACCGTCAGAACCATTCCGGGCTCGAGCAGCCGCGACGAACCGTTGGTGCGGTAGCTGCCCGCGTCGTGAACGTCCATGCCGAGCCAGTGGCTCGTGTTGTGCATGTAGTACGGCGTGTACGCGGACTTCTCGAGGCACTCCGCGCGGCTGCCCGTGAGGAGACCGAGGTCGAGGAGGCCGTCGACGAGCACTTCGAGCGAGGTGCGGTGCACCGCCTCGATCGCCACGCCGGGCTTGACGGCTGCGATCGAGGCCTTCTGTGCCGCGAGCACGATGTCGTAGAGCGCGGCCTGTCCTTTCGTGTAGCTCGCGCCGACCGGGAACGTGCGCGTGATGTCCGCGCAGTAGCCGCCGTACTCGCCCGCCGCATCGACGAGCAGCAGCTCGCCG
>CAYYVZ010000632.1:0-1574 GCA_964475235.1 uncultured Myxococcales bacterium | reverse complement strand
CAGGCCTAGGGCGAGCGCGACGGCGCCGCCGACCCGCGCCACGCGGAGGGTCGATCGAGCCTCGCTTTCCGCTGCGCCCGTCGCCACCTTGGCTGGAGGATCGGCGCTCCGGTCGGATAGGTCATGGGTAGAAGTCCGTAGTCCGGCGTATCGTTTCCGGAATCGATGGATTCGACCGATCGCGTATCTACGCTTTTCGGCATGACCGTCGGATCGAAGAAGCTGGCCGGCGCAACGGCCGCGAGCCTCGCCGAGATGCGCGAGTGGATCGGCTGGCGCGTCGACGATGTCAACGGCCACTCGCTCGGCCGCCTTCAGGACGTCGTACCCGACGCGGACGGGCGCCCGGGCTGGCTTGCGATCAACGAGTTCCGCTTCGGCGAGGGCAGGCGCTTCATGGCGCCGGCGCGCGAGGCGACCGGCACGCGCGGGCGCGTCTGGCTGCCGCTCGAGCGCGACCTCGTTCGAGGCTCCGCAGGCCTCGGTTCGGCTCGCCATACACCGCAGGCGGAACGCCGGCTGCGCGACTACTACGGGCTGGCGCTCGAGGACGCGGCCTAGAGGCCGCGACCGGAGCCGGGGGGCGTGCCGCTACTTCGCGCGGCGCTCGTTGCGGTTGGAGCTGCGCACCTTCGGGATCAGCCAGCCGATCGCCGCACCCAACAGGATCGCGATGATCAGCGCGAAGAAGAGCGGCATCCGCGTCTCCGCGAAGAGGAACTTGACCTGCGTCTCGTCCGTGTTCTGGATCACGAAGATGAAGGCCAGGAAGGCGATCCCGCAAGCCAGATAGAAGCGCCAGCCGCGCCCATCGCCGCTGCCGCCCTTCGCCCGCTCGATCTGGTCGCGCTCGCTCACGGCCCCGACCCTATTGAACCCGGGCGTCGGAGTCGGTCCGCATACGTGCGCGATCCGGCTCAGTAGGTCTCTCAGGCGCGCGCCGGCCGCTCCTAGCTTCGGTCCGTGGATGCAAGACGGCCGATCGTGCGAGGCGAGTGTGGGCAGGCGACCCCGGAGTACGTCGGCATCTTTCTCGTCGTCGCGGCGTTGTTCGCGGCGATCCTCGCCTTCACCCCGGTCGCGGGGGAGGGAGTGCGGATCGGTCGCGCCGTCGCCGAACGCCTTGTCTGCGTAGTTCAGGGCTCCGGCGACTGCAGCCTGCCCTCGGACGGGCTCGAGATGGCGTACGGGCCGGAGCTGGCCCTGCTCGCGAAGCTGCACGCTCCGGAGGTCCGGTTCGAGGACGCGGACTTCGTCTCGCTGCCCGTCGATCCGCGCGAGTGTCGCGAGCGGAGCTGCGCCGACACCAGCGCGCGCGGCGCTCTGGGCGAGTCCTTCGAGGGCGAACCCGCGACGACATTCGTGCGTGTCGTCGACTGCCGCGACGGCGCCGATCCGCCTGCAGGTGCCGACTGCTCCGGCGCCGCGGCCGGAAACCTCTACCTCCAGTATTGGCTCTACTACCCGGACTCCGCGACGCGCTCCCTGCGCCGGCTCGGCTTCCACCAGGACGACTGGGAGTCCTACCAGGTGCGGATCGGCCCGGACGGCGTCGTCTCGGCCCGCGCCAGCTC
>CAYYVZ010000631.1:0-1575 GCA_964475235.1 uncultured Myxococcales bacterium | reverse complement strand
AGGTTTCTTCGAAACCTGTACCCGTCCCGGGTTTTCCGGCCTGCTCATGGGCTTCGTCGTGCTGCTGCGCACGAGCGCGCAGGTCTTCCTGCCGTTTCCGTGGCTGCTGGCCGCGCTGTCGCTCCGGAGCGCGAGGGCGTTGGCCGGCCGGGGGGCGCTGTACCTCGCGGGGTTCGCGGTCGCCGTGTTGCCGTGGGTGCTGCACAACCACGCCGTGCACGGTCACGCCGTGATCGCCGCGAACACGGGCCGCAGCCTCTACTTTGCGCAGGTCTGGTCGAACACGATCGACCGCGAGAAGCAGATGGCCGAGCTCGGACCCGGGCGGCCGGCCGACACGTTCAGCTCGTTCTACCTGCTCGACGCGCGGCTGCGGAAGTTTCTCGACGGCGGCATGGATCTCGTCGCGGCCGACCGCGCGATGCTCGCGCTCGCGCTCGGCGAAATGCGCAGCGCCGGTGCCGCGCACGTGCTGTCCACGCGACTGGAAGTGCTCACGGGCCTCTTCGAGACGCACTCGTTCGGCCGAAAGAACAACTCGCTGCGCGAGATGGTGGACTGGTATCTCCGCAACGGCGCCGGTCGCGAGCCCGTGCTCGGCAATTCGCAGAAGAACTGGGGGATCACGCTGAGCCCCGGGGCGCTGCAGGCGCTCGACGAGACCCATCGCACGCACGCATCGCCGGCTACGTGGTTCCGGACCTGGATCGCATGGCTGTGCTTCGACAATGCGCCGCTCGCGATGGCGTTCTTCGCGGCGACGCTCGTGCTCGCGGCGGCGCCGCGCGAGAACCGCTTCGCGCTCGTCTGCTGGACTGCGCCGGTCTACGCGTACCTCGTGATGTTCGCCGTCTTCGGCAATCCGCTCTACCGCTACCAGGCCGTCGTGCACGCGCCGATGCTCGTCACGATCGGCATCGCGGCGGCGAGGCTCGCGGCGGCCGCGATGCGCCGGGTCCGCGGTCGGGTTTCTGAAGCCGGCGCTGCGTAAGTACGGGCGAGCTCAGCGACCCAGCTTCGATTCCCGCCGCTGCAGGAGCGCCGCAGTCGCACGCTCGTCCGCGCCGGACGGCGACATCGTCCCGTAGCAGGTCCACGGCTCCGACGGATAGCCCTTGCCGATCGCGAACGCCGCAGCGCTCGCATTCGCGAGCCGTCCTTCCTCGGAGAGATCGTAGAGTACGGTCTCTGCGCGTCCGGGCGTCTGGTCGCCCGGCGGCGCGTGAAACGCATCGAGGCGCACACCGATGGTGTCGAGATACCCCGAGATCGCTCGACGTTCCGTGACGGCGAGCGATCCGAAGTCGTGGGCATACACGACCCAGACTCGCGCGCGCCCGCGAAAGCGATCGACCTCGCGCAGGTAAGCACGCGGATCGGAGCGGTCGCAGCGCCCGACGGTGACGTCCGCCGGAAGCGGCAAGCCGCGGCGATAGTACTCGAACGCCTGTCCGGCGCCGTAGTAGACCCACAGCGCATCGCCCTCGCGCGCGTTCGCGACCACGTGCTCCAGCACAGGACGCAGGTGCTCGACGCGCCACGGCGGCTTTCGTCGTATCAACGGAAATAGGAAGC
>CAYYVZ010000630.1:0-1583 GCA_964475235.1 uncultured Myxococcales bacterium | reverse complement strand
CACCGGCCCGGAGCTCGAGTTCTTCCTGTTCCGCTCGAACGACCCCACCTCGCCGACGACCCTGCCCCACGACCAGGGCGGCTACTTCGACCTTTCGACCGATTTGGCCTACCACGTGCGCCAGGACATGGTGAACACGCTCGAGCAGCTCGGCATCGAGGTCGAGACCAGCCACCACGAGGTGGCCGTCGGCCAGCACGAGATCGACTTCAAGTACGGCGACGCGCTCACCTCGGCCGACTCGTGCGTCACCTTCAAGTACGCCGTGAAGGCCGTCGCCCAGAAGTACGACCTGTACTGCACCTTCATGCCCAAGCCGATTTTCGGGGTGAACGGCTCGGGCATGCACACCCACATGAGCCTCTTCCAGGACGGCGACACCGCCATGTACGACGCCTCGGACGCCTACGGGCTCTCGAAGGTCGCCAAGCACTTCATCGCGGGCATCCTGCACCACGCCCGGGCCATGAGCGCCGTGCTCTCCCCCACCGTGAACTCGTACAAGCGCCTGGTGCCCGGCTACGAGGCGCCCGTCTACATCTCGTGGGCGCGCAACAACCGCTCGGCGCTGGTGCGCGTGCCGCGGATCAACCCCAAGGCCGTCAAGGCCACCCGGGTCGAGCTGCGCTGCCCCGACCCGGCCTGCAACCCCTACCTGGCCTTCGCCGTGATGCTGGCCTGCGGCCTCGACGGCGTGCGCCGCGAGCTCGCCCCGCCCGACCCGGTGGAGGAGAACCTCTACCACATGGGCTCCGAGGAGCGCGCCCGCCGCGACATCCCGAGCCTGCCGGGCTCGCTGGGCGAGGCCCTCGAGGCGCTCAGGGCCGACGAGGTGATCCGCGAGGCCCTCGGCGACCACGTCTTCGAGCGCTTCATCGACGCCAAGACCCAGGAGTGGGACGAGTACCGCACCCAGGTCTCCCAGTGGGAGCTCGATCGGTACCTGCCGCTGTATTGAGCCCTCTTATCCCAGTCAAACTCAGAGCCCGAGCATATGCTCGGGTTTTTTGTTGACCGTCGGCTGATCATTTTAACTGTCAGTTAACTCATGATTAGCCGCGTCATAAGACATTATATCGACGCATCATCGATAACGATTAAAGCCAGCTTGGTTCTCGATGAATCGCCTGGGCAGGGTTGTCGATTCTGACATCCAGACGGCTTAAGCGGTTCTTAAATCAAGGTTTCTCTGGTCATAAGAATAGCTGCTTCCTAACACCCTGATAACTAATCAACAAGCTTCGAGACGTTACCCACGAGCCCCGAGCGGGGAGGAGCCACCCAATGAAGAAGATTGCCGCGCTGTTTGCCACCGGCCTCATCGCGTCGACGCTCCTGGCGGGTTGTGGCACGTCCCCGACGGCCGCCGAGAGCCCCTCGCGCTCGTCGCTCCCGACGAACCGCCTGGCGGCCGGCAACCCCCTCACCGGCGCCCCCACGGGCTCGGCCACGGGCGGCGCCTCGGATCAGGCCACCCAGCAGCTGCTGCAGCAGGTGCGCCAGATGCAGACGGCCACGACCGGCTTCAAGGCCACCGTCGACACCTGGGAGAAGAACTTCTCGAATACCTCGACCACCTCGCT
>CAYYVZ010000629.1:0-1585 GCA_964475235.1 uncultured Myxococcales bacterium | reverse complement strand
CTGGCGAGCGAACGTACGGACTCGGCCTTGGTGTGTTTCTCGAGCTTGGCGGCCAGGTTCACCGCGTTTCCGATGACGGTGTACTCGAGGCGGTCGCAGTCGCCGACGGCGCCGAACAGCACCTCGCCGCTCGCGCACGCGACGCCGACGTCGAGGCCGGGAACGCCGCCTTCTTCTGCCGCTGTGCTCCATTCGCCCGCGGCTTCCACGATGGCCTCGACGGCCGTGAGGGCGTCGCGCGCGTGCGTGGCGCTCGGCGTGGCTGCGCCGAAATGCGCGAGGATGCCGTCGCCGAGAAACTTGTCCACCGACCCGCCGCTCGCGAAGAGGGCCGCGACCATGCGGCGCTGGAAGTCCCCGAGCAGCTCCATCACGCGGTCCGGCGGCAGCGTGGAAGCCAGCCGCGTGAAGCCGCGCAGGTCGATCATGACGATGGTCGCGTCGCGGATCTCTCCTTCGCCCGGACGGATCGCGCCGTGCGATGCGACGATGCGCGCCGCCACGTCGGGACTGAAGAAACGCGTGAGCTCGCGGCGCGCCTGACCCTCCCTGGCCGCGTCGGACAGAAGGCGCCGCGAACGCGCCGTACCCACCGCGAGCACGCCCGTCACCATCGCGATCGAGACGACCTTGTCGAGCTCGGCCCCGACGAGCACGTGGTAGCCCATCACGTAATCGACGAAGCTGCGCGTGATCTCTGCGTTGCCGGGGCCGACCGCGTACGCGACGAGGCCGATCCAGCCGGCGATCGCGGCCGCGCCGGCGAGCAGCACGTAGCGGGCGTCGTAGCGCAGGCTCCTCAGCGCGATGAAGAGGAACACGTACGAGAACGTGGGCGCCTTCAGGTAGAACGACGCGGGCTGGCAGTACTGGATGTGGAAGCTCCAGATCAGCAGAAAGAGCACGCCGATGTCGAGAAAAACGGACGCCGTGACGACGGCCGGCGCGAGGCGCCGCCGGTGCGCCGCGACGAGTCGCAGCAGCACGAGGGGAGCGTAACCCGCGAGAACCCACGGCACGGGCTCGAATGCCACGTCGTTGGGCAGGAACGCCTTCGGAGAAGCAAGGTAGAGCGCACCCAGCAGGGAGACCACGGCCGCCTGCACCCATCCCAGGAGGACTTCGTTGCGATCCTCCGTGCGGGCGATGGCCTCGCGAACGCGGGGGGAAAGGTCGTCGCGGGGCGCCTCGAGGGCTCGCCGGATGCGGCCGGGCAGGCCGGGCACGAAGGACGGCGGTCTCACGAGCGTCCGATGCCGCGGGCGGGCGGGCGGTTACGTTTTCGCGCATCCGTGTAACCGCCCCGGCGCTCCGGCATCGGAATCTCTGTGCGGGACTGCGGCTGCCAGACCGAACGGCTCGATTCCAGACCGGCGTTTCGCGTGGTAGCCTTCCGCGCGGAGCGACGCTCCCGCGAGGGAAGAGGCTTGGCGCACGACGACATCACCTGCGAGCAGTACATCGCTTCGCTCGCCGACGACCTTGCCGGCGAGCTGCCGGCGGCCGAACGCGAGCGCCGCGCCCGTCATCTGGCGCGCTGCAGCGAATGCACGAGCTACCGCAGGAACTACGAGGCCGTCGTCCG
>CAYYVZ010000628.1:0-1603 GCA_964475235.1 uncultured Myxococcales bacterium | reverse complement strand
AACCTACGAACATTCATTGAGCTTCTTAGACGTGAAAGCGAGATCGTTGAGATCTCCGCCGAAGTCGATTCCTATCTTGAGATCGCCGAGATCCATCGTCGAGTGATCGATGACCAAGGAAAGGCGCTCCTATTTACAAACGTCAAGGGTTCGGGCTTTCCTGTCGTCACCAACCTTTTCGGCACTATCAAACGTATCGAACTCGCATTCGGACCGCGGCCGCAGGAGTTCGTAAAGCGTGCTGTACACATGGTCGAAGATTTGGTGCCGCCAAAGCTCGGCAAGCTTTGGGGCTATCGGGACATGGCGTGGACCGGGTTGAAGCTCGGCACCAAGACGGTTCGAAACGCTCCCGTTCTCGAGGCTCGTCAGAGGTCTATAGATCTTGAGGAGCTCCCACTCCTCCAGCTCTGGCACGAGGACGGCGGTCACTTCGTAACCCTCCCATTGGTCTACACCGAAAGCCCTGCGTCCGGTAAGCCAAACCTGGGAATGTACCGCATCCAGAGATATGATAAGCAGACGACGGGGATTCATTGGCAGATCGGCAAGGGCGGCGGATTTCACTACTTCGAAGCCGAGCAGCGAAACGAATCGCTGCCCGTTACGATCTTCCTCGGAGGCCCGCCGGCGATGATCCTGTCGGCGATCGCCCCGCTACCCGAAGACGTTCCCGAACTGATGCTCGCGTCTCTCCTGGCAGACTCAAAGATTGCCGTTGCGGATAACCCGATTGCCGGACACCATCGTCTAATCGCGGAATCCGAGTTCGCCATCTGCGGGCATGTACCGCCGCACGAACGACGCCCCGAAGGTCCATTTGGTGATCACTACGGCTATTATTCGCTCGTGCATGAGTATCCTGTGTTCCACGCTGATGCTGTTTTTCACCGGAAGAACGCCATTTATCCCGCGACCGTCGTGGGCAAGCCTCGACAGGAAGATTTCTTCATTGGCGATTATCTTCAGGAACTGCTTTCGCCGTTGTTCCCCCTTGTAATGCCTGCGGTAAGGGACCTTTGGAGCTACGGCGAGACAGGTTTTCATTCTTTGGCGACCGCGGTTGTAAAAGAGCGATACGGACGCGAAGCCTTATCTGCCGGATTCCGGATCCTCGGTGAAGGACAGCTTGCTCTTACCAAGTTCTTGCTGCTGACCGACAAACCGCAGAACCTTCGAGATTTTCGGTCGCTGTTCGAACACATCCTCGCCCGCGTCGACTGGCATCGCGACTTGTTCATCTTCTCGCAGACGGCATTCGACACGCTCGACTACGCGTCCGGCAAGATCAATCACGGAAGCAAAGCGATCCTTATGGGGACGGGCGAAGCAAAGCGTGAGCTGAAACGCGAATACACGGGGGACGTACCGTCGGGTTTAACAGACATTAAGCCGTTTTGTGGGGGATGTCTTGTTGTTACGGGCCCCTCATACGAATCTGAGCCTGATCTGAAAGACCGCCTCGCTGTGTCGGGCGACTTTGACGATTGGCAGGTCGTTAGCCTACACGATGACATCTCCTTCGCCGACTCGGCCGATAAGTTCCTATGGGCGACATGGACACGATTTAACCCTGCCACGGACATTACGGCAAAGGAGATCG
>CAYYVZ010000627.1:0-1618 GCA_964475235.1 uncultured Myxococcales bacterium | reverse complement strand
GCCGCCGGCCAAGGTGCTCGACCGCGAAGGCAACCCGGCCGTGCTCGCCGAGTTCGAACGGGTGATCCGCATCAACCTCGTCGGCACGTTCAACGTCGTCTCGCAGGCATCCGCCGTGATCGCCAAGAACGAGCTCCACGACGACGAGCGTGGCGTCATCGTCAACACCGCGAGCGTGGCCGCCTTCGACGGACAGATCGGCCAGCCCGCGTACTCGGCGTCGAAGGGCGGCGTGCACGCGATGACCCTTCCGATCGCGCGCGAGCTCGCGCGCCACGGCATCCGGGTCTGCACGATCGCGCCCGGCATCATGGAGACGCCGATGCTGATGGGGCTGCCGCAGGAGGCACAGGACTCCCTCGGCCAGCAGGTGCCGTTCCCCGCCCGCCTCGGCCGACCCGACGAATACGCCGCTCTCGTGGAGCAGATCGTCGAGAACGGCTACCTCAACGGCGAGACCATCCGCCTCGACGGCGCGATCCGCATGGCCCCGCGCTGACCCCGCCCTCAGAACCGCGATCGAGAACCCAGGAGAATCCATGACACTGGCAGGCAAGACCATCCTGATGTCGGGCGGCAGCCGTGGCATCGGCCTCGCGATCGCGCTGCGGGCCGCGGCTGACGGCGCGAACATCGCGATGCTCGCGAAGACCGACACCCCGCATCCCAAGCTCGAGGGCACGATCCACACCGCCGCGGAGCAGATCCGTGCGGCCGGGGGCAATGCCCTGCCGATCGTGGGCGATGTCCGCGATGACGACGACATCACCGAGGCGGTCCTCAAGACGCAGGGCGAGTTCGGTGGCATCGACATCGTCATCAACAACGCCAGCGTCATCGACCTCTCGCGCTCGCTCGACCTGAACGCCAAGAAGTACGACCTGATGCAGGACGTCAACGTGCGCGGCACGTTCATGCTGTCCCGCGCGGCGGTGCCGATCCTGAAGGATGCCGAGAACCCGCACATCCTCTCGCTGTCGCCGCCCCTGAACCCCACGCCGAAGTGGCTCGGTGCGCACACCGGCTACACGCTCGCGAAGTTCGGCATGACGCTGGCTACGCTCGGCCTCGCGGCGGAGTTCGCGCGCGACGGGATCGCCGCCAACACGCTGTGGCCCCGCACCACCATCGCCACGGCCGCCGTGCAGAACCTCCTCGGCGGCGACAAGGTGATGGCCGCGAGCCGTACGCCCGCCATCTACGCCGACGCCGCCTACGCCGTGCTGCTCAAGCCCGCGGGCTCTTACACCGGGCAATCGCTCATCGTCGAGGATGTGCTCGAAGGTGAGGGCGTGACCGATTTCTCCGGGTACGCCGCGATCCCCGGCACTCCCGACAGCGCGCTCTTCCCCGACATCTTCCTCGACTGAGCCCCCGCCTCCCCACCTCATTCGGGCAGGGCGCTTTGGCCTCGCCGGCAGGGAGACCCGGGTCAGATCAGGAGGTAGGCCGCGCCGAGGATCGTGAGGATGATCACGAGGCGGTCGAACACGCGCTGGTTCAGGCGTCGCGCGACGCGCAGGCCGAGGAGCGCGCCGATCACCACGAGCGGCGCGAGGACGGCATCCATCAGCAGCACCGGAGTGGGGAACAAGCCGAGACCGGCGAGGAACGGCAC
>CAYYVZ010000626.1:0-1620 GCA_964475235.1 uncultured Myxococcales bacterium | reverse complement strand
GCGGCGTTGTGCCGGGAACGCGGCGTCGCGTTCCAGACCATCAAGTCGATTGCGCGGCGGCGCTGGGAAGATTCGTCCACGCCGCACTACAGCTGGTACGAAGCGCTCACGGACACGGACGCGATCCGGCGCGGCGTGCACTACGCGCTCGCGCGGCCCGGCTTCTTCCTCAACTCGTCGAGCGACGGACGGCTGCTCGGCGCCATCCTCGAGGCCGCGAGCGAGCCGATCGCCGAGCCGAGCGAGGCCGAGATCGACGCCGACATTACGCGCTACGACATGAAGCCGCTCTTCGTCGAGGGCCGCGACGACATCTGACGGGACGGGCCCTTGCGATCTTCCGATTTGCGCATGTTCCTGCGACACTCGGCCATGCACCTTCGTTCGTCCGTTGCTGTTCTGGCGTGCGTGGCCGCGCTGCTCGCCGCCATCCCGGCCGCCGCCGCCACCAAGAGCGCGCCCAAGGCCGAATCCTCCTCGTACCAGTCGATCCTGAAGAACGCCGACCTGCTCGCCGCGTGCGAAAAGGGCGACGCGCTCGAAGTCCGCAGGCTGCTCGGCGAAGGCGTGAATCCCAACGCTTCGCGCAGCTCCGGCGCCAACGCGCTCACGTACGCGATCGCCGGCCGTCACACCGAAGTGGTGCGCCTGCTGCTCGAAGCGAAGGCCGATCCCAATCGCGCGAGCCTCGGCATGGCTCCGCTGTTTCTCGCGTCCGAGAAGGGTGACGTGAAGACCGTCGAGCTGCTGCTCAAGCACGGCGCCGACGTGAACGCCCGCCTCGCCGCCGTGGACGAGGAGATGAGAGTGCGCAACGGCGACACGGCCCTCATCGCGTCGGCGGCGACGGGCATCAGCTCGGCGACGGCCCGCCTGCTGATCAAGGCGGGCGCAGACGTGAACGCCCGCGCGGAGAACGGCAAGACCGCCGTCATCCAGGCGGTCGCCTCCGAGAACCTCGACGTCCTCAAGGCCCTCGTCGAAGCGAAGGCCGACGTGCGCGCACGCATGGAACCGCCCGAAGCCATCGACGCGCTGTCGCTCGCCGTCGGCAAGAGCCGCGCCGACATGGTCGAGGTGCTGATCGCCGCGGGCGCCGACGTGAACGTGAAGCTCGATGACGAAGTGACTCTGCTCGAGTTCGCGATCCTTGCCGAATCGCCGGAAGTCGCGTCACGGCTGCGCAAGGCGGGGCTGAAGGATCCGTCGCGCGAGCGGATTGCGGCGCTGAAGAAGGCGGCGCAGGAGGAGAAATAGAGCGGGCCTGCTCTATGCTGGACAATCCAGGACGATCGCCACTCCCACGGCGCTCTTGAGGATCAGCAGCGCGTCCGCGGTAGAGATCGAACTGCTGCCGTTGACGTCACACACGCGATCGTCGCACACGGCGGCACCGACGGCGGCTTTCAGGGCAAATAGCGCGTCGCTCGCCTTGGGCCCCGTGCCGTCGGGAGTGGTCGGCTGGCCGCACGGCACGGCTTGGCAATCGGCCGTGCAATGCTCGCCGGACTCGAACTTCGTGTTTCCGTCGTCGCACTCTTCCATGCCCGAGGTCGCACCATCGCCGCACGTGTCCTCGTCCGAGCACACGGGAAGAAGAATCCTGCTGGTGCCCCAGCA
>CAYYVZ010000625.1:0-1631 GCA_964475235.1 uncultured Myxococcales bacterium | reverse complement strand
TTAGTTCCGCGAGATCCTTGATCGTGATCTCGAAGCCGGCGCCGAGGTTGACGGGGTCGGACTTGTCGTAGCGCTCGGTCGCCAGCAGCAGACCACGGGCGCAGTCGTCGACAAACAGGAACTCGCGCGAGGGCGAACCGTCGCCCCAGAGCGTCACGTCTTCCCCGCGCTCGCCGGCCTCGATCATCTTGCGGATCAGCGCCGGGATAACGTGCGAGCTCTGCAGGTCGAAGTTGTCGCGCGGACCGTAGAGGTTCACCGGCATCAGGAAGATCGTGTCCATGCCGTACTGCTCGCGGTAGCCCTGAGCGCCTGCGAGCAGAGCCTTCTTGGCGATGCCGTAGGGCGCGTTGGTTTCCTCGGGATAGCCGTCCCAGAGTGCGTCTTCCTTGAAGGGGATCTCGGCGAACTTCGGATAGGAGCAGATCGTGCCAAGCTGGACGAACTTCTGGACGCCGGTGCGTCGCGCATGCTCGAGCAGCAGCGCGCCCATCATCAGGTTGTCGTACCAGTAGGCGCCGGGATTTGCGCGGTTGGCGCCGATTCCGCCGACGCGCGCGGCGAGGTGGATGACGATGTCGGGATCGGCCGACTCGTAGAAGGCCGCGACGTCGTCCTCTTTGGTCAGATCGAACTCAGCGCTGCGCGGGAGCGCCGGGGAGACGCCCAGCGCCTCCAGCCGATCGACGACGTGGGAGCCGAGAAAACCGCTGCCGCCGGTGACGGCGACGCGCTTGCCTTCGAAGTACTCGGCGCTCGGCTCTTGCAGCTCGCTCATGGCCGGAATCCTACGAAACCGCGCCGGCGCTAGCCGCGAACACGGCGGGAGGCCATGATGCCGCGGTAGATCCAGATGATCAGGCGGCTGAGGACGCGATTGATAGCGACTGACACCGGGTAGCCGTCGCCGTTCTCGCGGGCGTTGACGGCGTGCTCGACGAACTGCTCTTCAAACCCGGTGATGCTGAGCGAATCGTCGGCCATGCGGAAGCGCGCGACGTCGGCGTCGACAATCACCGGGTCGCCGCGGCGGGCCAGACGCAGCCAGAGGTCGTAGTCGGCGCTGTACTTGAAGCGCGTGTCGAGCGCGCCGATCTCGTCCAGCACCGCGCGGCGAACGAACGTCGCCGGCGAGGAGATGAAGTTGTTGGTCAGGTACAGATCGATCGAGTAGCGATCGAGCAGCCAGTTCTTGTAGGCGGTCACGGCTTTGCGCGACTCGGCGCCATCGGCGCCGATGATCTTGCAGCGGCCGGTGGCCCACTCGGCGCCGTCTGCCGAAGCGATCGCGGCCCCGACCGCTCGCAGCGCGCCGGGCTCGTAGACGTCGTCGGCGTTGAGCCACCCGATCCACTCGCCGGTCGCCATCGCGACTCCCTTGTTGAAGGCGTCCGACAGGCCGTCGTCGGGCTCGGTGACAAACCGCAGACGCCCAGCTGCGGCCTCGCGCTCAAGGATCTCAAGCGTGCCATCGGTCGATCCGCCATCAACAACGACGTGCTCAACCGCCGGGTAATCCTGCGCGGCGATACTCGCCAACGTCTCTTCGAGCGTTGCGGCAGCGTTGAAGGTCGGTGTGACGATCGTGATCGACGGCAGCTCGGCCATCGGCGCCGCCGTCTCTACTGTCC
>CAYYVZ010000624.1:0-1642 GCA_964475235.1 uncultured Myxococcales bacterium | reverse complement strand
AACGCCAACGTAGCACCGATGTTTCCACTACCCAAATAGGCTCTCGGCAAAGGTCAACACGTACATACTGTTAATCCGTTGCGCGGCCATAGGTTCCAAGGAGGATATTGGGGTTGAGTGTCGGTGTCAATAATGAGTCCGCGTTGGCATCCGAGAGTGTTCGAATTTTCACCATACCTCCCAACCCTTGGTCGTTAGGCCTCATTTGAAGGGCGTTTGCGGGTGCGGCTGACGATTACGGTTTTGTTGAGGTCGAGAATGAGTTTTCCGTCGGTCGAGAAGTGAGGGTCGGTGAAGCGGTGGGTTTGACGGATCTTGATACCGAAGTGGCCGCAGAAGCTCGCGGCATTGATGTAGAGCGTTGACTGCTTTTTCGACTTGATAACTGGAAAGGCCTCGGGCATTCGTATACTGGTTGATTGAACCGCGATCTGCTGCGTCCGACGGTTAAAGAAAAGCCAGACGGCTTCGGGGTTACCGAGGCGCTTCATCAGGTTGGAGTTTAGGTGGATGCGGCCGCCGCGGCCGATGGTCGCGTGCATCCTCGAACTTGGCGGCTTCACTGGTCCGCCCGTAAATTTTTCCCATTCGCTATCAAGGATCGCCATAGATGAATCTCGGATCCGCCCAGAGATGAGCGTTGCACAGATTATACAGTGTGCAGTCTAAATGTCAAACTCACTGCCGCTGCCAACACGGCGATGTCGGGATATATAAGCGATATAAGTGATTTAAGGCGTGTAAGCGGCTGATCAGCCAGAACCCGGAAGATCGATCACAAGAAACATTACTCAAACTTCGCTAAAGGTTCCGTAGGCATCGCAGGCTGCGGCGAAAATTGCCCTAGGCCCGCGCCAAATAACACCGAATTTAAAAAGAAAAAGCCCGGCGCGCTCTCCCCTTCACACCGGACTTTCTCATGAATGGCCGAGGTTCCCCCACGACCAAACTTAATATTCTTTTGTCGGAAGCACCGCTTCCTTTGTCAATTCGATCTCAAACTCTTCGTTCGTCTTTATCTTTACGTCTGAGCCTTTTCGGCCGAAGGCAACTGCACTGCCTGTGCCGCCTCCGATAGCTGCCCCCATCATCGCTCCATTTCCGCCAAACTTACTGCCGCCGAACCAAGCCCCTACTGCGGTCAATCCGCCAATAGTTACCGCCTTGAAAAGCGTTCGCGACGGAGCCTTTATCGGCTTCACGAGCTTTGCTTCAAACTCGATCGCATCGGTGCGGCTGAGTCTCAATCGCACGAACTGTACATCGAGCTCGCCATCGGTTCCGCCCCACGCTGCACGGCCGACCTTCGAGATACGACCATCGATGATCGCCCCTTTCGGTATCATCTCCGCGCCCCGATTCATAACCGGTTCGATCACGCGGACGATGAATGTGTCGTTGACCGAATTCACCTTGGAACTGATCTCCGTATCCATCCGCACCTTGATGCGTGTACCGGCAGGCAGCTCGTATATCGAACGCCCCGGCTGGGCACTAACGAGCGAAAAACTGAGAAAGATCAAAGTCGAAACCGCGAAGACTTTGGTGCTGAAAATGAAGTGCTTCACAACCTGCATCCTCCATCTTCGCGGATGCTCAAACGACATCCGCGAAGCTAATTGGCAACAGCCGTGCCATAGGT
>CAYYVZ010000623.1:0-1644 GCA_964475235.1 uncultured Myxococcales bacterium | reverse complement strand
GCCGCGCAGGAAGGCCGCGGGCAGCCCGCGCCGGCGCATCTCGTCCGGCTCGACGACGTCGCCCGGGAGGTTCAGCGCGGCGGCCGCTTCGGCCGCACGGTCGATGGCGGCGAACTGCTTCGGATGGACCGCGCCGATGATGTTGCCGACCGGCTCGTAGTGGCAGTCGATCGAGTGCGCGGCCATGAGGCGTTCGACTTCCGCGATTGCGGTGTCGGCGAGCGCGACGAAACGCGACGTCTTTTCCTTGCCGAACAGCTTGAGCAGCGTCGGCACGTCCTTGCCGATTGTCGGCGTGAGGTGCCCGGCGTTGCGGCCGCTCGCACCGAAACCGCAGAACCTCGACTCGAGCAGCACGACGCGGCGTCCTTCGGCGCGCAGCGCGAGCGCGCTCGAAAGGCCCGTGTAGCCGCCGCCGACGATGACGACGTCGGCGGTTACGTCGCCGCGCAGAGGCGGACGCGCGGGAGCGAGCACCGCGTGCCATGGGCTTGCGGCCGGCTCGTGCGCGCCGCCGCTCTCGGTGGCGACAGACTCGGTCATGTGTGCCAGGCAGCGGGCGCGCTGCGGTATGTTTCGTCGAACCCGCAGTAGGTTTTCTCGGCGAGCGCATCGCGGATCCACGCCTGCACGCCGGGAAGATGCACGAGCGTTTCGATCCACGCTGCGACGGCGGCCGGGACGGGCAGGCCATACGTGCGGATGCGCATGGCGACTGGAGCGAAGTACGCGTCGGCGATCGTGAAGTTTCCGAACAGCATGGGGCCGCCATGCTCGGCGAGCAGCTCGCGGAAGATCGTCGTCACGCGCGCGAGGTCGGCCGCAGCCTCCGGCTGGCCCTGCAGCACGCGGGGCCGATCTCCGGCATGGATGCGTCGATGTTCATCGGAAAGTGGTTCCGCAACGCTGCGAAACCCGAGTGCATCTCCGCGCAGATGCAGCGCGCGCGTGCGCGGTCGGCGACGGAAGCGGGCCACAGGTTCTTTCCGGGGAACTTTTCGGCCACGTACTCGGCGATCGCGAGCGTGTCCCAGACGGCGAGGTCGCCGTCGACGAGCACCGGCACGCGGCCGGCAGGGCTCACTTGCGCGAGCTCGGTCTTGAACCGGGAGTCGGGCGTGAATGCGTCGAAGCGCAGCATCACCTCTTCGAAGGGGATGCCGGCCTGTTTGAGCAGCACCCAGGGTCGCATCGACCAGGAAGAGTAGTTCTTGTTGCCGATATAGAGCTTCACGTGCGTCGCCTCTGGAGCAGGGCGGCCTCGTCCTGCGGCCGGCGTCTCGACCATAGCCCTGCGGTCGATCCGAGGCGACGGGACGAGGCGGGTTCCCTTGCCGCCCGGAGAGGCGCGGCGAGGGCGACGCGCCCGGCGGCGCAGCCGCCGCGGTGCACCGTTCGGGCTGGCGCCGCGTGCGCCCCTTCACTAGAACACTTCCGAGAGCGCGGGTTGCCGGGTTCCAATGATGGACGCATTCGGGATGTCAGACCTGCCTTTTTTGCCCTCCTTCGTCACGCGCGCCGAGATCCCCGAGGACATCGCCTCGGTGCAGACCGTGGATACGAAGGCCGAGGTTCCCTGCCTCGACGTCGGGCTCGAGCCCGACGTCGCCGCCCACCGCTGGGCCGCGGCGCTGCGCGGGTACC
>CAYYVZ010000622.1:0-1647 GCA_964475235.1 uncultured Myxococcales bacterium | reverse complement strand
GCCGAGACCGAGTTGTCGAAGCGGGTCAGCACGTAGAGGCGCGAGTTGGCCTCGTCGAGCACGAGGCCGGTCGGACCGCCGCCGCTGACGGCGAGCTGGTCGTCCACGTCGGGAACGAACGTGTCCGCCTCGAGCTCCGCCGTGTCGTACATGCCGATCTTGCTCGAGCCGAGGGCCGCAACGAAGAGCGTCGCGCCGTCCGCCGTGAACTGCATGTCGAGAGGGAACGCCAGGCTCTTCTCGTTGGTCACGTTCGGAGCCGCCGGGAAGCCCGAGTTGTAGTCGATGTGCTTGTTGAGGTGACGCGGCGTCACGGTCTCGGCGAAGGGATCGATGATCGTGATGCGGCTCTCGACGAGATGGCCGCGCACGGTCGTATCGGCGAAGGTTCCCGGTCCCTCGAACCGGACCTCGTTGAAGGCCTCGAGGTTCGACACGAAGATCTTCTCGCTCACCGGGTTGACGGCCATGTTGAACAGCGTCGTGCCGACGTGGGGGAAACGCCCCGGCGTGCCCGCGACCTGGATCGGCGGGTTGGCCGTCGCGTCGATCGCGAAGACGTCGTAGTCGGGAAGATTGAACCTCACGTTGGCCGAACGATCGGTCCCAAGCTCGTCCACCCACGCCGAACCGTTGAACTTCACGATGAGGCCGACCTCGGGGCGCGGGTGTCCGTTCATGTTGGTCGCCGGATCCGGCAGGCCGCCGGCGCCTTCGCCGCCGTTCGGGACAAGGCCTTCCCCAAGACACATCGTCTGGTTGCCCGACAAAAAGACGCCTGCGTAGACGCGGGTGCCGTCGGGGCTGACCGCAAGCGGTCGCGGCGTGTCGCCGAACAGCGTGACGATCGTCAGCTCGTCACCGCCGAAGCTCGCGCCGAGGTTGTTCGCATCGAACACCCACACGTCGGCGCGCCCGATGCCCTCGGTCGTGAACTGCGGATCGAAAGGAACGTTCTGGCCACGGTGCGCCGTCGTGATGAACGCACGGTCGAACGCGGCGCCGCCGAAGACGATGTCGCGCGGCTCGTCGCCGACCGTGAGGCTGCGCGTGACCCGAGGAGAGTCGATGTCGCTGATGTCGACGATGCTCACGCTGTCGGACAGGTGGTTGACCACCCAGATCTCGGTGTTCGTGCGCGCCGCGACGGCCACCGGCTCGAGGCCGACCGGTACCGACGTCACGTGCGTGAGGGTGCCCGAGTCGATGTCGAAGATCTCCAGGCGGTTGTCCGGCGTGTTGCACACGAACAGGCGGCTGCCGTCGGGCGACTTCGCCAGAGGCCGGACCTGGCCGGACTCGAACGTCACGAAGGCGCCGGCGGGTGCCGACGACAACACGATGGCGGCGGCTAAACCGGAGACACCGGCCAAAAGCCTGAAAAACTTCATGTTTGGACCTCCCAGCTATTCTGCACGGAGGGTGCAGAAACCCGGCGGCACTATGCCGGGAGATCCGGTTCTCTTTCAAGAAGGAAAGTAAGGAACGGTGCGACGCGGTGCCGGTACGTCCTTCGCCGAAGCGAAGAACGTACCGTTCGCTTCTCGCCGTCAGTTGATCTTCGTCGCCGCTCCGTCGAAGCACTCGTCGAAGATCTGCAGCAGGACGTCGGTGGTCGTCGTCGTCTCGTCGGCTCCGGGCACCGTC
>CAYYVZ010000621.1:0-1662 GCA_964475235.1 uncultured Myxococcales bacterium | reverse complement strand
GTAGTGCCAGCCGATGCAGACCGAGACGACGGCCGTCGCATAGTACGCCTTCTCGAGCCACGTCATGCGCGAGCCCGGCCAGTCGCCACGGAACAGGTGGGCGTTGACGTGCCAGAAGGCGAGGATGGTGAGGGCGCCGAGCGCGGCGTGGACGAGAAGAGGAATCATGTGCCGGGGCACCTCATCGCGGCGGACTCTCCCGGCCCGGTGGGAGTGAGTCAAGTCGCACGAGCCCGCAGGGGATGCAGAGCCCGGCTCCCATGCTAGGTTCCCCTGATGACCATCGAACCCGAAGCGATCCTCGACCCCGACCTTCCCATCGTCGATCCCCACCACCACCTCTGGGACCGGCCGGTGGAGATCCTGAAGAGCCTGCCGCCGATCGAGCACCCGTTCATGGACATCATCCATCGGACGCCGCGCTACCTGCTCGACGAGCTGCTTGCGGATCTCGGCGACGGTCACAACGTGACGGCCACGGTCTACATGGAGTGCGGCGCAATGTACCGGGCCGATGCGCCGGCGCCGATGCAGTGCGTGGGCGAGACCGAGTTCGTGAACGGCGTCGCCGCGATGGCCGCGAGCGGCATTTACGGACCGGTCCGCGCATGTGCTGCGATCGTCGGCCACGCCGATCTCACGGCCGGCGCGGCGGTCGAAGACGTCCTGCTCGCGCACATCGCCGCCGCGCGCGATCGCTTTCGCGGCATTCGCCAGAGCTGCTCGTACGACGACGACCCTGCCGTTCTCGGGCCGCTTGCCGGCCGCGCTCCGGCCGGCCTCTATCGCGACGCGAGGTTTCGGGAAGGCTTCGCAGTTCTCTCGAAGCTCGGCCTGTCGTTCGACGCATGGATGCTCGAGCCCCAGCTCGGCGACCTGGTCGACCTTGCGCGCGCGTTCCCGCAGACGACGATCGTCCTCGACCATGTCGGCACTCCGCTCGGAATCGGCGCGTATCGCGGGCGCCTCGGCGAACGTTTCGACACGTGGCGCTCGAGCATCCGGGAGCTGGCCGCCTGCGGCAACGTGGTGGTGAAGCTCGGTGGCCTCGCCATGCCGTTCGCGGGCTTCGAGTGGTCGTACACCAACCGGCCGCCGGGTTCGGACGCCCTTGCAAAGGCGTGGAAGCCGTACATCGACGCGTGCATCGAAGCTTTCGGGCCGAGGCGCGCGATGTTCGAGAGCAACTATCCGGTGGACGGCTACACGTGCAGCTATCGCATGCTCTGGAACGCGCTGAAGCGATGCGCGGCGGGCTGCTCGCACGAAGACAAGCGGGAGCTGTTCAGCGGAACGGCCTCACGGGTCTACCGCCTGGGTAGCGCGTAGCAGTCGATTTCTAAGCGGCGAAGACCGACTTCAGGTCCTTCTTCACGATCTTGCCGTTGGCGTTGCGCGGAAGCGTCTCGGCGAGGAAAACGATCTTGACCGGAACCTTGAACGCCGCGATGCGCTGGGCCGCAAAGTGGCGCAGCTCCTCTTCCGTCGCCGATGCGCCGGGCTTGAGGTGTACGACGGCGACCGGCTCCTCGCCGAGCGTGCGGTGCGGAACGCCGATCACCGCTGCGTCCATCACCGCGGGATGATCGTAGAGCGCGTTCTCGACTTCGACGCAGTAGATGTTCTCGCCGCCGCGGATCAGCATGTCCTTGGCGCGGTCGA
>CAYYVZ010000620.1:0-1666 GCA_964475235.1 uncultured Myxococcales bacterium | reverse complement strand
ACCCGAAAAGGCAGTCGCAATCCTTAAGGAGAACATCAAGAAACGGCTTTCCAACGAGACCTACGAAACGCTAAAGAAGTTGTATCTGACCGATCCGGACGCGGCTGCCGAACTTGCGGACGAGGTCGTTTCGAGACTCAACTCGTCCGTCTTTTACTCCGAGAATCAGGCTGATCACGCCTTGATGCAGATCTCGATGAGTATCGTCGCCGACCACATCCGCGAACGCTCGCCGAATGAGAAGTACCTGGCATTTTCTGAAGCCGGTGTTCGTCCGTTAGCCATCAAACTCATAGACACCTACGTAAAACACGGCACGCAGATCGGCTGGGTGCCATTCGATCAGCTCGAGCCGTTCGCCAAGCGGTATGCTCCCGGATCGATCGAAAGGCTTCGCACCGCGGCTCAATCCGGACGCAATAATTTCGGCCATCATCGCGGCATCACGACGAATGCCGAATACAACAAGCTGATGGGAACCAACCCCACAGCCGATCAAATGCTGCAGGCGGCTGGATCATTCACTCCTGACTTGCAGCGACAGCTCTTTCAGAACGCGGCGAACAAATTCTCGGAGGCCGGTCAGTATCAAAACGCGGTCGCACTTCTACAAGACAAATTTGAGGGCGACGCATTGGAAAATGCAGTCAGCAGCCTGAACTGGTACTACGCACATCATCTGGTTCAGAAAGGCGAGTTTGATGTAGCAGAAGCGATGATGCTTGAGTTCAACGACAGCAATCGCATCTCGGCTCTGAGCTCGTTGGCCCAGACGATCTACAACACGAATCCTGCAGAGAATCGATCACGTTCGGCGGCACTGCTGCAAAGGGTCCGAGGACTAATGCCGGAACGGCCTGAAACCTCGAACGAGGTGAATCAGATGTTCGCCCTCACCGCGGCCATGATCCCTATCGAACCCACACACGCGTTTGCGAATCTGGAGTCGATGGTCGAGCAGTTGAACAGGCTTGTCCACGCCTTCGCGATCGTACAGACCTATAGCGGTATCATGTTACGGAACGGAGAATATACTCTCGGAATGGGAAGCAATTTGGGTTTTCATTTTGATATGAATATCTTCCGGGGTCTGGCTCAAGTCGATTTTGATCGAACGAATGCGATCATCGACTCGTTCGAGAGACCGGAACTTCGTGTGTCATTAAGGATGTATCTAGCAGAGGGATTCTAGAGTACGGCTTTGAGCGCCTGGCCCGTGTAAGACTTCTTTACTCTTGCGACCTCTTCCGGCGTTCCCGTCGCGACGACCTTTCCGCCGCCGGAGCCGCCTTCGGGACCGAGATCGATGATGTAATCTGCCGACTTGATAACGTCGAGATTGTGTTCGATGACGATAACCGTGTTGCCGGTATCCACGAGCTTTTGCAGAACATCGAGCAGTTTGTGTACGTCGGCAAAATGAAGGCCGGTCGTGGGCTCGTCAAGGATATAGATGGTCTTCCCGGTCGCACGTTTCGACAGCTCTTTCGCCAGTTTGATCCGCTGGGCTTCGCCGCCACTCAGAGTCGTCGACGATTGCCCGATCTGAATATATCCGAGTCCAACATCCAGCAGCGTCTCAAGCTTCTGCTTGATCTGAGGAATATTCTCGAGCAGTGGAAACGCATCCTCGATAGTAGTTTCCAGCAGGTCCGCGATCGATAGG
>CAYYVZ010000619.1:0-1669 GCA_964475235.1 uncultured Myxococcales bacterium | reverse complement strand
GGATCCCGATTGCGCAGGGCGCAATCGGGATCCGTCCCCGATTTCCTAGAAGTCGAACGGCTCGCTGAGAATCATCGTCTGCTCGCGGCCGGGGCCCGTGGAGAGAATCCCGACGGGCACGCCGACGAGCTCCTCGAGCCGCTTCACGTAGCGGCGCGCGTTCTCGGGTAGATCCGTGAGCGCGCGCGCCTCGGTGATGTTCTCCGTCCAGCCGGGCATTTCCTCGTAGACGGGCGTGACCGCGCCGAAGTCGTCGGCGAGAGGCGGGATCGCATCGACCTTCTTTCCGCCGAGCGTGTAGCCCGTGCAGAGCTTCAGCGTCTCGATGCCGGTGAGAACGTCGAGCTTGGTGAGCGCGATCGCGTCCACGCCCGATAGTCGCACGCCCTTGCGGACCACCATCGCGTCGAACCAGCCGCAGCGCCGCGGCCGTCCGGTCGTCGCACCGTATTCGCCGCCCGACTCGCGCAGCCGCTCGCCGAGAGCGTCCGTGAGCTCGGTCGGGAAAGGCCCGCTGCCGACGCGCGTCGTGTAGGCCTTCGAGATGCCGACGACGCGGCTCACCTGCTTGGGCGAGACGCCCGCGCCGCTCGGCACGCCGCCCGCTCCCGTGTTCGACGACGTGACGAACGGATAGGTCCCGTGGTCGACGTCGAGCAGAACGCCCTGCGCGCCCTCGAACAGCACGTTCTTGCCGGCGCGGATCGCGGCGTCGAGGTACGACGACGTGTCGCAGATCATCGGCGCGAGCTGCTGCCCGCACTCGACGAGCTCGTCGATCATGCTGTCGAAGTCGAGGCGCTCCTGCGAGAGCACCGCGTGGAGGTAGTCGTTCTTGTCCTCGAGCACTGCGCGCAGCACTTTCGTGAAGTGCTCGGGACGCACGAGGTCGGCCATGCGCACGCCGATGCGTGCGGACTTGTCCTCGTAGGCCGGGCCGATGCCGCGGCCGGTCGTTCCGATCATGCCGGTGCCGCGCTTGCGTTCGCGCGCCTGGTCGATGGCCTTGTGGTACGGCAGGATGACGTGCGCTTCCTGGCTGATGAGCAGCGAGTCCGGACGCGCGAGCAGTCCGCGCTTCTTCAGCGCGCCGATCTCCTTCAGCAGCACGGTCGGATCGACGACGACACCGCCGCCGATCACGCAGGTGGTCTCCGCGTGCAGCGCTCCCGACGGCACGAGATGCAGCACCGTCTGCTCCCCGTCCACGACGAGCGTGTGCCCCGCGTTGTTGCCGCCCTGGTAGCGCACGACCACGTCGGCGCGCCCCGACAGCAGATCCACGATCTTGCCCTTCCCTTCGTCGCCCCACTGCAGGCCGACGACGACCACCGTCTTTGCCGAATTCGTCACATCATTCTCGTTACAGGCGGACCATCTGGGCGCCCGTCACATCCTGCAGCGCCCGCAACTGCTCGAGCTGAGCAGCGTCGAGCGGCGAATCCACGTGATAGAACGCCACCGCCTGCCCGCCCGCGTTCTCGCGTCCCAGCGTCAGCCCCGCGATGTTGATGCCGTGCTGCGCGAGGTACGTGCCGAGCCGGCCCACCACTCCCGGAACGTCGCGGTTGTGCAGGATGAGGATGTTCCCCTCCGGCACCGCCTCGAGGAAGAAGTCGCCGAATCGCACGATCCGCGCGTGCTTGCTGCCGAACACGGCGCCCTCGAT
>CAYYVZ010000618.1:0-1669 GCA_964475235.1 uncultured Myxococcales bacterium | reverse complement strand
CGGCCCGGGGGGTGTGAACCAGCCCGCATTCGAGAATTCGCAGCGACGGGATTCCGTCAGGTGACGGAATGGCTGCGGGTGCCTCAGCGCGGGTTCGGCAGCGCGGTCTCGAGCCCCGGGAAGGCATGCCTGGCACCGACACGGCGCAGCTCGCGCGCGAACGGGATGTCGACGGCGCGGTAGAACTGAACCCTTTCCGGTTCGTAGGGCGCTTCCCACAGCGCAACGTCGCGGTACTCCGTTCCCTCGACCGCCTTCCGGCCGTCGAAGGCGCCGGCGCGAACGGATGGGAACCGCGACTCGCCCGGACGACAGGCGAGGTCCCCGGCGTAGAGCCAGTCGTAGTAGGTGCAGCGCTCGTTTCGCACTCGAAGCGCCTGCGGCTTGTCGCCCTTGCCGAGCGAGAACGCGATCCAGTAGCGCACCCCCATCACCTCGGGCGTGCCGTTGCCGTCGATGTCGAAGACGTCGTAGTGCTCGGAACGGTCGAGGAAGAGATCGACCTCGCCGAGTTTCTCTTCCTCGGCGGGAAGCATCTGGCGGAGCTCGGCCTGGTGCCCGACGTTGACGTGCGTGCAGCCGTGCGACATCGGGCCGCGCGAAAGCAGCCAGAGGTACTCGTAGGTCTTGCCGTCGGGGTCTTTGGCCGCACGCCACGCGGGCGGCAGGAACGACGTCTCGGCCGGCTTCATCTTCCAGAACAACGTGTGGAGCGCGTCGTGCATGCGCGTACCGATGTGAATGTACGGGATCCAAGGCGAGTAGCTGTACGACATCTCGGTCGGGATGTGGTCGATGACGCGCGTGCGCTGGTGCACCACGAGCGCGCGGCGGCCCGTGATCGGATAGAGCGGGATGCGCTTTCCGGCCTTGCCCGCGACGGGCACCGTGTCGTTGAGAGTTCCCACCGGGTAGAGCGCCGTGAACTCGAGGAAGTCCTGGTCGCCGCCCTCGATGCGATAGACGCCGCGCGAGGCGTCGGCGAGCAGCGCGCGGAACATGTCGCGCGACTCGTACGACTCGTGGTGGTGCTCGGCGAGGCAGCGCCGCACCAGCGCATCGAGCGCCGTCGCCATCGCCGGCGTCATCTCGAGCACGTCGATGCGCGTCGGGAGCATGAGGTTGATCAGCTCGACGCGCCGCGCCGGCGACATCTTCCCCCCGTCCTCCGGCCGCAGGCGAGGCTTCCACGCCTCCATGAGGTCCTCGACGTCGAGATCGAGGTGGAACACGCGCCCGGGATTGAGCTTCTCGAGCAGCTCGAGGTTGCGCTGGCGAATGCGGTCCTCGCGCATCCTCGGCTCGGCGGCGACCATCGCCTCGACGCCTTCGGCCGCCAGCCGCCTTTCGAATTCCTCGAGGCCGCGGTTCTGCGTGAGCACGATGCGCTTCGCATCGACGAGCGCCCGGTAGGTGCGCTGCCGTGCGACCAGCTCGCGCGCGTAGCCGGTGAGGACGGCATCGTCGAGCACGGCCGTCACGCGAAGCTGGTTGCCGCGGCCGATCTCCAGGTGGAGCCGTTTCGGGTCGTGAATGCGCGGAGCGAAGCCGGTGTAGAACGTCGGCTCGTAGGACTGGTAGTAGACGCCGTATTGGGGCGGCTCCTCGAGAAGCCGCGCCGGCTCGGCCGCGGCGGCCGTGCCGGCACAGACGATCGTCGCGAAAAGTA
>CAYYVZ010000617.1:0-1672 GCA_964475235.1 uncultured Myxococcales bacterium | reverse complement strand
AAGCTAGCGGCGGCGCACTGAAGTCACCGAAAGACCGACTGGATTGCGAGAATTTCCACGCATATGAAGTATCGCACCCTTCTCCGGGATGAGGCCTGCTCCACCAACAGGGGCGGACCGTCGGAGGAGACCCCCTTCAAAATCCACCCCGAGGAGGTTTCATGACCCAGCTAACCTTTCTGGCCCTCAGCGAGGGCTCGCGCAGCCGGTTCGCCGCGGGCGCTCTGGCCGCATCCCTGATCGCTCCCACCCAGGCTTCCGCATTCTTCCAGCAGACGTCCCTCGAGGGGACGCTCGGGACGGACCTGGGGGGGGTATGGCTCTCGGTGCAGCACGTCATGCCCGAGTTCCGGATCACCTACCCCAAGCCCACCAATGGACCTGCCGTTCCGATCGAGGTCGGCCCGATCCCCCCGGACCTGGTCGCCGTTGCCGGCGACAAGCCGGTCGGGGTCGTGATCACCAAGTGCGGCGACGTCTCGTTCTGCTCCGACAACGGGGTCCTCGTCGGCGACCTGATCCTGGACATCAACACGAAGCCGACGACCGACCAGGCCTCCTTCGAGGAGGCCGTCGCAAACGCGCCGCAGCAGATCATGATCTCGGTCCGCCGCCCGGCCCTCAAGATGACCACCCTCCGGGTGCTCAAGATCAAGTACGGCGCCGGCCAGAGCGGCGGCGAGGCGGGATCGAGCGCGGCCCAGGAAACGCTCGACGTCCGCGTGCTCGACCTGGCTCTCCCGCTGGACGAGAAGATCGAGGCGTCCAGGACCGAGCACAATCTTCTCGTTCCGACGGACGCCGAGCGTGAGGCGATCGCCAAGGGGTGGGCCGAGATGCCGCTCCACAAGCCGCTGCGCTATGCCACGGGCAAGCACCGCTTCGTGGCCCGCTCGGCCTTCGACGAGAGCCTCAACTCCGACAAGAACCTCGTCAACTCGAAGTTCGCCGTCATCATGGACATGGCGAGCAGCCCCGGGCGCGGCGGGGGCGGCCAGGTCATCGACGTCTACGGAATCGAGTCGATCGACAGCAAGAAGATGGCCGGCAACTACGTGTCGGTCACGCTGGCCAACGCTCCGTTCCCGATCAACATCGAGTTCAAGGGCCGCTTCGAGATGACCAGGATCGCCGACTGGTCGGACGCCGACGACAAGCACCGTGCGGCGGAGGAGGCGAAGAGGCCGAAGGAAGACCTCGACAAGTTCAAGACGCTGCCGGACGTTCCCCCGCCGGCCAAGCCCGCCCAGTAAGCGAATTCGGCGCGGTCCCGTGAACGACGGGGCCGCGCCGTTCGCGGCGCGGCGCGCCTGATGCGCCCGCTGCGCCGACTGCGCCCGTCGTACGGAAATCGGGGACGGCTACCCGACGCCCGTGGACGGGGCCTTTCACCGGCCATCCCCGTGCGCCGGGTAACCGTCCCCGATTTCCTGCGAGCGACGTGAAGCTCGCGATCCCACGAACCTCCGTCCAGCTGCGCGGTCCCCGATTTCCTGCGAGCGATGTGATGCGCGGTATCCCGAGGATCGCCGTTGTTCGAGGCCGTCCAGCTGCGCGGTGCCCGATTTCCTGGGAGCGAACGAAGCACTCCAGGCCCGCGGACGCGGCCTTTCTCTGGCTATCCACGTAGCGGGGTACGGTGGTCGAGCTGCTGCGAGCCGCGGCGAAGGGG
>CAYYVZ010000616.1:0-1711 GCA_964475235.1 uncultured Myxococcales bacterium | reverse complement strand
AGAGCTTCGATCCGAAGATCGTCGCGCGCCTCGTCCGCGACGAGAAAGTGAACACCGTGACGCTCGTCGGCGACGCGATGGCGCGGCCGTTCGCGGAAGCCCTCGCGGAAATGGGCGACGAGGCCGACACCTCGTCCGTGATCGTGATCGGGTCGGCGGGCGCCGTGCTCTCGGAAGCCGTGAAGGAGCAACTCCGCGCCGTGATCCCGTCGACGATGATCGTCGACAGCTTCGGCGCGACCGAAACCGGTCACCAGGGATCGATGGCGCCGGGCACGGGCCACGGCGCCGGGCAGAGTCCGCTCTTCTACATGAACGACACCAACTGCGTGCTCGACGACGACCGGAAGCCCGTCGCGCCGGGTTCCGGCGTGGTCGGCAAGCTTGCGCGCCGCGGCCACATCCCCGTCGGCTACTACAACGACCCGGTGAAGACCGCGGCCACGTTCTTCGAGATCGACGGCGTGCGCTGGGTGATGCCGGGCGACCTAGCGACGGTGGAAGCCGACGGAAGCATCCGTGTGTTCGGCCGCGGCTCGGTCTGCATCAACAGCGGCGGCGAGAAGATTTTCCCCGAGGAGGTCGAGGCGGCGCTCAAGGCGCATCCCGACGTGCTCGACGCCGTGGTCGTCGGCATTCCCGACCAGCGCTGGGGCCAGCGGGTCGCTGCCCTGGTGCAGGCACGCCCCGGCGCTTCGCCGGCGGTCGAGGAGCTCGACCGTCACTGCCGCACGAAAGTCGCCGGGTACAAGGTTCCGCGCTTCGTGCGCTTCGTGGAGCGCGTCGAGCGCCAGCCGAGCGGGAAGCCCGACTATCGCTGGGCGGCGACGTATGCCGCCGAGCAGGCGGCGGCGTCCGGCTGAGCCGGGGCGCAGCGCACCTCTTCTTCTTCGAACGAACGAATCCAGGAGACATCGCCAGTGTCCGAGCCAGCCCTCCTCGTCGAGCGTGACGGCCACGTCGTCACCGTCACCATGAACCGCCCCGAGGCGCGCAACGCCCTCAACCCCGAGATGATCTGCCGAATGGCGGACGCCTGGGACATGATCGACTCCGATGTCGACGTGCGCGTTGCGATCCTCACCGGATCGAACGGTCACTTCTGCGCCGGTGCCGACCTCGACAAGCTCGTCACGCGCTCGCTCAAGGGCCTGCCCCCCGAGAACGACTGGGAGCAGCGCATCCGCGACGACTACCAGCTCATCTTCCGCGGCCTCCTGCGTACCAAGCGCACCGACAAACCCCTCATCGCTGCCATCGAAGGGTCGTGCATCGCAGGCGGGGTGGAGATTCTGCAGGCGACGGACATCCGCGTGGCTGCGGAGGGCTCCAAGCTCGGCGTTTCCGAGGTCCGCTGGGGGCTCTTCCCGCAGGGAGGATCGACGACGCGGCTGCCGCGCCAGATTCCGTTCACGCGGGCCATGGAAGTGCTGCTGACCGGCGACCACTACAGCGCGAAGGAAGCGCTCGAGATGGGGCTCATCGGCCGCGTCGTTCCCGAGGGCAAGGCTCTCGAGGTCGCGCGGACGATTGCCGATCGCATCGCCGAGAACGGGCCGGTGGCCGTGCGCAACATCAAGCGGGCCGTGCTCGAGGCGGAAGGACTGACGGAGGATGCGGCGCGCGAAGTCGAGATGCGGCTCGGCATGGAAGTGTTCTCGACGGAGGATGCCAAGGAAGGGCCGCGGGCGTTCAAAGAGAAGCGCAAGCC
>CAYYVZ010000615.1:0-1718 GCA_964475235.1 uncultured Myxococcales bacterium | reverse complement strand
GTCGCGTGGTCGAAGGCGCTGCGGGTCTGGTGGGCAACCACCAGCGACATCAGGCAGCCGGCCGCAAAGTTGATCAGCACCAGCACGTCGACGTCGCCCGGGTGCGGTACGCCGATGTAGGAAATCGCGACGGAGATGGAAGACACGCATACCAGGACCACCGTGGCCTGGCAGACGAGCCCCCACGGAAGCACGGCAGCCGTCAGCATCACGAGGATGATGTGCAGCGTCGCGACGACGGCGATGTCGCCGCGAAGCACGCCTCCGCGCGCAGAAAGGATGGCGATCATTGCCGCGAGCACGATGCCCCAGACCGCCTGGTACCGCGCGAAGCCGCGGCGGTACGTGGCGACGAAGAAAAGGGCGAGAAGCGCGAGCGCCATGCCGCGCAGCGCAAAATACGGAGCCGTCGAGCCCGTGCGGACGGCAGGATTGCCGAGCATGAACATCACGACGATGCCCATGGTGGCCGTGACCAGCAGACGCAGCCGGAGAGTGAGCGTGCGCTCCCGTTCGTCGACGACGCGAGCTTCGAGATCCGGGACCTGGTCGGCAAGGACGTCCATTTATCGTTCTGCGTCTGTCGAATTCAGCATGCGGTGTTCTCGCTGTCCACGGACAATCCGGCCACGATGCAGGTCGGCGCCGCCGGCACCGACTCTCGAAAGTCACTTGGACAGTGCCGCGGGCGGACGCTAGGTTGCCTTGGGGGTACTAAGAATATGGCCGCATCCATCCAGCACTCTCCTTCTCGCCGTTTCGGACGCTCCATTTCGCCTTTCGCGCTCACCTTCGCACTCGTATTCACATGGACGGTCCCGGCACCGGCGCAGGTCTACGACCATCTCGAGTGCTTCAAGATCCGTGACGAAAGAACCTTCACCGGTGCCGCCGTGGATCTCGACGCGCTTCTCGCAGAGTTCGGCATGCAGTCATGCACGATCAAGGGGGGTGCCAAGAAGCTCTGCGTCCCGGCCGGCAAGACGGTTACCAGCATCGACGACGGGAGTGTGATCTTCGCCACTAGCGAGGAGAGCTCCGCCCTGCGGCTTTGCTACAAGCTGCGCTGCCCTGCGTCCACGGCGGCTCCGATGACCGTTTCCGACCAGTTCGGAAGCCGCAGCGTCGGCACGTTCAAGGCCGTCGAGCTGTGCACACCGGCCAACCAGGGCCCGCCGCCGACCAGCACGACCACCAGCACGACGACCACCACCCTCCCCGACCTCGACGATACGTTCGACGGAGTGGCTCTCGACCCTTCCTGGACAGTGTTCCATCCCGGCAAGGTCTCCGTCAGCGTGACGGGCGGCGCGCTGCACCTCATCCCGACGATGACGGGCGGGCCGAACATGTGGTTCGATGGCGGCGAGGGCGCGCTCGTGTACAAGCTCGTGAGCGGCGACTTCGATGTCTCCGCCGTCATGGCGACTCGCGACCCCGCCATCCCCGCGAACCCGCCGCCTCCCGAGTACCGGCTCGCCGGCATCCTCGCGCGCGATCCCGCTTCGACTCCCGCCAGCAGCAACACCGTTCACGTTGCCATCGGGGCCGGCAGCAACGTCCAGGGCACCTCCTACGAGTACAAGTCCACCGACGATTCGGTCAGCACGTGGGCAACGACCCCGACGGCGAGCCCGGCGGGCGAAGTCCGGCTCCGGCGTTCCGGCAACACGGTCGAGATGTACTGGCGCCCGGACTCGATCTCGTCCTTCGTCGCG
>CAYYVZ010000614.1:0-1736 GCA_964475235.1 uncultured Myxococcales bacterium | reverse complement strand
GGACCCCGAAGGGTCCCCGAGTAAATCGGGATCCGTCCCCGATTTTTCAGGTGCGGATGACACTGAGGATGCGGACGGGCTCGTCGAAGCCGCGAATGGAGCGGCGGCCGGCGGGCTCGCAGCGGAGCGCCGGCGACTTGATCTTCTGCGCGAGCTCGGAGGTCACCAGCACCTCTTTCGGCACGGCAAGCTCGCCGAGGCGCGCCGCGAGATTCACGACAGGGCCGTAGTAGTCACCGCAACGATCGAGCATCGGTCCGAACGCAAGGCCTCCGCGCGGCGTCAGCGCGCGGTCGTCCTCGAACGCCTCGATGAGCGACAGTGCGATGTCGCAAGCCGATTCGGCGTCGCCGGTCACGAACATCACCTCGTCGCCGATGAACTTGACGATACGGCCGCGGCGGTTGACGGCGACCTGGTGCGCGACCTCCTCGAAGCGATCGACGATCTCCGCAAGCTCGCGCACCGGCAGCGCCTGCGACATGGTCGTCGAGCCGACGAGGTCCACGAAGCCTACGCAGCCAAGTACCGTGTCCGCCGAAAGGTCGGTACGGCGCTCGCGAAGTCGCGCCGCCGCGAGCTGCAGATGAATGCCGAGCAGGCCCGTCACGATCCTGGCCGGCGCGTCAGCCGTCTGGATCGCCGCGAGGTTGGCCTTGGCCATGTCGAGCTCGGTGGCGCCGGCTTCGGCCATGCGCCGAAGCCGCTCGGCGTTGATCGATGCCATCGCCTCGGCGATCCGGCTGACCGACGAGCCGAGGACGCGCGAGAGCCGCTCCATGCCCGTATGCCCGAAAAGCTCGACGCCTCCGGACACCGACTCGAACATCCGTGCTTCGTTCTCGTTGCACCACGGCGCGTCCGGACGAACCGGCGGAAGCGCAAAGGCGAGACGAAACGACTCGATCTCCTCCAGCGAAACACCGAGCCGATCGGCGAGTTGCTGCTGGGTAAGGAAAGGACCGGCGCGCCCGGCCGCGATCGAAGCGATGAACGCGAGCTGGCCGTTCGAGTGCGCCGCCTTCATCTGCTCGAGCGAATACCCTTGCAGTTCGCACCATTGGAGAAGCTCGAGACGCTCGGCGGCCTTCTCGTCGCGCGGGTCGTAGAGACCGGCGGCTTCCCAGTCGGCAGGAGTCATGGCCGGCCGATACGCGGTGGGCAGCCGCGCGTCAACTCAGTCCCCAAGCACGTGCACGTCCACGCTGCGACGGAAACGCCCGCGGCGGTGCTCGAACACGTAGATTCCCTGCCAGGTGCCGAGCCTCATCTCGCCGTCGCGCATCGGGATGGACAGCTGCGTCGCCGTCAGCGCCGAACGGATGTGCGCCGGCATGTCGTCGCTGCCCTCGGCGTTGTGCCGGTAGAGCTGCGAATCTTCCGGCACCAGCCTTCGAAGGAACGCGTCGAGATCGGCGCGTACGTCCGGATCGGCATTCTCCTGGATCACGAGCGATGCCGAGGTGTGGCGGATGAAGACGGTGACGAGGCCGTCGCGGATGTCGCTGTCGGCAATGCAGGCCTCGACCTTGTCGGTGATCTCGACGAGGCCGGGCGTGCGCGTCTCGACTTCGAGCGTGGAGAACGACTGCTTCACGAGCGAGCTCTTACGCGAAGCCGTGTGCGATCGGGAACGCGGCGAAATCGGGATACGTCCCCGCTTTCGCCGCGCCGCGTGTCACTGCCGGGTTGGGGGGATCGGGAACGCGCCGCCCGTGAAATCGACGTGCGGCGGA
>CAYYVZ010000613.1:0-1765 GCA_964475235.1 uncultured Myxococcales bacterium | reverse complement strand
ATCTTCGAGATCGCGCACCGCGTGGAGCTGTCGGGTTCCGACCAGGCGATGCGCCAGGTCGTCTCTCGCCACCCGCGCCGCCCCATCGTGACGCGCGGCACGCGCCTCAGCGTCGGCGTCATTCCGCGCGAGTCCGACACCGACCAGTGGCAGGAAGGGTTCGCCGCCGACATCGTGCAGTACGAAGGGCTCGGCTGCCTGACGCCCCACGTGATCTTCGTCGAAGGAGCCGAGAGGCGCGCGGCCCGGCTTGCGCGCCTGCTCGGCATCCAGCTCAGCCGCTACGAGGCGCTCTATCCGCGGCTTCCGCGCGACGTGCAGTCGGAGACGCGGCGACGTGCCTTCCTGGACGCGTGCGAGATGGTGACGCTGCGCGACGGCGGCGGACAACTGCTGCGCGGGCGCGGCGACGGCTGGGTGGTGCACTACCGTCCGATGGCTCCCGCAGCAGCCGGGCCCGGGCTCCGCTGCGTCGTGGTCGCATCGGTCGATCACCGCACGGAGCTGGTCGAGCGTCTTCGCGGCGCGCAGGTTCCGCTTGCCGCCGTCGGTCTCGGCCTCGAGCCGTCGCATCGCGCCTACGCGGATCTCGCCGGCACGTTCGAACAGCTCGGCGCGACGTGGGTCTGTGCGCCGGGCGAGATGCAGCGTCCGCCGATCGAGTGGGCCCAGGACGGCCACCGCCGCCTTGCCGATCTTCTCGAGTGGCGCAGCGTCGAGGACGGCGCTTGACCCCACCCGTCGCAGGGCGCCCGGACGGGGCCGCCCGACCGGGCCTTTCTCCGGGCGAGCAGCTCGCCGCCTTCCTGCGCAGCGTAGCGCAAACTTCCGACTCCCCTCTCGGTCTCGTCGTCGAACGCGCCGAAGGCTCGACGCTCTTCACCGCCGGCGGCCGCGAGTATCTCGACCTTCTCGCGGGCATCGGCGTCGCGGCGCTCGGGCACGGCAATCGCCGCGTGCTCGACGCGATTCGTGCGCAGGCCGACAAGCACCTTCACGTGATGGTCTACGGCGAGCTGGTGCAGGAGGCTCAGGTCGCGCTCGCGTCCCGGCTCTGCGGGCTGCTGCCGGCCGGGCTCGACAACGTGTACTTCACGAACTCGGGAACCGAGGCGGTCGAGGGAGCGCTCAAGCTTGCGCGCAAGGCGACGGGCCGCACGTGGCTGATGTCGTGCCGCGGCGGGTTTCACGGCGACACGATGGGATCGGTGTCGGTGGGCGGGAATCCCGTTTATCGCACACCGTTCGAGCCTCTCGTGGGCGACGTCGCGCAGATCGGGTTCAACGACTTCGAAGCGCTGAGCTCGATCGACTCGGAGTTCGCCTGCGTGATCGTGGAGCCGGTGCAGGCGGAGGCGGGCGTGATCCTGCCGGCGCCGGGTTGGCTGGCGGCGCTGCGCGCGCGCTGCACGGAAGTCGGCGCGCTGCTCGTCTACGACGAGGTCATCACGGGGTTCGGGCGCACCGGAACGCTGTTCGCGTTCGAGCAGTACGGAGCGGTGCCGGACGTGCTGGTGCTGGCGAAAGCGCTCGGCGGCGGGCTTCCGCTCGGAGCGTTCGTCGCATCGCGCCCCGTGATGCGGACGCTGTCGCGGGAACCGGCGCTGGCGCACGTGACGACGTTCGGCGGGCATCCGCTTTCGTGCGCAGCCGGGCTCGCGGCGCTCGACGTGCTTCTCGAGGAGAACCTGCCGGAACGTGCTGCCGCGCTCGGCGCGTGGTTCGCCGGCACGCTGCGCCGGCGGATGCCGTCGCCGGCCGTGCG
>CAYYVZ010000612.1:0-1767 GCA_964475235.1 uncultured Myxococcales bacterium | reverse complement strand
AACCGGACACGCAGGCCCCCGACCCGGCGCGAAGCCAGGCCGACGCCGCGCGAACTAACTGGCGAGCAACTGGCGTGCGATGACCTTGAGCTCGAGAATCGGCTTCACGCCCTCGAAGATCGGCAACACCGTCGCATCGACCACGTAGCGCGAAATCGGATACTCCTCGGCGTAACCCCACCCGCCGTGCACGAGCTGGCCTTCCTGGGAGACGGACACCGCGATGTCGCACGTGATCAGCTTGGCCATCGCCGGCTCGAGCGAGATCGTCTCGTCGACGTCCATCGCGCGCGCCGCCTTGTAGGAGATCTGGCGTGCGACCTGCGTGTAGGTGGCCATGCGGCCGATCTTGTACTGCGTGAGCTGGAAGTCGATGAGCGCGCTGCCGAACTGCTTGCGGTCGACGGCGTAGCCGGCCGCCGCCTCGAGCGACGCCTGCGCAAGCCCCGTCGCGCGTCCCGCCGTCTGCATGCGGCCCGCCGCGAAGCCGTTCATCTGCAGGTAGAAACCCTTGTTCAGGCCCTGCTCGCCGCCGATCAGGTTCTCGATCGGCACGAAGTAGTTCTCGAACGCCAGCGTGTACGAATGCATGCCGCGGTAGCCAGGCGTGGCATCCGCCTTGCCGTGCAGCGTGCCGCCGCCCGGCTGCTTCATCTCGAACTCGTGGCCCTGGAACGCATCCTTCTCGACGATGAAGAGGGTGAGGCCCTTGGCTCCCGACTTCGGGTCGGGATTCGTGCGCGCCAGCAGCGCGAGCACGTTGGCTCGGCCCGCGAACGTACACCACGCCTTGGCGCCGTTGATCACGAAGCCGTCGCGACCGTCGACCGTCTTTCGTTCCGCGCGGCACGAGACCGAGGCCACGTCGGACCCCGTGTTGGGCTCGGTCACCGAGATCGCGACCATGATCTCGCCGGCGCTGACCGGCGTCAGCCACTTCTTCTTCTGTTCTTCGGTGCCGCCCTTGAGCAGGGCCTTGGTGAGGATTTCCGGCCGCGTGATGAGGGAACCCGCGGCTGCGAGCGAGACGCGCGAGAGCTCCTCGGTCGTCACCACCATCGCGAGGTTGCCCATGCCAAGGCCGCCGTACTCTTCCGGCGCCGACATGCCGAAGTAGCCCATGTCGGCCATCGCACGGATGAGGGAGTCGGGCACGAGGTCGTCGTGGCGGTGGATGTGCTCGGCCAGAGGCGCGACTTCCTTCTGCGCGAAACCGCGCACGGCGTCGCGGATCATCACGACGTCGTCCTCGGGAAGCCACGCGTTGTGCGCGCCGCGCTGGCCGGCCACGGCGCGGCCGATCGCGCGCACCCGGTTCTCGTCCGCACAAAGCCCGATGCGTTCGCGCGTTGCAGCGCAGCCGAGGGTCTTCTCGAAGAGGCCGGCCGGAAGGTCCCAGTCGGCGGCGGCGGCGACGAGCTGGCCGGTGATCTTCGCGGCGATCTCGCCCGCGAACACGGCGGCCTGGTCCGTGGCGAGGCCCGCATCCACGCCGGCAGCGGCCATGGCTTCCGCGTACTCGACCATCGCTTTTGCCGCGAGAACTTCGGTGGCCGCATACGCGACGCGCTCGGAGTGAACCTGCCACGCGTCGATGTCCTTGCCGCCGCCGGTGCGCGCGGACGCGGACTTCACGGCGGCACGTACCACTTCATCGATGTCGGCAACGAGCGCGGCGACATCCGGAATCTTGACGGCGGAGGCTTCCCTTTCCTGCATTTTTCTTCCCTGCTCCCGGCGAGTTCGACACCGCTGCGCTGTGCAGCG
>CAYYVZ010000611.1:244-1768 GCA_964475235.1 uncultured Myxococcales bacterium | reverse complement strand
AAGAGACATCCGGGTGCAGAGGAAGTCACAGGAGACTCTGCGGGCACTGGTCGAGGCCTCACCCAATGCGCTCCTGCTGGTGGACCGAAACGGTTCCATCCACGTCGTGAACCGGCAGTCGGAAGAACTCTTCGGCTATTCGCGCGAGGAACTCCTCGGGGAGAAGGTCGAGACACTGCTGCCCGCGCCGTTGCGGCTCGGGCACGTGGCCAAGCGCGAGGCCTACTTCGCCCATCCCGCCCGCCGGCCGATGGGCAGCGGACGAGAGCTCTACGGCAACCACAAGGAGGGGAGGCAATTCCCAATCGAGATCGGCCTCAGCCCTGTGAATCTCGCCGACGGCGATTACGTGCTTGCGTCGATCATCGACATCACCGAACGCAAGCGCGTCGAGAACTACCGCAAACTCGAGTTCGAGGTGAGCAACGCGATTGCCACGTCGGCGGATTTCGAGCCCGCCATGAAGCGGATCATCAGTGCGATCGCGAAGATCCTCGGCGCGGAAGTCGCAGTGGTATGGACGCTGCGGCAAGGCGAAAGCATTCTCCGCTGCACCGATTTCTGGTGCTCCGGTCCCGAGTACGCGGGCTTCCGGCAGGCCACCGAGCAGCTGGTTTTCGAGCGCGGGCAAGGCATGCCGGGGCGCGTGTGGGAAGCGGTGGAAGCATGCTGGGAACCAGACGTGACGAAGAGTTCCGACTATCTGAGGGAGAAGGCCGCCCGCGAGGCCAATCTCCACTCCGCGTTCGCTTTTCCGATCGTCGTCGGCGGAGGTTTCTGCGGCTCACTCGAGTTTCTTTTCCCCCGAGTCACGCCGGAACCCGTGGGTCTGCGACAGGCGTTCGTATCGATTGGGCTCCAGGTTGGACAATTCCTGGCGCGACGCCAAGCCGCCGAGGACCTGGTCGCCGCCAGGGACGCCGCTCTGGCCGCAGCGAGGGCGAAGAGCGAGTTTCTCGCGAACATGAGCCATGAGATCCGCACGCCGATGAACGCCGTGATCGGGATGACCGGCCTCCTGTTGGATACGACCCTATCGCCGATCCAGCGCGACTACTCCGAAACCATTCGCAACGCGGGAGAGGGTCTGCTCGGCGTCATCAACGACATCCTCGATTTTTCGAAAGTGGAGGCGGGCAAGCTGACGCTCGAAGACGTCGACTTCGACCTTCAGGCGGCCGTGTTCGGAGTAATCGAGATCTTGGGCGTCAAGGCCCTGGCCAAGGACATCGAGCTCGGCGCCGTCGTCGACGCGGATGTTCCGACGTGGGTCCGCGGCGACTCCGGCCGGCTCAAACAGATCCTCATCAACCTCGTGAGCAACGGCATCAAGTTCACGGAGCGGGGAGGCGTGACCATCCGTTGCAGGCTCGCCGGGCGCGAGGCCGAGCGAGTCCGCCTCGAATTTCTCGTGAAGGACACCGGCATCGGCATCGATCCCGAGGTTCAGGACCAGTTGTTCCGCCCGTTCACGCAGGCCGACCTCTCCACCTCGCCATTCTTCGTCAACGCCAGCCTTCGCCC
>CAYYVZ010000611.1:0-234 GCA_964475235.1 uncultured Myxococcales bacterium | reverse complement strand
CCCGTTCACGCAGGCCGACGCGTCGACTACCCGGCGCTTCGGTGGAACCGGCCTCGGCCTGTCGATCGCCAAGCTGCTCACCGAGTTGATGGGCGGTGAGATTCGAGTCTCCAGCACGGTAGGAGGAGGAGCCGAGTTCGTGTTCACGGCCGTCTTCGATCAGGCGGTGGAGAACCGTCTCGAAGTCCCTCTTCCCCAGCAGATGGTCGGCATGAGGATTCACTACGTCGACGA
>CAYYVZ010000610.1:0-1775 GCA_964475235.1 uncultured Myxococcales bacterium | reverse complement strand
GATCCTCACCGTGCGCATCGAGGAAGGCGACCAGTACCGCATCGGCGCGATCCGCTTCGAAGGCGAGGTGCTCGACGACCAGGAGAAGCTCGTGAAGGCGTCCGGCCTCGAGTCGGGCGAAATCTTCAAGCCGAGCCGCCTGCGCGAGTCGATCTTCAGCGTCACGGAAGCCTACGGCGACCTCGGCCGCGCGTTCGCGGAAGCCGTGCCGATGACCGACGTGCACGAAGAGACCAAGACGGTGGACGTCGCCTTCCGGATGACGTCGGGTCCGCTCGTTTCGGTGGACCGCATCGAGATTCGCGGCAACGCGAAGACCCGCGACGAAGTCATCCGCCGCGAGCTGCGCCAGCAGGAAGGCGAGCAGTTCACCGGCAAGGGCCTGCGCCAGGGCACGAGCCGGGTTCGCCGGCTCGGCGTCTTCGACGAGGTCAAGGTCGAGAGCACGCGCACCGACGATCCCGACAAGGTGAACCTCGTCGTCGACGTGAAGGAAGGCCGCACCGGCACCTTCTCCGCGGGCGCGGGCTTCAGCTCGGAGGATTCCCTGCTCGCCAACGCGCGCATCACCGAGCGCAACCTGTTCGGACGCGGACAGACCGCGACGTTCAACGTCGACTTCGGCGCGCGGCGCCGGAACTTCCGCCTCGCGTTCACCGAGCCGTGGGCCTTCGACGTGCCGCTGCTGCTCGGCATCGACGTGTTCAGCTGGTCCTACGAGTTCAGCGATTTCGATCGCGGCGGCACCGGCTTCTCGCTGCGCGCGAGCTATCCTCTGTGGGAGCTCGGCCTCCGCAGCGTGATGGGCGCGTCGCTCGACGACATCCGCGCGGGCCTCGAGTACCGCCTCGAGAACTCCGTGATCGACGGTATCTCGAGCACTGCGCCGTCCAACGTCAAGAACGAGGAAGGCGAGTTCCTGACGAGCAGCCTCAGGCCGTCGCTCTCGCGCAACACGATCGACATGCCGTTCGACCCGACCGAAGGCTCGCTCATCACGGCCTCGGGCGAGTTCGCCGGCCTCGGCGGCGAGCACGAGTTCACCAAGATCGACGTATCGGCGCGCTGGTACTTCCCGTTCTACAAGCACGAGAGCGGCTGGAAGCTCGTGTACTCCGTGGCCGGCACCTTCGGCTACGGCTGGGGCAACGGCGGCGACTCGGGCGCCGAGCTGCCCCTTTCGGAGCGCTACTTCCCGGGCGGCATCAACACCGTGCGCGGCTTCCAGTCGCGCTCCCTCGGACCGCGCCAGGACTGGTTCGACTACAACGGCAACCGCGCGCGAAGCAGCGAGGTCGGCGGCAGCAGCCAGCTCATCTTCAACAACGAGATCATCTTTCCGATCCTTCCGGACGCGGGCGTGAAGGGTGCCCTGTTCTTCGATGCCGGCAACGCATGGATGCGCGAGACCGGCATCCCGAACGACGCCATCAGCCACCCGGCCAACCAGTCGGACGGAATCGATTTTTCGGACATGCGCCTTTCGACCGGCATCGGCCTGCGCTGGCTGTCGCCGTTCGGACCGCTGCGCATCGAGGTCGGTTTCCCGCTCAACTCCAAGGACGACGACGAGGAGAGCATCGTGCTGTTCTCCTTCGGAACGCCGTACTGAGTACCGTACTCATCTGCACGAACAGGAGAATCGATGAAGAAGTGGATCCTACCCATTGCCCTCGTGATCGCCGGCGCCGTCGCCGGTGCGAGGCCTGCTGCTGCCGCCGATCTCAAGATCGGCTACATCGTGACGCCCAAGCTCCTTTCCGAGACCAAGCTCG
>CAYYVZ010000609.1:0-1776 GCA_964475235.1 uncultured Myxococcales bacterium | reverse complement strand
CCCGGCGCGCCGGGCGGTCGTTCGCGCCCGGGCCGCCCCCGCACCCCAACCGGGGGCGGGACCCCCGGCGCGGGTGGTGGGGGGTTTACCGCCCCCGCCCCCGCGCGCGGGTTAGCCGTCCCCGTTTTCACGCTCGTGCGCTAGCGCGCTCAGAACTGGAAGTAGATGAACGCCGCGCCCGACCCGTTGCAGACGACCACCACGACGATGGTCAGGCCGAAGGCGAGACCTTCCGTCACCGCGAAGGGCCACGATCCGCGCGTCCTCTCGACGATCCGCTCCGCGCCCTCGGTGACGATGCGCTCGGCCAGGTGCAGCAGCGCGCAGGCAAGGACCACGCCGGTCTGAAGGACCGGCCACTCTCCCGACCACGAGTTGTTCACCAGCGCTTCGAGAATCGTCGTCGCGCTCGCGATGTCGGGAGCGCGGAAGAACACCCACAGCGCGCAGACCGCGTGGAAGGTCAGAACCATGGCCGGCAGGTCGCGCAGGGACAGGCCGGCGCTCTCCGTGCGTCCCTTCGTGATCACGCGATGAATGACCAGGAGGAGCCCGTGAAAGGCTCCCCAGACGACGAACGTCCAGTTGGCCCCGTGCCAGAGACCGCCGAGGACCATCGTCGCGAGCAGGTTGATCCCCGTCCGCACGGCGCCGCCGCGGTTGCCGCCGAGCGGGATGTAGAGGTAGTCGCGCAGCCATCGCGAAAGGGTCATGTGCCAGCGCCGCCAGAACTCGGCCGGATTTCTCGACAGGTAGGGCTCGGCGAAGTTGAGCGGCAGCTCGTACCCGAGCAGGCAGGCGAGGCCCCGGGCGATGTCGCTGTATCCCGAGAAGTCGCAGTAGATCTGGAACGCGAGGCTGTAGATCGCGATCAGGTGCACCGGCGCGCTCGGCAGACCCGGGATCTCGAACACCGAATTGACGAAGGGCGCGAGCAGGAAGTCGCCGAGTACGACCTTCTTGAACAGACCCCAGGCCACCAGCCAGAGGCCGCGGCGCATCCGGTCTTCCGTGTAGACACCGTGAAGCTCGAGCTGCGGCAGGAATTCGGATCCGCGCAGGATCGGTCCCGCGATCAGGTGCGGGAAGAACATAACGAACAGCAGGTAGCGGGAGAAGCTCGGCAGCTGCATCGTGCCGCGGTAGATGTCCACGTTCAGCGCGATGATCACGAAGGAATAGAAGGAGATGCCGAGCGGGAGGAAGAGCTCGGCGCCCGGCGGAGCCGTGCCGGCCATCCACGCGAGCGTGTCGAGGAAGAACCCCCGGTACTTGAAGTAGCCGAGCACGCCGAGCGTGAAAACGATCGAAAGAACGAGCGGTCGCTTCCGGTGCGCGCTGCGTTCGATGGCGATCGCGAACCCGTAGTTCACCGCCATGACGGCGAGGAAGAGGAACAGGTAGACCGGAAGCCACAGCGTGTAGAAGACGATGCTCGTCACCAGCAGCCACGCGTTGCGCCACCGCTTCGGCAGCGCCCAGTGCAGCAGCGCGACGACGACGAAGAACAGGGCGAACTGGGCGGTGTTGAACAGCATCAGCGTGGAGTGGTGAGAATGCGGCGCCAGTCGTCGGCGATCGCGGCCGTGAGCTTCCGGGACAGTTCCCGATGGCCGTTGACCGCATCGGTCTCGCGGAGATGGTCCATCGCGTCGCGGAAATATTCGTCGCCGAAACCTGCGTGCGCATCGACGAAGCGGACTCCGTACTGCTCGGATACCTCGCGCACGACGTCGATCGTGGGGGCGAGCTGGCCCTCGCCGACGACCCCGATCT
>CAYYVZ010000608.1:0-1776 GCA_964475235.1 uncultured Myxococcales bacterium | reverse complement strand
TGGTGCCGAGCACGCGCTCGAGACGCCGTATGCGATGGCGAGCCTGTTCGCCGACGACACGGCCTCCCTCGAGCGCACGCGCGAGGTCGCCGAGCGCTGCCGTTTCAGCCTGGACGAGATCCGCTATCGCTATCCGGGCGAACGCCTGCCCGACGGCACCACGGAAGGCGAACACCTGCGTTCGCTCGTGCTCGCCGGCGCCGCGCAGCGTTACGGCGGCGTCGTCCCCGCCGACGTTGCCGCCCAGCTCGAGAAAGAGCTCGCCATCGTCGCCGACCTCGACTACGGCGGCTACTTCCTGACGATGCACGACATCGTCGAGTACTGCCGCAGCCGCGGCATCCTGTGCCAGGGCCGCGGCTCGGCGGCCAACTCGGCGGTCTGCTACTGCCTCGGCATCACCGCGATCGACCCGGTGCGCATGGGCCTGCTCTTCGAGCGCTTCCTGTCGCGCGAGCGCGCCGAGCCTCCCGACATCGACCTCGACATCGCGCACGAGCGCCGCGAGGAAGTCCTCCAGCACGTCTACGGGAAGTACGGCCGCGGCCATGCGGCGATGGTCGCCAACGTGATCCGCTACCGCCCGCGCTCGGCCGTGCGCGACGTGGGCAAGGCCCTCGGCATTCCCGGCACCACGCTCGACCGCCTCGCGCGCGTGCTCTCCCACTACGGCGACGTGAGCGCGTCCTCGATGGCCATGGCCGGTCTCGACGCCACCGTCGGCGCGAGCGCGCACCTGTTCGCGCTCGCCAACGAGATCCTCGATTTTCCCCGCCACCTTTCGATCCATCCGGGCGGCTTCCTGCTCGGCCACGAGCCGGTGAGCGACCTCGTCCCCATCGAGAACGCGACGATGGAAGGCCGCACCGTCATCCAGTGGGACAAGGACGACATCGAGAGCCTCGGCCTCTTCAAGGTCGATCTGCTCGGCCTCGGCGCGCTCACGATGGTCGATCTCGGCCTCAAGGAGCTGCGTCGCTGCCGCGGGCTCGAGCTGTCGATGGCGACGATCCCGGCCGAGGATCCGGCCACCTACGATCTCATGTGCCGCGCCGACACGGTCGGCGTCTTCCAGATCGAAAGCCGCGCGCAGATGGCGATGCTGCCGCGCCTGAGGCCGCGCACGTTCCAGGACCTCGTCGTGCAGATCTCCATCGTCCGGCCCGGCCCGATCACGGGCGGCATGGTGCATCCGTATCTCAAGCGCCGCGCGGGCGAGGAAGAGGTCGAATATCCGCACGAGTGCCTGCGCCCCGTGCTCGAGAAGACGCTCGGCGTCCCGCTCTTCCAGGAGCAGGTGATGCGGCTCGCGATGGTCGCGGCCGACTACACGCCGGGCGAGGCGGACCAGCTCCGCCGCGACATGGCCGCGTGGCGGCGCACGGGCCGCATCGAGAAGCACCGCGAGCGGCTCATCACGCGCATGACGGCCAAGGGGATTCGCGCGGAGTTCGCCGAACGCGTGTTCGAGCAGATCAAGGGGTTCGGCGAATACGGCTTTCCGGAGTGCGTCGTCGGCAGCACGCGCGTGATCGATGCGGAAAGTGGACAGTGGGTTCGCATCGACGACGTGGTCAGCGGCCGGATCCCGCTACCGACGACCCTCACGTGCAGCAAGTCCTTGAAGATCGAGAAGCGCCCAGTGGTCGCCGCGCGAGCAAGCGGCCGCAAGCCATGTTTCCGGCTGCGGACTGCGCTGGGGCGGCAGATCGAGGCCACGGCCAATCACCCGTTCCTGACGATCTCGGGTTGGCTTGAGCTCGGAGATTTGAAGCC
>CAYYVZ010000607.1:0-1776 GCA_964475235.1 uncultured Myxococcales bacterium | reverse complement strand
GGAGGCCAGCGGCGAGCCATGGAGTGGCGCTGGCCAGGGCGGGGACAGTCCCCTGAGAATCGCTGGATGGGGTGCGTGACGTTTCCAGAACGGGGACAGTCCCCAGGGGGGCAGTGCCCGGCGGGATAGTGCCCCACGGCACGGCGAGGCGAGGAGCTGCGGCGCTGAGGACGGCGGACGCGACCAGCGCACCGGTAGCGCTGCGGACTTCGAGGTGGTGCTTGTGTCCGCGCGGGAGCCGGCCGAGCAGAGGTACGTCCACCTCGAGCACGGCCACGGGCGGGACGGCGAACGACAGCGAGAACAGCGACTCGCTTTGCTGTTCGGGATTCCTTTCCGCTCGAGCGGCGCGAACGGTTTCGTTCCCGCTTCGCAGCACGAGCACCTCTGGCGCCGCCACGCCCGAGGCATCGGCGAGGTCGGCGTCGTGAATGCGCAGCGTCGCCGTCACGCCCTCCGGCGAGAGCACGACGACCGACGAGCTGAGCCCGGGATCGTGGGCACTCGCAGTTGCCGCGAGGCCAGGGGGAATCCCGGTGACCATCGCGGCAACTGCGGCGGCGAGCGCGAGGCTTCGACCATGGGCTTTCATCTCGCGCTGCCTCCCCGTCCCGTCGATTGCGATCAGTGGTGGCCGTGGTTGCGGCCGTTCAGCGGCGTGCCCGCGTACGGAAACACCTTGTTGTAGCCCTGGTCGTTGGCGCTCACGTTGTCGATGCCGTCGGCCGGGTTGATGACGAGGTTCTCCGGGTCGCGCAGGTCGCTCACGAGCGCGCTCACCGCGATGTCGACGACGTCGTCGCCGAAACGGCGGCCGTTCGGCCATCCTCCCGCGATGGTGCCGTTGCCGAAGAGCCCGGCCTGCACGCTGCTCTGCAGGGTGTCGCCGCCGAAGATGCTCATCCGCGAGAAACCCTCGTCGGCAGGCGCGGTCGCCGCATCCTCTCCGTTGCCGGGCTGGCGCGCGGCGACGGTCGAGAGGTCCACGCGGATCACGTCGGGAATGAAGATCCCCGCGATGTCGGTGCGGCCCGTCTCGACGGCGACCTTCGTGCCGCCGAACACGATGGCGTTGATGAGCGCCGCGAGCTCCGGCGTCTCGGCGTACTTGCGGAAGAGCGCCTCGTCGCGCACCGGACGCGTGCGGCTGTAGAGGTCCTTGTCGGCGATCGCGACGAGGCCTTCGTTGAACAGCGGGTTGCCCTGGCGGGCGACCTGCACGAAGCGGCCCTTGACGACGTCGTCCTTGTTCTTGCGCAGCACGCTGACGGTGCGGCGGCTCGTGCTCGCGTAAACTCCTACCACCTGCTCGTCGCCGCCAATCTCCTCGACGGGAATGTTCAGCACGATGGTATGCACGTTGAAGCCGCCCTGGCTGTCGAAGCGCTCTTCGCCGCTGCGAAGCTGGAGCAGGTCGAAGATCGCCTGGATGTCGGCGTAGAAACCGTCGTCCCGCTGGCCGGCGAAAGCCACGTACCCTTCGTCGAGCTGGGCAATCCGGCTTTTCGTGTACTCGTCGAGGTCGTTCCCGTCGTCCACGCCGAGCGCGGCCGGCATCGCGCCGTCCTCGTCCTGGTTGTAGAGCGGAGTCGCGATGCCCTGGTTGTTCGGAGGCACCGTGCCTTCGCCGAGCACCGTGATCCTGTCTTCGCCGTTGCCGCGCGCGTGTTCCACCCTGGTGACGGTGTAGGTCTGCACGAGGTTCTGGTTCTCGTACTGGATCCGGTCGCCGTCCTTGCCGATCACCGACACGATCGGTCCTTTCGGGACCAATAA
>CAYYVZ010000606.1:0-1787 GCA_964475235.1 uncultured Myxococcales bacterium | reverse complement strand
TAGCTGTCCATCCGCCCCGCCTTGGGCGGGCCTGTTGCACCGGCCCGCTTTGGGCGGGGTTATCACACCGGCCCGCTTTTGGCGGGCCGACGACAGCCTCCGCGCGAGTGTCGAGCGTGAGGAAGCGGTCGGCCGCGCTGCGCACCTTCGCGGCGTCGACCGCGTTGATGTACTGCCCGTACTTGCGCCCCTCGAGATAGCCGAGGCCGTAGAGCTCCTGGAACGTCATGTTCTCGGCGATCGCGCTGTTGGTCTGCAGCGCGATCTCGTAGTTGCCGATCAGGTAGCGCTGCGCGCGCTCGAGCTCCTCGGGCTTGATGTCGGTCGTACGGATCTTCTCGAACTCGGTCAGCAGGCCGTTGAGCGCCGTCGCCTCGTTCGAAGGATCGGTGGCGATGTAGCCGCCGAGCAGACCCGGTGCGTAGCCCTCGGTCGAGAACGAGCTCACGGTGTAGGCAAGGGCCTGCTTGTCGCGCAACTCGAAGAAAAGCCGGCCGCCCTGGCGCGACAGCACGGTGTCGAGCACCGACAGCGAGTAGCGAGCCGGATCCATCATCGCGACGCCCGGGAAGGCGACGACGAGGTGGCTCTGCTTGCGGTTCGTATCGATGCGGGTGCGCCGGATCTCGGAAGGCCGGCGCGCCGCCTCCGGCATCACGAACGGAACTCCGTCGCCGGTCACTCGCGCGAGCGATTTCGAGAGGCCCTCGATCATCGCGTCGCTGTTGATGTCTCCGACGACCGTGACGACGAGGCTCTCGGGATCGAGCACCGAAGAGTAGTACTGCCGCAGCTGCTCGGCCGTCATGCGCGTGATGCTGTCGGCTTCGCCGAGCGTCGTCATGCCGTAGGGATGCTCGGGGTAGACGGTCTTGTAGGCGAGGTCGAAGGCCACCTGGGCCGACTCGTCTGCGCGATTCTTGATGGCGAGCAGGATCTCGCGGCGGGTCTTCTCGACCTCGTTCTCCGGGAACTCGGGGTTGAGCAGGACGTCGAGCGTCAGCGCCATGCCCTCGTTCACGTACTGCGACAGGAAGGTGCTGGCGACACCGAAGGAGCTGCGACCGGCGAAGCCGCCGAGGTCGCCTGCCAGCGACTCGATCTCGGCTGCGAGCTGCTCGCGCGAGCGCGTGACGGTGCCGCGCGACAGCATCTCGGCTACGAAGTTCGAGATGCCGTTGTTCTCGGGCCGTTCGGCGAGCAGGCCGCCGAGCACGGCGGCGCGCACCGAGAACATCGGCACGGCGTGGTGCTCCTGCACGATCAGGCGCACCCCGTTCGGAAGGGTGACGAGGCGCGGCTCGGTGTCGGGCCGTGCCGCAGAGTTCTGATTGATGGCCTTGGCGGCTCCGTTCTTCGCCGACGCGACGACGATCGGGTCTTCGGTAGCGAGGCGCTTTCCGGCGTCGCGCAGCGCCGCGAGATTCAGCGTCTCCGGCGTGCCGGTCGGCCTCAGGCTCACGCCCGTCATGTTCTCCAGCGTCAGGTACTCGCGTGCCACACGCTGGACGTCGGCCGCCGTCACCCGGCGAACCATCGCAACGTACTTCTCGGCGTAGTTCGGGTCCTTGTGGACGACGATCGAGTAGCCGAGCTCACGCGACTGGCCCTGCACCGTCTGGCTGCGGTAGACGAAGTCGCTCTCGAGATTGATGCGCGCGCGCGACAGCTCCGCTTCGGTGACGGGATAGTCGCGAATCTTCGCGGTCTCCTCGAGCAGGGCGTCCAGCACGGCCTTCTCGTCGGCCGCTTCGTAGGACGCGGTCGAAAGGAACAGGCCCGGGTCG
>CAYYVZ010000605.1:0-1807 GCA_964475235.1 uncultured Myxococcales bacterium | reverse complement strand
TCGGCGCGTTCGGGCTGGTCCCGGCCGATTCGCCGGTGACCGGCGCGCAGCCCTAGACTGGCGGCACGAAGGGGAGTAGTCCTCAACGGTTGCGTCGACACACTGGAACGCCGCGTTCGCGAGAGCGTCGGTGTCCGCAAGCGCGCCGGCGTCCGCAAGCCCGTCGGCAACCTCGGCAACGGCCTCCGCGGGCGCGGTCTCGATGACCGGAGACGCGAGGGCACCGGGAAGCGGATCGAAGGGAAGGGCGGAATCGGAGCCGGAATCGTCGCAGAAGCGGCGCGCGCCGCCCGCGAGGTGGTCGTAGACCGCGGCGTAGCTCTTGGTCATCTGGCCGACCAGATCGGCGGTCTTGCGAAAGTGGGAATTGACGGACGAACGGTACGAGTCGTGCTCGTGCTGGAGGCGCTCGAGATCGGAACGCAGCCGCTTCGCTTCCCCGATGGCCGGCGAGAAGAAATGGCCTGCCGCCAAACCCGCTGCCGCTCCCACCGCCAGGAACACAAAGCTCGAAACCGAAAACCACGAAGCCGCTTCCATCGCTCTCCTCCCCGCCCGTCCGGCCGGTCCGCCTGCCGCGCTCGTCGCGGCGATTCCCAAGCCGCGCGACTATATCAACTCGGCTGTGACGTGCGAGATCGCGTGCGGCTCAGCGTACGCCGCGAGAGCCCACCGCCGCACGCGCGATCGTCACCGATGCGAGCGTCGCGGCTCCGGCAAACGCCCACGCCGACGGCCGCTCGCCCAGAAGCAGGAAGGCCCACAGCGGATTGAGCACCGGCTCGAACAGCGCGAGCAGCGAAGCTTCGAGAGCGGGCACGCGCGCGACCGCATGTACGAGCAACCGGTACGCAAGCGCCACCTGCGCCGTACCGAGATAGACGAGCAAAGCCCAGTCGCCGCCGCTCGTCGCCTCAAACGGCCACGCGACCGGCAGCGCAACCGCGACGACGAAGAGGTTCCCCCACAAAAGTGCGCCCTTGGCCGCGCCGGGCGAATTCGCGCGGGTGCGTGCAGGCTCGGAGGATGCACGTGGCGGAGCGCTTTCGGGTGCAACGTCGGCCGGCGCGTCTTCGCGCTCGCCGCGCTCCGGCAAGCCTGCGTGACCGGCCGCCTCCGCTGTCGCCGAAACCTGAATCCATGCATCGGGCACCGACGTCTCGACCTCGGCATGCCCGGGATCCTCGCGCGCAAGGTAGCGCAGCCCGACGACGGTGCAGGCCCACGCGACGCCGCTCGCCACCGCGACGATGTCGCCGAGGCGCGGGTTCGGCGCGGTCGCGGTCGCAGGCTCGGCACCGACGAAAAACAGGAGAAGTCCGATCGCGATGCCTGCCATCGCCGCGAGGTCGCGCCTGGTGGTGCGCTCGCCGAGCACGTGCGCCGCGAGGATCGGGATGTAAAGCGGCGCGGCCGACTGCAGGAAGATCGCGTTGGCCGCCGTGGTCAGCTTGTTGGCGATCACGAAGAGCAGCATCGAGCTGCCCTGCGCGACGCCGGTCAGCACGACGGCGGTGCGCCGCATCGTCACCGGGCCGGGCACCAGCCACCACACGGCCAGCGCCGCGAGCGCGGCCCTTATCGCCGCCACCTGCCACGCGCCGAGTGCGATCCACTTGATCGCCACGCCGCCGGTCGAGAACAAAAGCGCCGAGCCGAAGATGGCCAGACGGTCATTTCGGCGCGTGTCGCCCACTCGCGCGGTTCTCTCACGGCGCCGTCGCCAGGAGAACCGGCAATGTGGCACCGGCGGTAAACGTCCCCGTCCGTCCCGGGTAGAATGCGCGCGTGACACTCCTCGGACCCG
>CAYYVZ010000604.1:0-1812 GCA_964475235.1 uncultured Myxococcales bacterium | reverse complement strand
GTGCTGCAGCGCACCCTGCGCGCCTTCGACCTGGCGCTTGTCGGCCTGTCCGCGCAGCTGCCAGGTGAGCTCCGAGCACTGCGCGAGACCGGTGGCGCCGAGCGGATGGCCCTTCGAGATCAGTCCGCCGGAAGGATTGACCACCCACTTGCCGCCGTACGTCACGGCGCCCGAGTCGATCAGCTCGCCGCCCTTGCCGGGCTCGCACAGGCCGAGGCCCTCGTACGTGATGAGCTCGTTGCACGAGAAGCAGTCGTGCAGCTCGATGACCTGCACGTCGTTCGGCCCGAGGCCCGCCTGCGCGTAGACCTTTTCGGCCGCCTTCTTCGTCATGTCGGAGCCGACGAGCTTGATGCAGGACTTCTCGTCGAACGTGGACGGGAAATCCGTCGTCAGCGCCATGCCGACGATCTCGACGGCGGTCTTCTCGAGGCCGTGCTTCTTCACGAAGTCCTCGCTCGCGAGGATGGCCGCGCCGGAGCCGTCCGAGGTCGGACAGCACTGCAGCTTCGTGAGCGGGCCGTACACGGTCGGAGAATTCAGGATGTCCTGCAGCGTGTACTCGTCGCGGAACTGCGAGTACGGGTTGTTGACCGAGTGCTTGTGGTTCTTCGCACCGATGCGCGCGAAGGACTCGGGCGACGTGCCGTACTTCTCCATGTGCTCGATGCCGGCGTTGCCGAAGAACTGCGGCGCGCCCGGTGCATTCGCGAAGCCGCGGAGCGCGACCATCTCGCCGAAGTGCTTGTCCATCGGGTTGGTGCGGTCCTGGAACTTCATGCCGAGGGAGCCCTTCTCCATCTTCTCGAAGCCGAGGGCCATCGTGCAGTCGGCGAGGCCGCCTTCGATGAACTGCTTGGCCATGAAGAGCGCGGTCGATCCCGTCGAGCAGTTGTTGTTCACGTTGTAGATGGGCACGCCCGTGATGCCGAGCTCGTAGACGGCGCGCTGTCCCGCGGTCGAGTCGCCGTAGCAGTAGCCGACTGCTACCTGCTCGATCTTGTCGAAGCCGATGCCGGCGTCCTCGAGGGCCTTGGTGCCCGCTTCCTTCGCCATGTCGGGATAGTCCCAGGCCTTCGACCCGGGTTTCTCGAACTTGGTCATGCCGACGCCGACGACGAATACTTTCCTGCCCATCTCGGTTCTCCTGTTGCCGGACCAGGGCCCGGCCGTGTTTCGCGCCCGCAGGTCGCGGTGCACGATCTTGCAGTTAGCCGGGGCACCCGGGGAAAGCGAGCCGCCGCCACTGCCTGCACAGGACTCCGGTACCCGGCTCGGCAGACGGGCCGCGGCGGCGTTGCTCTGCCGGTCCTGCGCTGCTTGAATCCGCCGCCTTTCCGCGTTTCGGGCCGCTGTCCCGTATCGGGAATGCAGACGGACCTGCCCTCGGCCCGCCGTCGCAACATCGCGAACCCGTTCGAGAAAGGAGGAGGAGCCCCGTGGCCGAAAACATCGAGCTGACCGACGACATGAAGGCCCAGATCGGCAAGCAGTCGCCGCCCTGGGACTTCGAGATCACCACGACGAGCGTTCGCATGTTCGCGCGCGGCGTCGGCTACACCGACCCCGTCTATTTCGACGTCGAGGCTGCGAAGAAGGCCGGCTATCGGAGCCTGCCTGCCCCGCCGACCTATCTCGGCACCGCGGTCTTCCTGCCCGGCCGCTGCAGCGACACGTTCAGCGGACCGACCGAAGGAATCCCTTCGGTGAATCACGGCCTCAAGGGACTTCTCGACGGCGGCACCGAGACCGAGCTCTTCGAGCCGATCTGCGCCGGCGACACGCTCTCGGCGGTCCAGCGGCTCGAAGACA
>CAYYVZ010000603.1:0-1830 GCA_964475235.1 uncultured Myxococcales bacterium | reverse complement strand
GAGCTTCCTCATCCGCACCTATGCGTGGCTCACGATCCTGAAGAGCGAGGGCCTGCTCAACAGCCTGCTGCTGTCGGTGGGGCTCATCTCTGCTCCGTTCGAGATGCTGTACACGCCGGGCGCGGTGATTCTCGGCCTTGTCTACACGTTCCTGCCGTTCATGATCCTGCCGATCTACACTTCGGTGGAGAAGCTCGACAATGCGCTCATCGAAGCGGCGTTCGACCTCGGTGCCGCGCCCGTGCGTGCGTTCTCGAAAGTCATCGTCCCGATGACGTGGCCCGGAATCACCGCAGGCGTGTTGCTCGTGTTCGTGCCGGCGCTCGGACTCTACGCCGTCAACGACATCCTCGGCGGCGGCAAGGTCGACATGATCGGCAACATCATCGAGAACCAGATCAAGGGAACGGCGCGCAACACGCCGTTCGGCGCTGCGCTCGGCATGACGCTCGTCGTCGCCTTCGCGGCAGCGCTGTGGTACACGGGCCGCCGGCAACCGCGGCCGGCGTAAGGTCCGTCATGGACAGTGGAGCTCCCAAAGAGACGTCCGCAGCAGCGCCGGCCGACGTTTCGAGCCGCCCGCGCGGTTCCACCGAGCTCGGCAAGCGGGTCCGTCTCTGCCTCAAGGACCTCTACCAGCAGGACATCGTCGAGATGATCGAGCGCGAGAGCCGGCGCTACGAGTTCATCGAGATCGAGCACCCCGACCATCCCGACTTCGCGCGCGCCTACCAGATCCTCCACGACACGTTCGGTCCCCAGGGCGAGATGGAACCGGAGTACGCGATCCGGAAATTCCTGCTCGACGATCCCTACGATCCGCTGCCGTCGGGCTCGTTCATCCGCTACTTCCTCATCGTCGCGCGTGACCGCGACGGAAACCTTCGCGGCGTGCGCGACGGCTCGGTGATCTACAACCCGAAATGGGCTCCCGACCTCTGCACCGTCTACCTCTCGCACATTTACGTGCTGCCCGAGGCGCGCGGCACCGTGCTCACCTACTGGCTTCGCATCGCGCCGGTCGAACTGGCGATCGAGTACCTCTTCCAGCTCCAGCAGCGCGGCCTCGTCCACCTGCCGCTGCCCGACCAGCCCGGCAAGTACTTCGGCGTGAAGCTGAACCTCGCGGCGGAGATGGAGTATTTCTCGCCCGACGACCGGCTTTCGCTGCAGCGAATCCTTTTCTATGGGCGCGGCGGCTTCGACGTGATCGACCCGCGCCACTTCCCGTACCGCCAGCCCGACTTCCGCGAACCGGATGTCATCGCCCGCACGGGACACCGGCCAGTGCCGTTCATGCTGCTGCTGCGCCGCATGGGCCGCGAGCGGCAGGCCAGGCTTCCGCTCGACGAGGCGATGGTGACGATGCGCCTTCTCTACGACGAGTTCGCGTGCTTCTGCACGCCCGAGTTCCTGCAGCACAGCCTCGACATCGTGCAGAAGCGCCTCTACGAACGCCGCGAGCGCGGCAAGCACGACGTTGCGCTGCTTCCGCTGCCGACCGGCGCCAGGAACCTGCAGCGGCTGAAGAAACTTTTCCGCTACGACATCTACCGGCGTTATTACGCCGGGGTGCCGAATACAGAGGAGTACAAGGAGCGCATACGCGCGATTCTCGCGCAGAACCCGCGCTGGTTCGACGAAGAAGTCGCGAAGCTTGCGAGCCGCCTCAAAGAGTCGGCCCACTTCGTCTACGGCTCGCGCGACAAACGCTACGAGCTCGACGCCATCCCCGCATTGCTTGCCGAAGCAGAAGAAGACCCGACGGCCATCGGCTCGCCGAGCTGAAAAACCCGGGACGGGTACAGGTTTCTGCGAAACCTGTACCCG
>CAYYVZ010000602.1:0-1851 GCA_964475235.1 uncultured Myxococcales bacterium | reverse complement strand
CCTGGCACATGTTCAGGCGCGTGACGCTGCCGAACATCAAGTGGGGCCTCCTTTACGGAGTGATCCTCTGCAACGCGCGCGCGATGGGCGAATTCGGCGCGGTGTACGTCGTCTCGGGCCGCATCACCGGCCAGACCGATACGCTGCCGCTTCGCGTCGAGAAACTGTTCCAGGAGTACAACCTCCAGGGATCCTTCGTCGCGGCTTCGCTGCTGTGCTTCCTCGCCGTGCTCACGCTCGTCGTGAAGACGATCCTCGAGTGGAAGACCCGGCTCGAGCTTGCCGAGCGCAACGTCGTGCCGGAGGCGGATGCCCAGGCCGACTCGGCGTCGTGGATTCCTGCCCTGTCGCCGGCGCTGGTCGGAGCGGGAGCGGGCGGCGGAGGCTTTGCGCTTTCGTCCATCGGAGTCGGACTCGGCGACGTTCGCGAGCGCGTGAGACCGATCGAGTACGGGATCCAGGCGACGGCGTCGTCCTCCGATCCGTCGGGCGGCGGCGAGTCGAAGCGCGACGACGTGGGGATCTCGGTACACGGCATCTCCAAGAACTTCGGCTCGTTCCGGGCCCTCGACGACGTGAGCCTCGACGTTCCCGACGGCGCGCTGCTGGCGCTGCTCGGACCTTCGGGCTCCGGCAAGACGACACTGCTGCGCATCATCGCAGGGCTCGAGACGGCGGACACGGGCACGGTGCGTTACCGCGACGTGGACGCCACGCACCAGGCGCCGGGAAGCCGCAACGTCGGATTCGTGTTCCAGCACTACGCGTTGTTCCGCCACATGACGGTCTTCGAGAACGTCGCTTTCGGACTGCGTGTGCGCAAGTGGGACGAAGGAAGAATCGGTGCGCGTGTGCGCGAGTTGCTCGATCTCGTTCAGCTCGGCCAGTACGAAAAGCACGCACCGTCACAACTCTCGGGCGGGCAGCGTCAGCGTGTGGCTCTCGCTCGCGCGCTCGCGCCCGACCCGAAGCTTCTGCTCCTCGACGAGCCGTTCGGCGCGCTCGATGCGCGCGTGCGCAAGGAGCTGCGCAGCTGGTTGCGCAAGCTCCACCACGAGATCGGGCTCACGAGCGTGCTCGTCACGCACGACCAGGAGGAAGCGTTCGAGGTCGCCGACCGCGTCGTGGTGATGAACCACGGCCGCATCGAGCAGCAGGGCACGTCGGCGGAAGTCTTCGACCACCCGGCCAACGCGTTCGTGCTCGACTTCCTCGGCAACGTGAACGTCTTCCACGGTCGCGTCGAGGGCGGCAGGGCCTTCCTCGGCGGCCTCGAGGTGGACTACCCCGAGTACCCGCACGACGAGGCGCGCTCGGCGAAAGCCTACGTGCGGCCTCACGAGCTCGAGATCGATCGCTACGAGCACTCCGGCACCTGCGTACGCGCCGCCATCCGGCGCGTCACGTTCTCGGGTGCACTGGTCAAGGTGGAGCTGTTCGCCGAGGAGTTCGGCGTCCCGCTCACCGTGGAGACGACCCGCGACCGCTGGGCCCAGCTCAAGCTCGGCGAGGGCGACAACGCCTTCGTCTTCCCGAAGAACCTCAGGCTGTTCGTTCACGACTACCAGATCTGACGGCGCGTCCTGGGCACGCCGTCCCGGACGCGGGCCTCTCGGAAGAGGCCCGCCATGCAGGACAAAAGGAGCAATCGAGATGAGATCGCATCGACCGCCAACAGGAACGCGCAGGTATCTCGCGACAGCCGCAGTCTTCGGACTCGCGATCAGCATGACGCCGGTGTGTGCGATGGCCGCCGATGCGGACCGTGCGCCGACCAATGCCGAGCTGATCGAGCGCATCGACGCCCTCGAGAAAGAGTTGAAGTCGCTGCGCAAGGACACACGGGTCCTC
>CAYYVZ010000601.1:0-1852 GCA_964475235.1 uncultured Myxococcales bacterium | reverse complement strand
GGATGCGGTGGATGTCGGCGGCCGTCGTCGCCTTGCCCAGCACGCGGCGCGTGGCCGCTCCGCCCGCGAGCCCCTTGGCCATGTGACAGGCCAGGCCGCGCAGGCGGCCGAGCCAGCTCCGCAACTCCTTGGTGGCGGCGAGGGCCTCGGCGAAGTGTGCGACGATCGCGACGCGCTCCTCCAGGGTCGGCTCGCGCACGGCCTCGCCCCGCGCGAGCGCGAGCGTCTGGCCGAAGATCCACGGGTTGGCGAGCGCGCCGCGACCGATCATCACGCCGTCGGCGTAGCCGCCGCGGAGCCTCGCGAGCCCGCCGGCCGCATCGACGACGTCGCCGCTGCCGACGACGGGAATCGACAATGCATGGTGCACCTCGCCGATGAGGTCCCAGTCCGATTCGCCGCTGTAGAGCTGGAGCCGCGTGCGTCCGTGAACGGCCAGCATGGCCGCGCCTTCTCCTTCGACCATGCGCGCAACCTCGAGCGCGTTGCGCGAGCTGTCGTCCCAGCCGGCACGGATCTTCACGGTGACGGGAATCTTCACCGCGGCGCGCACGGCCCGCACGATGTCGCGGAGCGTCTCCGGCGTGCGCATGAGTTGCGCCCCGCCGCCGCGGCGCACGACTTTCGGCGCCGGACATCCGCAGTTGATGTCCACGATGTCGGCGCCCGTTTCCTCGACCATGAGGGCGGCGCGCACCATGCGGTCGACGTCCGCGCCGAAGATCTGGATCGAGAACGGCCGCTCGCGCTCTTCGTAGCGCAACATCTGGATCGTTTTCGCGTTGTCGCGCGAGAGGCCCTCGGCGGCGACGAACTCGCTGACGAGAAGGCCGACCGACTCGCGGCCGCTCGCTTCGAGCACCGTCGTACGGAACGCGCAGTCGGTAACGCCCGACATCGGCGACAGCACGAGGTTGCTGCGCGTCGTAACGGGGCCGATGGCGAGGGGGTGGAGCTCGGGAGTCATGACGAAGGTGGCGGCGGCGGCCGGCTCATGGGGCACGACGGCCGACGAACCTATAGTTCGGGATCCAGGCCCGGTAAACCGGGCTCACTGCCAGCCACCAGCAGGCGCAGGCTCGCGCCGAGTCCCGGCAGAACGAATCGCGGCTCGTCCACCGGAATCAACCCTCACTCCTCCGCCACGAGCGGCAGGGGCCCCTGCTCGCTCGGGAACCACGGCGTGCGCGTGACGCCGTAGGGCTTGTCCTCGTAGACGAAAGCCTCCTCGACGGCCACGTCGAGAGCCCGGCAGATGCGCAGCGCCGTGCGCACGGTCGGAACCACGCGCGAGTTCTTGACGCGGTTGATGTAGCTCTGCGCGAGTCCGGTGCGCCGCGACAGCTCCATCTCCGTCCAGCCCTTGTCGTAGAGGATTTTCGAAAGCTTCGTTTTCATGGCGCACCCCTGACTTCGAAAGATGCTGCCTGCGTAACGAACGCGGCGGCGGGGGGTCAATGACAACGACGTATTCCCGCACGCCGGAACGGCATTCGCGCGGCGCCGCGTGATATCGCGAAGCGGGCATATGAAACGCGTCGATGCTGCGCGGCGGCGAGGCCGCGCGCGCCAACCCGGCAACGGCGCTCGCCTGTGATTGCAGTCACGGAAGCCGCTTGCGGCAACTACGTAGTGGCGCCGCTCGATTCACGGAACGGAGATTCGAAGAACGGGAAGCAGCGGGGCTGCGGACTCCCGAAACGACGAAGCCCCGGTGTGCACGCGGCACACCGGGGCTTCGTCGGCGGACCGGCGGTGAGGCCGGCCCGTCCGCTGCTTCCCTGCTTACGGGCAGGCCGGCATGCCACCCGGGTTGTACGGAACGTTGTTGTCGCTCGCGCAGAACGTCCTC
>CAYYVZ010000600.1:0-1866 GCA_964475235.1 uncultured Myxococcales bacterium | reverse complement strand
TTATGTTCGCTCTGGGTCTGGTCCAATGGTTCTGGATCGTCCCACGGATATGGCGTAACGATCCGCAGTTTCAGACGATCGAGATCCTGCTCGATATCCCTCTCACTCGGTTCAAACCGGCGACTCCACTACCGCCGAACCCCGCGTTCGAAACCGATGACCGAACGCCCATCGAGAGGGTGATAATGGAAGACGCGATCTTGAATAAAGAACGATAAATTAGTTTCGCTTCGTCCGCGAAATGTTTCGTTTCGTCACAAGTCGTTTGGTGTTAACATCGCGGGATGTTAGAAAACAACCTGATGGCACCATCAGTTTCGAGCAGAGGCCCAGTCACAAGGTGGCTGATAATCTTCGGCGTATGGACGCTGTTCGGCCTCTTTTTCGCCAGCCAGTTTGCTCTTCAGAACCAGATCTCCGAAAACCCGATCCCCTTCTGGCGAATACTGTCATGGCAGTTGGCGTCAGGCTATGCATGGTTCGTTTTGAGCCCGCTCATCTTCTGGCTAAGCAAGCGCTATCCGTTCGAGGATGGTAAATGGAAGGTCTCGGTCCCGCTGCACCTAGTTACGAGCATCGTCGTTTCGCTCGCGATCTTGGCAATCAACGCCTACGTACTGCCCAAGCTCGGTTACCTTTCGCGGTTTCAACTTCAGTCTTTTTGGGAACACTACAAGATCCTTTTCTTCGTCAACTTCCACTTCTCTATAGCGATCTATTGGGGCGTTGTTGCCATCCACCAGGCGATCCTTTATTACCGAAAGTATCGCGAACGTGAGCTAAAAACATCGCAGCTCGAGGCTCGCCTCGCCCAATCGCGTCTGCAGGTCCTGAAGATGCAGCTTCATCCGCATTTTCTCTTTAACACGCTCAACGCGATCTCCGAATTGGTTCATCGCGACCCCGATACCGCCGACCGGATGCTAACCGACTTGAGCGACCTACTGCGGATGTCGTTCGAAAATCTCGAGGTTCAGGAGATACCTCTAAAACAAGAACTCGAGTTTCTGCGTAAGTACCTTGAGATCGAGCAAACGAGGTTCCACGATCGGCTCGAGGTGAAAATGGACATCGGGCCCGAAACACTGGACGCGAGCGTGCCGAACATGATCCTGCAGCCGCTGGTAGAGAATGCGATCAAGCACGGCATTTCGCCCAAGGCGGAAGGCGGCCATATCAATATTGGAGCGTCTCGCAACAACGGCCACTTGGAGCTGTCGGTGAGTGATGACGGGGTAGGCGTTAGAGACGCAAGCCTTGTGGAAGAAGGCGTCGGGCTTTCAAATACGCGCCGGCGCTTGAAGCATCTCTATGGTGAAGGCCACAAGTTCGAGCTAAAACCACAGGGCGACAATGGTGTCAGCGTGCGGCTCGACATTCCTTATAAACAGTACAAAGATCAGCCAAGAAGCATAGAAGATTGAGCGTGAGACTTAGAACACTAATTATCGATGACGAACCCTTAGCCCGCGAGCGGATCAAGCGGTTCCTGCGTGACGAGGCCGAGATCGAGGTCATAGGCGAATGCGGCAACGGTACCGACGCGATCGCGGCGATCAAGAAAGATTCGCCCGACCTGGTTTTCCTCGACATCCAGATGCCCGAGAAGACCGGCTTCGACGTCGTGAAATCGTTGAATGGCAAAATGCCGGCGATCGTTTTCGTAACGGCTTACGATCAATACGCCCTGCAGGCATTCGACGTCCACGCCCTCGACTATCTATTAAAGCCCTTCACCCGAGAGCGTATTCACAGGGCCGTATCGCGGGCGCGAGAGTCCATCGAGAATCGCCGTATGGGCAACATCGACGAACGCCTGATCACACTCATCGCCGATCTAAAGAGCGAGAAGAAATATCTTGAAAG
>CAYYVZ010000599.1:0-1890 GCA_964475235.1 uncultured Myxococcales bacterium | reverse complement strand
CAGGCCTTCCAGAGCTGGCCCTTCTGGTCGTACATCTCGGTGTACGGGATCACGAAGCTGTGCCGGTCGATGTAGAGCACGCGCTTCGAATACGAGTAGCCGGGAATGCGCGAGCTGCCCTCGACGATGTAGACGTCGCGCATCTCCCACGTGTCGTCGAACAGGAAGTCGGCCGGCCCCTTCGACCAGACGGCGGGGTAGTGCCGGGTGTGCATCGGCGCGAGTTGGCGCCGGGTCCCGACGATGCGCCAGTCCATCCACGCGGGGTTGCCCGCGTAGCCGCCGTAGCTGTCGATGTCGGCGTCCTGCCCGAACAGCGCATCGGAGCGCTGCGCCGACGAAAGGCGCCGCACGCGCTTCAGAAGCGGGTAGTACAGCCAGCTGTCGTCCTGGCGCGCCGGATCGAGGTAGCGCGTGTACGTGAGGCCGACGCCCTTGAGGTCGAAAGGCTCGAGGATGGGATGAAGCGCCTCGCGGTAGCGCACCCCGTCCACGGTCGGCCACGTCGGCTTCGGATCGAAGTAGAGGCGGCTCACGTAGTAGAGGCGCCGGAAATGCCCGAGGACGAAGTGTCGCTCGATGCTTAGGCCGGACTTCGCGCCGATGCTGCCCGTGTCGCACTCGAAGTTCCGGATGTCGAGGTCGTCGGAGACGATGCGGTTCTCGAAGTTGAAGACGAGCTTGATGGCCGCGTCCTCGTCGTTCTCGTTCGTGAGCGGGAACGGAATGCCGGCCACGTAGTTGAGAACGCGGTTCTTGTCGGGGGAGAGGCGGCACTGCGCCTGGTACTTCTGCGTTGCTTCGAGGCGCTTCGGCTCGAGCGGGATGTCCCTGGGCGCGATGACCTCGATCTTCATGCCGCGGTCGATCGCCCAGTGGATCGACGGCGGCAGGAACTGCTGCCACCGGTCCATGTTCTCGCCGGAGACGATGGTGCCGGGCGGCGGCTCGCCGGCACGCAGCACGGAGCCCTGGTCGTCGTTGGCGGTGACCGCGACGTCGTCCGGGTACGCCGGGCCCGCGAGAACGAGCAGCGCAGCGACGGCCGGCAGCAGGTCACGTACTGCCAGTGGCAGATCCCGCAGTCGCACGGCGGGTCGCGGTCCGCGCAGCACGTTCATGCGACGTCGCTCCCGACGCCGAACGCGCGTCCGAGCAGCAGCCCCGCGATCACGCCTCCCACGTGCGCGTAGTGATCGCGTCCCGGCTCGAAGCCGACGATCATGCCGAACAGCGCCACCAGCGCGCCGAGTGTCTGCCAGGCCGGACGCCGCGCGCGTGCATCCTCGGCGGCCGCCATCCTGGCGAGCGCCACTCCCGCAAGCGCACCGAGCAGCCCGCAGACGCCGCCCGACGCTCCCGCCTTGACGGCCGCTTCGTTGCCGAGGAGCTGACTCACGACGTTGCCGGCCACGCCGGTCGCGAGAAACAGGATCGCCGTGCGCAGGTGGCCGATCTGCGCCGCGAGCGGAGGCCCGAGGAAGAGCAGGGCGCTCATGTTGCCGATCAGGTGCTTGAGGTCGAAGTGCAGGAAGACCGCCGACGCGAGGCGCCACCATTCGCCGTCGCGCACGAGCCACGGCGCGACGGCTCCGCCCGCGAGCATCGCCGAGCGAGTGGTCTCCGCTCCGCCCGAATGCACGTGCGCGTGCGCGGCGAGGCAGGCCGCGGCAATCGCAAGGCTGCTGGCCGAGTTGTTCCAGGTCCAGATGGCCGTGCCCGCAAGAAGCGGCGGAGCGGGTGCGGGGACGGGGGAGGGCGGCTCGGGGGCGAGGGCCTCGTGCAGGACCGGCATGGCCGCCTCGACCTCATCGTCGGCCACGGCCACCTGCCAGCGGTGAGGCGACCGGGGCATGCCCGGCCCGGCCGGCGCGTAGCCGCTCTCGGCCT
>CAYYVZ010000598.1:0-1897 GCA_964475235.1 uncultured Myxococcales bacterium | reverse complement strand
GAGCCGCTCCTCGGCTCCGAGCACGTCGTTCTCGCGGGCCTTGAGCTCCGGCGTGATGTAGCGCTCGGCGTTGGCCACCGTCTGTTTGCGCGTGTAGCTCGCCGGCGCCAGCGCCTGGTGGGTGTGCGTGATCTCGATGTAGTAGCCGAACACGCGGTTGAACCCGACCTTGAGCGACGGGATGCCGGTACGCGCACGCTCCTCGGCTTCGAACGCGAGGATCCATCCCTTGCCGTCGCGCGAGATCGACCGCAGCCGGTCGACCTCCGCGTCGAAGCCCTCGCGGATCACCGGCCCCTTGCCGAGCGCGATCGCCGGTTCGTCGGCCAGCGTCGAGAGCACGCGCTCGCGTGCCTCGGGAAGATGGTCGAGCTGCGCGGCCAGTCGTGAGAGCACGGCGGAGCCCGACTCGAGCCGCGTGCGCAGCTCCAGAACTGCCGCGAGCGAGTCGGCGAGCTTCAGGACGTCGCGCGGCGACGCGCTGCCGGCACCGATGCGGCCGACCAGTCGCTCGAGGTCGCCAATGCGGCGAAGGCTCTCGCGAAGATCGGTGCGCAGCGAGAAGTCGTCGACGAGGGCTTCGACGGCGTCGAGCCTCTGTCCGATGCCCGCTGCGTCGGCGAGAGGCCGCACGAGCCACGAGCGCAGCAGGCGCTTGCCCATGCCCGTCGTCGAACGGTCGAGCACCGAGACGAGCGCTCCGCGCGCGCTGCCGTCGTAGGCTTCGAGCAGCTCGAGGTTGCGGCGCGTCGAGGCATCGAGGCGCAGGTACGACGCGGTATCGTACATCTCCGGCTCGCGAAGGTGGGCCGTGCGTCCGCCCTGGGTCGCGTCCGCGTAGGCGCGCAGCACGGCGCAGGCCGACTCCGCGAGCGACGGATGCGCGGCGTCGGCGAAGCGGGCCGAAGACTTCTCTTTCGCACCCGCCTGCTCGCTGACCACGCAGCGCGGCAGCAGGCCGGCGATGCGTTCGCGCAGCGCCTTCGACGACCCGGCGGGCAGGACGATCTCGGCCGGCTGGTGCGTGCGCAGCTCGTCGTCGAGGCGTGCGTCGGAGACGAGCTCGGTCGCACGCAGCTCGCCCGTCGAGAAGTCGCTGACGGCGAATCCGAAGACTCCGCCCTTCTCCACGACCGCCGCAAGGTAACTCGCGCGATCGGGGGCGAGCGTCTCCTCGTCGAGATTGGTCCCGGGCGAGATCACGCGCGTGACTTCACGGCGCGCGATGCCCTTTTCCGGCAGCTCGACCTGGTCGCAGACGGCGACCTTCCTGCCCGCTTCGAGCAGACGCGCGACGTAGGGCCTCAGCGCGTGGTGCGGGATCCCGCACATCGGAATGGGGTTCGGGTCGTTGCGGTTGCGCGACGTGAGCGTGAGGTCGAGCAGCTCGGCGGCGACCCTGGCGTCCTCGAAGAACAGCTCGTAGAAGTCGCCCATCCGGAAGAACAGCAGCGCATCCTCGTGCGCCGACTTGAAGTCGATGTACTGCTGCATCGCGGGCGAGAGTTTTGTCTGTCCCGCCGGCCCGATCACCGTCGCCATCGGGGGCTCATCGCAGGACGGCGCGCGAGGTCAATCGGCGCGGCGGCACGAGCGCACGCCGTGCGCCGGCGTCACAGCACTTTCCGGCGCTTGCCGACATGGTCGACGAGCACGAAGTGCCCGAGCTGGCCGGGCGTCGTGTAGAACGCGCGCCCGCGGGTGATCGAGGTCATGCGCTGGACGAAGGCACGCAGGCTCGGGCTGTCGTCGAGCATGAACGTGTTGATGGTGATGCCGAGCCGGGTCACCCGCTCGACCTCCTTCAGCGTCTCTTGCGCCGCGCGCATGCTGATGCCGCCGAAGCTGAGCGGCCACTCGCAGAAGAGCCGGCCCTTCTGGAAGTACGCGGTCGGCT
>CAYYVZ010000597.1:0-1953 GCA_964475235.1 uncultured Myxococcales bacterium | reverse complement strand
CGCGACTCTCTTTCTGTCCGAGAAGGGCGTCTACCTGAACCTACTCCAACTGGATGACGCATTGAGGCGTCTTGTTGACGTACCCGGTGTCCGGTCGTCGCTAGTTGCCGCGATCAAGTGGTATGACGTTCTTTCTGTCTCGACGGATGTGAAAGGTCGCAATATTGCTGTTCTGAAATTGGGCGTGCGGCAGGGTGCCTTCCATTATCCAGTCCCAGTTCCTGAAACTTTGCGAGTGCCCAAGTGGATCTACGACGTCGCCATCGCGTCGCCATCAGAACCGCAACTGCCGAGCTTGTAAGTCTTAGTGAAGGCGGTAGTGAGGTCGCCCCGTACGCTTCCCGGTTGCCACACACGTTAGAAGTAGACAGTCCCCAACCCACCGCCCCGGCCCCAGGCGAATTGTCGGAGGGTGTCGCGGCGTCTTCGAGTCCACGCATGCAGCGGAAGCTACAGATGCGGGAAGACCGTCGCTATCGTGGTGGGGTTGGGGCCGTGCTGGCCCGGCTGGTTCGGGACCACTACGCCTCTGACGAATTGCTCGGATTCCCGGCTCCGGTATAAAGCCCGGCTGTTCCCCGGTAGCTCAGTCGGTAGAGCGGGTGGCTGTTAACCACCATGTCGCTGGTTCGAGTCCGGCCCGGGGAGCCATCTTCCCACAGACCAGATCCTTCGTGCGCGGTCCGCGCTTCGCCTGAGCCGGGCGGAGCGCGGATTCGCTTTTTGTAGCGAGAGTTTGCGAGCCGGCTACTCGAGATACCCCAGCGACTTGAGACTCTCCTCCAGCTCCTTCGGCACCTTCATCCCCTCGTCCTCGCCTTCAGCGCGCTTCTTCTTCGACTCCGCCCCGGCCTTCTTCTTCGCGCCAGCACCGCCGCGCGACTCCGCGCCGCCCCGCCCATCCGACTTCGGCACAACCTGCCGAGGCGAGGGAGCAACCCCCGGGTCCGCCTTCTCCGAAGCCGGCCCCGCCGGCTCCTCATCCGGCTCCGCGTAATCCGCATCGGAAGGCTCATCCGAAGCCGCCCGCTTCTCCTCTTCGGAGGCCTTCTTCTCCGGCCGCGGCAGCGGCCGCAGCGACGCCGCCCAGGCCCGCAGCGTCTGCCTGAAGAGGTACGCCACGCTCCTCTCGGGCAGCGGCTCCAGCTCGCCCGGATCCTCCTCCAGGTTGTAAGCCTCGTCCGTCCCTTCCTCGGTGTACGAGATCAGCTTCAACGTGTCCTTCGTCATGGACATCGTCTTGCCGCGGCTGCCGAGCGTCCCCGCTGTGCTGTCCGCCTCGCTGTACACCACGGGGAACCCGCGATGCCGCCCCTGCATCAGCGGCAGCACCGTCACGCCCGGCATCGCATGCTCGATGCCGACAAGGTCGAGCAGCGTGCGCGTCACCGAAATGGAAGCGGGGATGAGCCCCTCGATGCGTCGGCCCTCGGAGCGAGGAACGTAGACTATGTACGGCACGTGCACCGACTCCTGGTACAGAAACCGCACGTGGTCACAGTTGCCGTGCTCGAAGAACTCTTCCCCGTGATCCGACGTCAGCAAAATCACCGTGTCGTCCATCAGCTTCATGCGCTCGAGCGTCTCGAGCAGCACGCCGATCGCGCGGTCGCCGTGGTGAATCGCCGCGTCGTAGTAGCGCACGATCTTCTCGAGCCGCTCCGGCTCGGGCTTCGCGCGGTCGTCGCTCAGGCAGAAGCGGCTCTGGTCGTCGTCCGACTCCTTGGGCAGATCCATCGACTGCTTGTCGGCCGCCTTCGAGTAGTAGGGCCGGTGCGCGTCGTAGCCGTGGAAGAACAGGAAGAACTTGTCGCGCTTGTGCTCCTCGATCCAGTCGATCGTCGCGTCGAGGTTGTGCTCGAAGCGGCGCCCGCGCGACGCGTAAATGTCGAAGCCGCGGTCGAAGCCGTAGTGCCCCGACACGAATCCTCCGCCGGTAAAGCCGCCCGTCGC
>CAYYVZ010000596.1:0-1956 GCA_964475235.1 uncultured Myxococcales bacterium | reverse complement strand
GATTTCGGTGACGTGCAGGTAGTCGGTCTCGTAGCCGTCGTCATTCGACCAGTGAGCCGACGCCAGCTGCACGGTGTCACCCCGTACGGCCAGGCTGCGTCCCTCGAAATGCGAGTACTGCTCGAAGACCCGCTCAAGCCCAGCCCTTATGTCGCCGGGCGCATCCCCGCCCAGAGCCCAGTGGTCGTCGTACACGTACGAGTCGAGGAAACGAGCGGCAACGGCATCGGCGTCGTGAGCGTTCATCGCGTCTCCGACGGATTGCCAAACACGGCTGGCGCGGTTATCGACGGCCAGTCGGCTGGGGGGTTCGAGTATCCGTTCTTGGACGTACGCGAAAGCAGCGTCCTCGTCGTCCAATTCGAACTCGCACATCGAAGCGATTCGGCCGCCGCGGATTTCGAGCACGACGAGATGCGTCCACGCGTACTGCTCGCCGTCTGCCCCGACCGCTTCGCGCTCAAAGCGGACGACAGTCCACACCTCGGAGACCCAGCACAGCGCGGAGAACCACGTCCGCGTCGAGGTGACCATCGCTTCCAGGTCGGCAAAGCTAGTGCGAAGGAAGTCGGCCGAGCGATCGGGGAACGGCAGCCGCGACCGATTCACCACGGGGGCGTCCGAGACGGCGAGCTCATCGAAAACTTTGTCGAAGTCGCCACGGTTGAGTGCGATCACGACCTCGGTCGGTGTCGCGCCCGCTTCAGCGAATGCCGCTCCCTCACCGGCGTAATAGCGCTCATCGAGTTCCCGATAAGCACTTTCGAAGTCGTCTTCGTCGAAACGGCAGAGATAGACGATGATCCCTTCGTCGTCGACTTCATGCACCCATAAGGAGCTTGATTCGAAGCCCGAGTCGTTTCGATAGAGGCCATATCCGAGGTGGAGGCGTTCACCCCGTACTGCTAGTGAGCGCATCTCGAGCTGTGTGTAGTCCCGGGCAAGTCGTTCGAAGGCCGAACGCATGTCCTCGATCTGGCCGCCGCTCAATCGCCGCCGATCCTCGTAGACAAGTGATTTCGAGTAGAACGCTGCCAATTCATCGAGATCGCGAGCCTGCCCCGCTCGATCGATCGAATCCCACGTCCGCTTTGCTCGGTTGGCAACGGCGAGCCTGCTCGGGTTCGCTCGCACTTTCTCCTCGGCGTAGGCAAACGCCGAGTCCTCGTCGTCGGGATCGAACTCGGCGATCAACTTCACCTGGCCGTCGATGACCTCGCTCGCCATGAGGCGCGTCCAAGAGAAGTGTTCACCACCTTGGCCGACCGCCTCGCGCTCCTGTCGAGCCACGCTCCACGTCGGCGACAGCCAGCAGATGGCGGACGACCATGTCCGTACCGAAGCGACCATGTTGTCCAGCTCATTGAGGCTGGCGCGGAATTCGTCGGCCGAACGATCGGGAAAGCCCGAGCGCGAGTGATTCTCGACGCGGAAGCCGGGGGCGGTGAGTTGCCCGAACATCCGGTCGAAGTCCCCCCGATTCGCGGTGATCGCATAGTCGGTTGTCGTTAGGCCTCCCGCGGCGAACTCCGCCCCCTCGCCACGGTAGTAGCGCTCTTCCAATTCGCGGTAGGCACTGTCGAAGTCGTCTTCGTCGAAGCGGCCTTCGTAGGCGATCCGTCCGCCGCCGTCAACCTCATGCAAATAGAGATGGGTGGTCTCGAACCCGGAGTCGCTTGACCAACGGCCCCAGCCAAGATGGAGGCGTTCGCCTCTCACCGCAATAGTGCGCCCGTCGAAATTGCTGTACTGCTCGACGATTTGCTCCTGGACTCGACGCAGAGTAGCGGGATCGCGGATCGGGTCGCCGCTTATGTGGCGTCGATCGTCGTAGACGAACGCGTCGGCGTATGCCGCGGACATGGAGTCGACGTCCTTGGCGCGGCCGGCGTCGAGAATCCCGAACACCGTCTCACGGGCGCGGTTCGTGAGCGCGAGCCGGCTGCTGGTCGCCTG
>CAYYVZ010000595.1:0-1959 GCA_964475235.1 uncultured Myxococcales bacterium | reverse complement strand
CGTTGTTGGTGACGCACGAACCGGCGCTGCACGTATCCGGGTTGTCGCAGATCGAATCCGCGCCACTCCCGCACGAAGTGCCGTTCGCCTCGAAGCTGTCGGCCGGGCAGCTGCCCGCGCCGTCGCAAGTCTCGGCCACGTCGCACGCGCCGGCGTCCGCACGGCACGTCACGCTCGACGGTTCGTTGTTGGTGACGCACGAACCGGCGCTGCACGTATCCGGGTTGTCGCAGATCGAGTCGTTCGGGCTGCCGCAGGAAGTTCCGTTCGCCTCGAACGAGTCTGCCGGGCAGGCGCCCGCGCCGTCACACGTCTCGGCCACGTCGCACGCGCCGGCATCTGCTCGGCAGGTCACGCTCGTCGGCTCGTTGTTGGTCTGGCAGCTTCCGCTGCCGTTGCAGGTGTCGGCGTTGTCGCAGATCGAATCGCCCGCCGATCCGCAGCTCGTGCCGGCAGGCTCGAAGCCGTCGGCCGGGCAGGCGCCCGCGCTGCAGTTCTCGGCCACGTCGCACTCGCCCGCGTCGCCGCGGCACACCACGGTGCCCGGCTCGTTGTTCGAGACGCACGAACCGCTGCTGCACGTGTCGGGATTGTCGCAGATCGTATCCAGGCCGCTGCCGCACGAGGTACCGTTCGCCTCGAAGCTGTCGGCCGGGCAGGCGCCCGCGCCGTCGCAGTTCTCGGCAAGGTCGCAATCGCCCGTATCGGCGCGGCACACGACGGTGCCCGGCTCGTTGTTCGGCTGGCAGGTGCCCGATCCGTTGCAGGTATCCGCGTTGTCGCAGATCGAGTCGGTGCCGTTTCCGCAACTCGTGCCGCCCGGCTCGAAGCCGTCGGCGGGGCAGCTCGCGCCCGTGCCGGTGCAGGCCTCGGCCACGTCGCACTCGCCCGCGTCGGAGCGGCAGGTCAGCGTGGTCGGCTGGAACGCATTATTCGGACACGAACCCGAGGTGCCCGAGCACACTTCCGCGATGTCGCAGACGCCGCCCGAGCCGCGACAGGTCGTCGTGGTTCCGAGGAACAGGTCCGACGGACAGGCGGCCGCCGTTCCGGAACAGACTTCCGCGACGTCGCAGACGCCGTCTGCGCTGCGACAGGTCGTCGTCGTTCCGAAGAACGAATTGCCCGGACAGGCGTCGGCCGTGCCGGAGCACACTTCGGCCGTATCGCAGACATCGGCCGCGCCACGGCAGGTCGTCGTGGTTCCGAGGCGTCCATTGGCCGGGCAGACGTCGGACGTTCCGGTGCAGGCCTCGGCGATATCGCATACGCCGCCTGAAGCGCGGCAGGGGGTGGTGGTCGGCGCGAAGGCGTTCGCGGGGCAGGCACCCGACGTACCGGTGCAGTTCTCGGCAACGTCGCAGATGGCGCCGCTCGACGCGCGGCAGGTGACGGTTGATGCAGACATCGTGTCGGCCGGGCAGTCGCCGGACGTACCGGTGCACTGCTCGAGGGGATCGCAGACGCCGCTGGAGGTGCGGCAGGTGGTGCCGGCAGCCACGAACTGACCGCCCACGCAGCACGAACCCGACGTACATTCGACGATCGGAATCGGAGGATCGAAGGTGATCTGCTCGCAGTTGCACTTGGAGGAGGTGCCCGGGACCGCGCCGGTGTAGTCGGGGCAGGAGTTCTCGCCCGTGGTGCCGGAGTTCTGCTTGTAGCTCGAGCAGACGTGCAGGTCGGCGTTGCCGTCGTTGGTCACGTCCACGCAGGCGAAGGTGGTGCTGGCGACCACGATGTTCACGGCGCCATTGCCACCGTTATAGTCGCCGCACTGGTCGCCGTCGTCGGTCGCCCCGGGGAACGAGAGAATGCGCACGTCGCACTGGGGGCCATCCTGGGCGGAATCGAGGGCGTCTGTACCATTGAGCGCCATGTAGACGCCGATGTCGTAACGCTTGGGGCTCGACGGCGAGATGTTGATGGTGCCGCTGATGGTCACCGTATCGCCGGGGC
>CAYYVZ010000594.1:0-1968 GCA_964475235.1 uncultured Myxococcales bacterium | reverse complement strand
CGTCGTCCGCGAGAGCCGCGCGGCCGGCAAAGAGCCGGCGGCGGCGCTGCCCGATTCTCTCGTCGATCTCATTCTCTCTGCGCGGCATCGCCCGCACTGATCCCGTCCCCGCCTGCGACGCCGAATTCGGCAACGCGAAGCTCCAGGTCGGCCAGCACGTTCATGAAGTTGAGGTGGGCTTCGTAGGGGCTCTCGTAGGGGCGGAAGTGCGCGTGCACCTCGCCGTCGCCGAAGCCCTTGGTGGACATGTAATAGGCGTGGTCGCTGGTTGCCAGGCGGCGCCAGGCTTCGAGCAGGTGGTCTCCCCCGTGCTGCCGGAGGGTCGGCAGCATCGCGTAGAGGCGCGCACAAGCCGCGCGCTGCATGGGGTTGCCGAGCCACGCGCTCTCGTCGCGCGATTCGTCGGCCCACGACACGACGCCGGCCGCGGCCAGCGTGCCGGATGGAGCGAGCGCGGCGGCTTCGCTCGGAAGGTGCATGGCGACCGAAGCTCGCGCGAGCGCGCCGGGCAAGTCGCGAAGCAGGTCCATCGCCGCGCGGCCCTGGTGCTCGCCGAACGTCTCGAAGTCGAGGAATACGTTGACGCTCTGGCCGCCGGCCCCCGCAATCCACGAGGCCCACGTCCCGGCGTCCAGAGGACGGCCGCCGCGCGCGTGACCGACGCGAAACCCGACGTCGTCGCTGAGGCGGTAGTGGCGGAGCAGCACGCGCAGCCGCGGAGCGGACGCGGCGGCGTAGACCGACGTGGCGCTGCGGCCGGCCAGCAGGTGGTCGGCGCCCTCGGCGAGGACTGCGCGGTAGCCGTTTCCGGCCAGCCAGACCGTGAGCTCGTCGTCGTAGAGCAGCTCGGTATTGCGGAAGACGAGGGGCCGTACGCCGAAACGGCGCTCGAGATCCTCGCGATGGCACTCGACCTGCGACGCGAACTCGTCGATGTCGTGGAGCCAGGCCAGCGAGTGATGCGAGGTCTCGCCGAGAAGCTCGGCCGACCCTGCGGCGACGAGCTCGCCGAGGTTGTCGATCACGTCGGGCGCGTCGCGCTCGAGCTGCGCCAGCACGGTCGAGGTGATTCCAAACGCGACGCGAAAGTCGCGACCGTGGTTCTTCGCGTGCGAGAGCAGCAGCCGGGTGGCCGGCCGGTAGCAGCGATCGACCACGCGGCGCAGCACCTCCCGGTCGAGGCCCTCGTCGAACCAGCGCGCGGCCGGTTCGGCGCCGGGGGCGCCGATCTCGAAGACGCGAAGGCGGCGCAGGCGGCAGGGCTGGTGGATCTGGAAGTAGGCGCAGAGCTTGTTCATGGGAGCTTTCCTTCGGTGGGTTCGGTGAGCGCCGGACAGACTTCGGCGAAGACGTCGAGCAGGCGGCGGGCGGGGCCCTGCCAGTCCATGCGGGAGGATTCGCCGAGGCCCGCCTGCGACAGGCTGTCGGCCAGAGACGAGTGGTCGAGCACGGCGACGATCTTGTCGGCGAGGTCCTCGGTGTCCCAGAAGTCCACTTTGAGGCAGTGACGGATCACTTCGCTGACGCCGGACTGCCGGCTGACGATGACGGGCGTGCCGCGAAGCATGGCCTCGACCGGCACGAGCCCGAACGGCTCGCTTACGCTCGGCATGATGAAGACGTCGGCCATCGCATAGGCGCGCGCGAGGTCGGCGCCCGCGAGGAAGCCGGTGAAGAGGAAGCTCGAGGCCAGGCCCAGCTCGGCCACGCGCTCGATCATCCACGGCTGCATCTCGCCGGAGCCTGCCACGACGAAGAGCGCCTCCGGTCGCACGCGGTGGACGAGCTCGGCCGCGCGCACGAACCACTCGGGTCCTTTCTGCACGGTCAGGCGGCCGAGGAAGAGCACGATCGGGCGCGACGCCGCGAAGGCCGGTGCCTCCACGTGGCCGACGTCGAAGGGCTCGATGCCGTTGTGGACGACGCGAAGCCTGGCGGGTGCGACGTCCGGATACTGCTCGAGGATCT
>CAYYVZ010000593.1:0-1972 GCA_964475235.1 uncultured Myxococcales bacterium | reverse complement strand
TTCTCGATCGAGCGCGCGCGAAAGCCGGTCTCTTCCTCGATCTCGCGCTCGATGCACTCGGACGGAGTTTCGCCGGGATCGAGCTTGCCCGCCGGGATCTCCCACAGCCACAGCCCCGCCGCGTGGCGGTACTGCTTCAGCAGCACGATGCGTGTCGGCGACGTGAAGACGACGGCGGCTGCCGCACCCGGATGCTTGAGCACGTCGAGAGTCGTGCGCCGTCCGCTCGGAAGCTCGACCTCTTCGATACCGAAGCTGCCGATGCGGCCGTCGTGGAGGACTCTTCGCGAGAGCGTCGTCACGTCTACTCGGGATCCTGGAAGCTCGCCGGCCGCTTCTGCATGTTCGCCATGACGGCCTCGATCTGGTTCGGCGACTGGAGCAGCGTGCGCTGCAGCTCTTCCTCGAGCAGAAGGCCGGCCGCGTCGTCGGGAATCATATAGGCCTGGTCGAGCAGCTTCTTCGCGGCGCGCATTGCGTGCGGCGAGCTCGCCGCTATCTGTGCGGCGAGGCTCATTGCCTCGGAATGAGGATCGTCGGCGGCGCGCGTGCAGAGTCCGAGCTCGACGGCCTCGGTCCCGCTCACGATGCGCGCGGTGAACGTCAGCTCCTTCAGCACGTCCTGGCGCAGCACGTTCTTGAGCGTGCGCGTTCCGCTCATGTCGGGAACGAGCCCCCAGTACATCTCGCGCACGGACAGCTTCGCCTCCGGGTGCACGATGCGGATGTCCGCACCCGCGGCGATCTGGAGCCCGCCGCCGTAGCAGGCGCCGTGTACCGCGGCGATCACCGGCACCGGCAACTCCTTCCACACGTAGCCAGCTGCCTGCGCGACGTTGGCCGGGCTCGGAGCGCTGCGGTCGAAGAGGTTCGGTCCGCCGCCTTCGGCTCCGGCCATCGACATGAAGCTCGCGAAATCGAGCCCCGCGCAGAACGCGCGCCCTTCGCCCGAGAGCACGACGGCGCGGACGTCCTTGCGCGTGGCGAGCTCGCGTCCGGTCTCGATCAGTGCCTTGAACATCTCGTAGTCGAGCGCGTTCAGCTTGTCGGCGCGATTCATGCGCACGTCGGCGACGTGGTCTTCGATTCGAACGGCAATGCGATCGGACATGGGCGGTCTCCGTCTGGCGCCGCACGCGGCGCGTCTTTGTTCTCGTGCGCGCCCGAAGCGCGGCGGTCGCCGTTCTATCGGGCCGACCGACCACGGCAAGCCGTGACGTCAGCGGATCCCGAGCTGGCTCGCCTTGACGACGCGCGCCGAAGGTCGCGGCGGAAGCTCCTCGGCGAGAAACCAGCGGAACCAGATGCGGCCGCGCTCGTGCCCGGCAGTTGATACCCAGTTCGCCGTGCCCGGATCCTTCGCGGCGACGACGATGCGCCACGAGCCGTCGGTCTCGAGGCGGCACTGCTCGCCGTTGATCGTCACCGGCTCGTAGCGGTAGTCGTAGGTCTGCAGGAAGGGGTTCCACAGGCACAGATTCCAGAACGCGCACTTCGGCGAGCGGCCTTCGAGGACGAGTGTCTCGTCGTCGGCCAGCCGAAACGCACCCATCGCGTAGGCCGCGTCGCCCGCCGCCCATCCGTAGGTGACGGCCGGCACGGGCCACGGCTCCTCGACCGAATTCCACTGCGCGTCGTTGTAGGGCAGCGGGCAGAGGCCCGTGAGCTCGCGGAGGAAATTCGTCGTTGCACGGAAGCGCGCGGCCGTTTCGGCGTCGGTCGGGCGCGGGGCCGGCGAGGAATCCGTCGCTTCGATCGACCATTCGGTGCGGCGGCCGCGAAAAGGATCGGCATGATAGTCGCGGGTCACGACGCAGACGGCGTCTTCCGCGAGTTGCACGGTGTTTCGGGCAGGCGGGAGCGGCGCCTCGCCGCCTTTCGGCATCGGTGCGATGACGAGCTCGAAGGTGCCATCGGGCGCGCTGTCGAGGGTCCGGTCGCCCTTGGTGGTCAGGACGACCTGCCGGGCACG
>CAYYVZ010000592.1:0-1974 GCA_964475235.1 uncultured Myxococcales bacterium | reverse complement strand
TTGCGACGCCTGCACGCTGAAGGGCGGCGTGACGACCGAGGACGAAATGTATATCGCGATCGGGACGTACTACATCAATCCGTGAGCAGGGTTCTCGCCTGAACGAGAAAGGGCCGGTTCCGCAAGGAGCCGGCCCTTTTTCTTTGTCCGTTCGGCGACCGGCGTTTCAGTCCAGCGGCGCGCGCAGCAGGATCTCCTGCACCACCGAGCAGCACAGGTTCCCACTGCGATCGAAGATGATCCCGCGCGCGAGCCCGCGAGCACTCTCGGCCGCCGGCGAATCCTCCACGTACAGCCACCACTCGTCCACCTTGATGTCGCGGTGGAACCACATCGTGTGATCGAGGCTCGCCGCCATCACGCCCTTGTCGCTCCAGTGTACGCCGTGAGGGCGCATCACCGTCTCCGTAAGCGTGTAGTCCGACGCGTAGACGAGCACGCACGTGTGCAGCAGCGGGTCGTCGGGAAGCTTGCCGTCGGCGCGCATCCAGATCATCGAGCGCGCCTCTTCGCCCTTGTTCGGCTTCCAGCCCTTCGGATCGCACCAGCGGATGTCGATCGCTCGCGGCTCGACGGCCTGGCGCGGCATCTTCCGGCCGAAACCGGCGAGGCGCTCCTGCATGGTCGGCAGCGACTCCGGATCGGGCGCGGCCGGCATGTCGAGGCTGTGGACGAGGCCGGGCTCGGTCACCTGAAAAGACGCCTGCAGGTTGAAAATCGCCTCGCCGTGCTGGACCGCGACGACGCGCCTCGTGGTGAACGAGCGTCCGTCACGAATGCGATCGACGAGATAGAGGATGGGGACTTTCATGTCGCCCGGCCTCAGAAAGTAGGAGTGCAACGAGTGTACGCGCCGGTCGCTCGGAACGGTACGCGCGGCCGACATCAGCGCCTGGGCCGCAACCTGTCCGCCGAAGACGCGCAGGCGTTCTTCGTCGGGGTTCTGCCCTCGAAAGATGTTGACCTCGAGCTCCTCGACGTCGAGGAGACGGACGACGTCGTCCAGAAGCGGGTGGCTCAAATGCTCACCACGCCGTGGAGAACCCCGCGTCCGGGATATCGAGTGCGCTGCGGTCGTTCGACGCGATCGTACGGCACTTGTCGAGCACGTTCGGCAGCACGAAGTTCGCGTAGAACTTCCCGGCCATCACCTTGCCCGCGTAGAAGTCGAACTCTTCCTGGCTCTGGCGGTCGTCCTGCGTGCGCTCTTCCTCGGCGATCACCGCGGCTTCGAGCAGCAGGTGGCCGACCGTCACCTCGGCCATTGCCTCGAGGAACGGCGAGCAGCAGAGCGTCAGCTGGTCGAGCTTGCTGCTCATCATGTACTGCATGAGGTTGGCGCCGGCCTCCTGAAGCGCCTGGGCCGCCTCGCCGAGCATCTTCACTTCGTTGCCGACGGCGGAATCGTTCGAGTACTTCTCGACGAACCCCGAAAGGTCCCCGATGAAATCCGAGAGGTCCTTGCCGTGCCGGCCGCGCAGCTTCCTCACCACGAGGTCGAGCGCCTGGATGTGGTTGGTGCCCTCGTAGATCGAGAAGATCTTCGCGTCGCGCAGGTACTGCTCGACCGGGTTGTCCTGCACGTAGCCCGCGCCGCCGTAGATCTGGATCGCGTGCTCGCAGATGCGGAACCCCTGGTCCGAACAGTAGGCCTTCACGATGGGCGTGAGCAGGTCGACCCGCCCCTGGTAGAAATCGGCCTCGTCGTTCTTGCCCTCGGCCCGCAGAGCGCGGGCCAGGTCCTCGTTGAACGCGAGCTTCACGCACAGCGCGCGCATGCCTTCGATCTTCGACTTCATCTCGAGGAGCAGGCGACGCGTATCGGAATGCTCGATGATCGCCACGCGCGGAGCGTTCGGATCCTTGAAGCGCTTGACCGACGAGCCCTGCTTGCGCTCGCGCGCGTAGGAAAGCGCGTTGAGGTACGCGGTGGATGCGACGCCGAGCCCCTGCACGCCGACGGCAATGCGCGCC
>CAYYVZ010000591.1:0-1974 GCA_964475235.1 uncultured Myxococcales bacterium | reverse complement strand
CGCGTCATTGACAGAAAGGTAGGAGAGGAGGCGGCTTTGCGCAAGCGGTGACTCGAGGGGCCGCTGCATTATCCGGCCAAATCCGGCCGCTCCCGTGAGTGGCATCACAGACCCGTGAGGCGGATTTCGTTTTCACGCATTCGAGTTCGTGACGGCGCTGAATTCGGCTTAAGGCACGCGGGACGGCGGCTGTTGCATCGGACGGGTCGGAGACTAGGCTCCGCCGCCCGGCGCACGACAAAGCCCTCGAATTTCCCCTCCGGGTCGCATGCCGCGACCCGGCCGGCCACGAGGCGCGGCAGCAACCGGCGAGGATTCAGCATGCGACTCGGTGACACGGAAACGATGCACACGCTGGCCCTGTACGCACTGCCCCCGGTGGTCGCCTGGCTGGGGTTCGGCGTGCCGGGAGCCGCCGCAGCGGCTGTCGCGATGGCCGCCGCCGGCGTCGTGCTCCGGCTCCGCCGCCTGACCACCCCGGCCGTCCCCGGCACGGTCGAGCTCCACACGATCACGTATTCGCACTACGTCGAGAAAGTCCGCTGGTGTCTCGACCGCACGGGAATCGAGTACCGCGAGGTCCCGAGCATCGGCATCGTCGGCCTCCTGCTGACGGCTCGCACGGTGCCGCTGCTCTACCTTCCGCCCTCTCGCACGTCGATCGGCGATTCGCCGAAGATTTTGCGTTTTCTCTGGGGAAACTGGTCCGGGGAGCTCCCGCCCGGGCGGATCCGCTTTCTCGAGCCCACACCGGAAGCGCTCGCGCTCGAGAGACACTTCGACATCGAGCTCGGCGTCAACATCCGGCTGTGGTCCTACTGGCACCTGCTCAGGCAGAAGGACCTCACGCTGATGATGTGGGGGCAGCACGAGCCCACGATCCCGGCGTGGCAGCGCGCCGTGCTTCCCATCGTGTTTCCCGTGCTCGCCGCGGTGTTGACGCGAATGCTCGGCGTGACGGACGCGCGCGCCGCCGAGGCGCTCGTCGCGACCCGCCGTGTATTCGAGGAGGTCGACGCCATGCTTGCCGACGGCCGCCGTTACCTTCTCGGCGGCGACGAGGCGACCTTCGTCGACATCACGTTCGCGAGCCTCGCTGCCCTTGCGGTGTTCCCCGAAGGCTACGGGGGCAACGCGGTTGCCGTACGGTCGGCGCCCGTCGATCGCATGTCTCCCGTGTGGCGGGCGGAGGTCGAGTCCCTGCGCGACACCGAAGCCGGTCGCTTCGTGGCACGCCTCTACAGGGAGGAGCGGTTTCGGCGCTGAGCTGACAGTTGTTCGTTCCGGGGCGGTGCGCCGGCGAATCCGCGCGGCGAACAGCTTCGGCGGGACTTGCCGCAGGGCGCCGACGGTATCCGGTGCACTGTACCTGCAGGGAGGAAAGGTCATGGAGCTTCTCGTCGTCCGTCATGCGATCGCCGCCGAGCAGGCGGACTGGGCAGCCGGCGGGAAACCCGACAGCGAGCGCCCGCTCACCGACAAGGGCCGCCGCCTGATGCGCGCGAATGCGCGCGGAATCGCGGCGGCCACGCCGTGGCTGCATGCGATCGCATCGAGTCCCTTCACGCGCGCCATGGAGACGGCCGCGATCCTCGCGCGTGAGTATCGAAGGCTCGAGGTCACCACGGTTCCGGCCCTCGCCTCCGGCGGCTCGCAGGGCGAGCTTCTCGACTGGCTGAAGACGCGCGACGACGAAGAGCGTCTCGCCCTCGTCGGTCACGAGTACGACCTCGGTCGACTCGTGGCGTGGCTCGTCGGAGGAAAGTCGATCGGTGCCCTCGAAATGAAGAAGGGCGGCGCCTGCCTGTTACGTTTTCCTGGCCACCCCGTCCCCGGCCACGGCGAGCTCCACTGGTTCCTCCCCCCCTCCCTCCTGCGCCGCCTCGCCCCCTGACCGCCGCGTCTACCCACTCACGGGCTGCAACGCCGCGCAGAAATCGGAATACCTGACCAGGCTTGCCAAGGGCGATCTGA
>CAYYVZ010000590.1:0-1979 GCA_964475235.1 uncultured Myxococcales bacterium | reverse complement strand
ATCCAGGAGTCGAAGGGCCTGTAGCGAATCCAGCCGGCGATCTTCGTCGTGGGGTTTTTCAGGAGCGATCATCGGCACTGACTATCCCGTGGAATTCTCGCGTAACAGCACAATCAAGAAAGGCCAGCTGAGATCAAGCGCGAGATGCCGTCGTGGACGCCTCGAGAAATACGGGCCGGGCGGGCCGGTGTAAGAAACCGCCTGCACCCGTCGTCGTCGCTCCTTACGGCATTGACGGGGCTGTCGCCTGCGCGTCCTCTCGAGCACTGGCCTCGGGGATGCGGCCGAGGCGGAAGCGAAACGTGGCTCCGGCCCGCGGGCCGGGCTCGTACCAGATCTCTCCCCCGTGCCGATGTACGACCCCGGCAGCCAGGGCCAGGCCCATCCCGAGTCCCTGCACGGCCTGGTCGGCATGGAGGCGACGGAACGGCTTGCAGAGGCCGCCGAGCCACTCGCCGGAGATTCCGGTGCCATTATCCGTCAACTCATAGACCGTGGTGTCCGGGGTCTCCCTGGTTGCGCTGAACTCGATCCGCGCCTCGCTCTGGCCAGCGGTGAACTTCCACGCGTTGTCCAGCAGGCTCTCGAGCATCGTTCGGAGCATGCGGCAGTCTCCTCTGGCGAGGATTCCGCTCTGGACGCGAAACTCCACGTTGCGTCTCGGGTAGTCCGTCTCGAGCCCGTCGGCGATGTCGCGGCACATGGCGCTCATGTCCACGGTGTTGCACACCATCGGCATGACATGGATTCTCGAGAGCGTGAGCAGGCCGTCCATCATCTTGTTGACGCGGACGGCTCCTGCGCGGATCCGCTCGAGGTGGTCACGCGAGGTGTCGTCGAGGACGTCCGCCAGTTCTTCGCGCAGCAACTCGACGAAGCCGTGCACGGCGCGGACCGGCTGCCTCAGGTCGTGCGAGATCGTGGAATTCAAGATCTCCACGTCGTGGACGAGCCGATCGAAGCGCTCCCGTTCGAACCGTACCTCGTCTTCCAGGTCCGTCATCCGCTGGCGGACCCTGTCGAACCCCCGCCAGAGATGGGTCACGTTGACGAGACAGGCCTTCATCCTCGAAGGACGGCCACCGGCGTCCAACTCGATGGGCCGGCGGCAGTACATCGCCACAATCGTCCCTTCAGCGGAGTGCAGCCGGAAATGCGCGCACGGTGTCGTTCCGTTCCTCCGTGCGGCCTCGAGCGCGTTCCATGCTTCGAGGCGGTCCTCACCCCGAATCTCGGCCAGGAACGCTCCGATGGTTCCTCCGAAACGCGTGCGCGGGACCCCGAGCAGGCGGAAGAAGCCGTCGGACCCGACGACGGTGTCGGATTGGAAATCCCAGTCCCACGTAGCCTCCACCCCGTCTGGCACGGATTCGACGGGCTGAAATCGGTCGTGATCGAACGTCTTGCCTTCGCAAAGCGCGCCGGGGAACGCTCCCATAGAACCTCCTGCCTATTTCGTCTCGGACGGTGACGGTCCGTGGGTCTCGCGACCCGCCTCAGGACTGTGGATTGCGACTCATCCGCATCAGCCGCTCCATGTCGCCGGCGATGTCGCCGCGCAGCTTCTCGATCTGCGCCATGAGACCGTCGTTGGCTACTTCGCGACCCAAGGCACCCAGATCCTGAAGGGCTCGTCCGATCGCCTCATGGGCGGCGGGAGAAGCCTCGATCGACGGTTCCAGCGCGCGTGCGCTTTCCTGCTGATCCTGTCTGCGTGTTCCATCCGAGCGTCGTCGGAATGCCAGAATGCGGAATGTCGACATTGGAACTCCCCTTCGAGTTGCTGTTCCGCCGGCATTGTCGCCGGCTGGGACAGGAGCGATGGGGGCCCCAAAGCAATGCGCGGGCCAAAACGCAGACGATAAAAAAACCACATGAAACCAGCCACCTGGACCGAAATCACGGAACAGGAAGAGAGCGCCCCAGCGGAGGGGTTGTATCGATCCGGGACAAGCCGCAGCGCGTCGCCGAGATCGCCG
>CAYYVZ010000589.1:0-1989 GCA_964475235.1 uncultured Myxococcales bacterium | reverse complement strand
GCGACCCCGGCGCTCGTCGGCCGCCCCCCGGTACCCGGGGGGACCTGGCTCGCGCTGGCACGCCCGATCGCGCGCAGCTACTCGCCCATGACCGCTGCTGCCGGCGCCGGGGCCCCGGCCCCGGCCTGAGGCGATGCACCCGCTTCTGCAACGGCTTCGGCGCGCACTGGCCGTCGAGCCGGGTGAGGGACGGATCGTTCTCTGGTCCGCCGCCGCGCTGTTCCTGATCGAATCGGCTTCGGTCGGAGTATCGAACGTCTCCGACACGCTCTTCCTGAAGCGCGTCGGAATCGACTACCTGCCGATCGTCTTCCTCGCGAACTCGCTGCTTCTGACGGCCACCACGTTCGCGGCCGGCAAGCTGATCCTTCGGTTCGACCGGCGCCGCTTCCTTCCGTACGCCTTCGCAACGCTCTCGGCGCTGCTGTTTCTGATGTGGCTGCTCGTGATCGAGGAGGCGCCAGGCATCGCGACCACCCTCGTCATCGTCTCGAAGCAGATCGACGTGATCGCGCTGCTGCTCTTCTGGGGCGTCGTCGCCTCGCTGATGACGAGCCGCCAGAGCAAGCGCCTGGTCGCACTGATGACGGCCGGCGGCACGCTCGGGACGATCGCGGGCAGCTTTCTGTCGGGACCGATCGGACGCCTGCTCGGCATTCCCTCGCTGCTCGCGATCGCGGCGGCCGTCTTCGCCGTTGCCGCCGTCACGGCGATTCCGCTCGGGCACAGCGCGCCGCTTCGCCTGCTCCGGCCCGGCTCGCGAGTGGCGATCCCCGAGCAGGCGCCGCCCTTGCGCGGCTTCTGGCGCGAGAGCTCGCTGTTTCGCATGCTCGTCGCGACGAGCTTCCTCGCGGGGGTGCTCGGCCCGATGCTCTACTTCGAGTTTTCGCGCGCGGCCGACCTGGCCACGCAGACGGCCGACGGCGAGCAGCGCCTGCTCGCGCTGTACGGCCAGCTGCGCGGCTGGATCAACGTCGGCGTGATCGCCGTGCAGATCGGCGGTAGCGCCGCCCTGTTCCGCCTGATCGGCGTGCCGGCCGCCGCAACGCTGGCGCCGGCCGCGTATCTTCTGGGCTTCTCCGGTCTCGGTATCCGCTTCAGCCTCGCGACGGCGATGCCGGCTCAGATGAGCACGAGCGTGATCGACCACACGATCTACGAGCCGGCGCTTCGCATTCTCGGCAACCTGCTTCCCCAGCGCGTGCGCATCGCGGCCAACAACGTGGTGCAGGGGCCGGCCAAGCGGTTCGGCGCGGCGGTCGGCAGCCTCGCCGTGCTCGGAGTCGTCGCGCTCGCACCGGCGGAGGCCGTCGCGTTCGTGGCGATCCCGATCGCTGCCATGTGGATGGGGCTCGCGCTGCTGCTGTGGCGCAACTATCCGAATCTCCTCCTCGAGGCCGCGCGCATCCGGCAGGCCAACGACGAGGGCGACGACATGCTCGGGGACATGCTCAACGCGGGCACGCTGCGCATGCTGCGGCGCAACCTCGAGGGCCCCGACGAAGGCCTGTGCCGGGCGGCGTGCGAGCTCCTCGTGGACGGGCCGCCGGCGGAGGCCCTCGGCTCGCTCACGCGCGCCGTCGCGCGCGCGAAGCCCGAGCACCGCGCCTTCGTTCTCGACGCGATCGACCGCGTCCTCGCGCGCCCCACCGGTGCCGCTTTCGAAGACTGGAGCCTGGCCGCCAACCTGCTCGGCACGCTCGCCGGTTCGACCGACCTCGAGCCGGTGTCGCGCGCGAAGCTGCTGCAGGTGCTCGGCCGCGCGTTTGCCGGGCGGCGCGCGACCGAGGAAATGCGGGCGTGCCTCGCGCGCGCCCGTGAGGATTCCTCCGAAATCGTCGCGACGGTTGCCGGCATCGCTTCGTTTCGCGTCGGCGGTGTTCCCATTCCCGACGACGAGACGTTCGACGATATCGTGGCGCGTGCGCTCGCCAGCCCCGACCTCGAGGTGCGGTCGATCGGTGTGGCCGAGCTTCGCTTCGAGTTGCT
>CAYYVZ010000588.1:0-2005 GCA_964475235.1 uncultured Myxococcales bacterium | reverse complement strand
TCGAGGCCCACGGAATCGAGCTCGTCGGCGGCATGGCCGTCGGCGCCGTGCCGCTCGTGAGCGTCGCGCTGTCGGCTGCGGCCGGGCGCGGCTATGCGCTTGACGGCTTCTTCGTTCGCAAGGAAGTGAAAGACCACGGCACGTCGCAGAAGCTCGACGGCCGTTTTCGTACCGGCGCGCGCATCGCGCTGGTCGAGGACGTCGTGACGACGGGAGGCTCGACGCTCATGGCCATCGATGCCGTCGAGGCGGCGGGCGCGAAGGTCGCGCTCATCGTGACGGTCGTCGATCGCGAGGAGAACGACGGCATGGCGGCGCTGCGCGCGCGAGTGCCGGCGGTCGAAAGCCTCGCGACGCGCACGGAGATCATGGCGGCGGGATAGGTCGTATTCCGTCGCGCATTCCGGTTCGGAGTCAGGAAGGCGGCGGCCGATGGCCGGCCCGGCACGAATCGCCGCTGCAATCCGCCATCTCCCACCCGCCTCCGAGCGCCTTGTAGAGTGCGACGAGGTGGGAGGTCACCTGCGCCTGGCTGACGGCATACGACTCCTCGAACGTGAGCGTCGCACGCTCGGCCTCGAGGACGCGCTGGAAGTCGAGCACCCCGCTCTCGTACTGCATGCGCGCCAGTTCCTGGGCCTTGCGTGCGGCGGCCCGCGCTTCCGCGAGGCGCTCGAGACGGAGCTGTTCCTCGGCGAACGCCGTGAGCGCGTTCTGCGCTTCCTCGAACGCAACCAGAACCGTCCCTTCCCACGCCGCGAGCGCAGCATCCGCCTCGGCCGAACGCTGCGCGACCAGCGCGCGCAGCCGCCCTCCCGAGAAAATGTTCCAGCGCAGCGTCGGTCCCACCGAGAATCCGCGCGCAGCCGCGCTGTCGAGCCTCGCCACGTCGCTGGCCGATACTTCAAACGTGCCGCTCAGACTGAGCTTCGGGTACAGGTCGGCCGTCGCGACGCCAATGGCCGCCGTCGCGGCAGCGAGTCGCCGCTCTGCCGCCACGACGTCGGGACGGCGCCGGACGAGGTCGGCGGGAAGGCCGATCGCCACGCCTTGCGGAGGCGCCGGAACCGGAGTTCGCCGCGCGAGATCGCCGCGGACATTGCCGGCCGGCTCGCCGAGCAGCACGGCGACGCGGTTCGAAGCCGCATCCAGCTGGGTTCGCAGCTCGGGGACGCGTGCGCGCGTCTGCGCGAGGTTGTAGGTCGCCTGCTCGACGTCGAGGGCGCCGACGAGGCCGGCGTCGAAGCGCCAGCGCGTGAGATCGAGGGTCTCTGCCTGGCTTCGCGCATTGTCCTCCGCAACCTGGATGCGCGCCTGCAGGGAGCGAAATTCGACGTAGTTGCCGGCAAGCTCCGCCAGCACGCTCACGAGAATCGCGTCGAGATCGGCGCCCGCGGCTTCGAGCTCGCGCGCAGCCTGCTCGTTCGAGCGGCGGATCCCGCCGAAAAGGTCGATCTCCCACGCCGAGTCGAAGCCGGCCGAGAAGTCGTCGCGCACGCGATTCCGGTCCGCGGTCGGCTCGGTGTCGGGATCGGTGCTCGAATCCGCAGACGAGGACAGCTGCCGGCGCTGGTAGCCCGCGCTCGCATCGAGAGTCGGAAAATACGCGGCCGCTGCACCGCGCTTCGCCGCCCGCGCGGCGCGCACCTGGGCCACCGCCCTCACGACGTCGCGATTGCCGGAGATCGAACGGGCGACGAGGTCGTCGAGCACGGGATCGCCAAAGGCGGCCCACCACGCCGGATCGGGCGCCGGTCCGGCCGCGACCTGGGCGGCGAGCGGCGCGGACCAGTCGGACGGAAGCACCGAAGCGGGCTGCTCGAAGTCGGGGCCGACTTTCAGGCACGAGGCGCAGGCGAGAGAGACAGCCGCGACAAGCGCTCGTGCGGGGAAGCGATGCCCGACCGACAGGCCGCGCCGGCTTGCCATCGGGTGCCCCATTGCCGGGCGCTCACTCATGGCGAAGCGCCTCCATGGGCGACAGCCGTGACGCGCGCAGCGCCGG
>CAYYVZ010000587.1:1303-2011 GCA_964475235.1 uncultured Myxococcales bacterium | reverse complement strand
GGGCGTTCGCCCGATCGAGGTTGTCGATGCGGCGCCTGATCGCCGCGAGGTCGAATGCCCTGGCCCCCATGCGGGCCTGCTCGAGAGCTTCGAGCTTGGCGGCATGGTCCCTCTGCGTTTCCGCCAGGTTCTCCTGAAGGGCCGCGCGGTCTTCGCCCTCGAAGGCGACCCCGAGACTTTCCACGGCTGCGTCCCGCTCGCGCGTGGCGGCGGCGAGATTGGCCTCCGCCGTCGCGAGCAGGTTCTCCGCCTTCGACAGGGCGCCGCGCGCTTCGTCGTGCCTCGCGGCGGCCGAAACCTCCAACAGTCTGGCCTTCGCCAACGCCGCCTCCAGCGCCTCCGTGTCCTGGGGTGGGGTGAGTGGCTCCGCTTCGCCGACGTCGAGGCCTTCGACGAAGGCCCGCAGGGCGTCGGCACCCGGAGCGAGCCCGATCGTCGGATCCCCGGGGCATGCGGCGGCCATCTGCGATCTCAGCGCTCGAAGCTCGCGCTCCGCACTGTCGGCACGCTCGGCCCGGGCGAGGCCGGCGGCATGGGAGGCGATTCCGAGCGAGCGAAGGTGCGCGGCCAGATTCTGCCGTGCCGTGGCCAGATCCGCTTCGATCGAGCGACCGGAAGCCTGGGGAGGACGTACGACGATGCTGCCGGCGTCTCCAAGTTCGAACCGCGTGGTCGCGACGATGCCGATGCTCGCCGCGCGGCTCGCGT
>CAYYVZ010000587.1:0-1293 GCA_964475235.1 uncultured Myxococcales bacterium | reverse complement strand
AACTGGATCTTGACGGTGCCGGCCTCGAACCGGGCGAGCGCCGCGATCTCTTGGCGCTCCAGCCTCGCAGCCTCGTCCAGCGATCCGCGATCGAGCGCGAGCGCCGTCTCGCCGAGCAGCTCCCGCTCGCGCGTCTCAAGCTCCCTCAGCGCCGTGCGCGACTCGATCGCGCGCCGCGCCGCCGCCGCTGCCGCAAACGCGCGCGCGACATCCCTGGCGGCGGCGAGCGAAGCCTCCGCCGCCTCGCGCGCGCCGCGCGCTTCACCCATGGCTTCGCGCTGCCTTCTCTCGTCCAGGCTGGCCGTTTCCGCGCGAGCGAGCGCGTCCGCTCTCGAGGAGAGACGAGAAGCGAGTTCGCGGTTCGCCGCGTCGATCCGCGCCTCCGCCGCATCGAGGCGCTCGATCCGGGACGCGGCCCCCTTCGCCAACTCGTCGGCGCGGTCGAACTGAGCCTCGGCTGTGGCGGACCGGAGGGAGGCGGTCTCGGCCAGCTTGGAGTCTGCCTCCAGCGCCCTGCGCTGTTCGAGCGATTCCGGATCCACGAGATCGCGCTCGACGATCCGGAGCCGAGCCCTTGCGTTGTCCAGATCGCTGAGGGACTGCTCGTACTCGCGGAACGAACCTTCGGCGCTTTGGCGAGCCGCGGTGGCCAGGACGAGGCGCGCCTCGGCTTCGGCGAGATCGCCTCTGGATCTACCCGTGGCGGCGGTCCGCAGCTTGCCGTACGCGATCTCCACGCTGCTGCGGATCGCGTCGAACCGACGGCCGCCCGTCACGGCACCGACCTCCGCCTCCAGCACGCTGCGCACGGAATCGCGCACGATCCGATTGGGACTCTCGATCTCGAGGCCCTTCATCTGCTCGACCCAGAGCATGCCGAGCGGCCCTCGGACGTCGTTGTCGGTTCCCCGGTTGTTGCCCCGTTCGAAGCCGAGAAGCTGCTGCAGCGCATCCTCGGCGGATTCGCTCTCCTTGCGGCCTGACGGTCCGCTAAGCCGAACGCTGGCAGCCTTCATGAACTGCTTCTCGAGCGTCCAGGCCTGCCCGCCCACGTCGAAGCCGATGGAGACGCGCGGCGCGACGTCGTCGCCGATCGGAACGTAGGAGCGGACAAGCTCCGTCTTCGCCGAGTAGCGGATGAAGAAGGCCGCGCGCAGCGCTTCCAGCAGAGTGGACTTGCCGGTCTCGTTGGGCTCGACCAGGATGTTGAGACCGTCTGTGAACCCGGAGAGCGTGACGGGCCTACGAAACTTCCGGAAATTGGCGAGTTCGAGCGAACGCAGCTTCATGTCA
>CAYYVZ010000586.1:0-2017 GCA_964475235.1 uncultured Myxococcales bacterium | reverse complement strand
TCGTCGACAGGGTCGGGACGATCTCGACTGCGAGCTCGATCGACGACGCCGAGCGTTGAGGTACAGCCCACGGCCCTCGTGAAGAGGGCCGTGGGCCACAGAAAAAGGCCCGGTCACTTGCGTGACCGGGCCTATTTCGTGGCGCGGGGGGCGGGACGCGCATAGGCCGGATAGAGCGGCGTCGATCACTTGCTCGTGAATCGCTCGCGCTTCGCGCGTCGCTTGTGGTGCGCTGAAACGAGAAAGGGCCGGGTCACTTTCGTGACCCGGCCCTTCGATCGGTTCCCGTTTCGAGTCGGCGCTACTACCGGCCGATCAGGAGCTCGGCGATCTGAACGGCGTTGAGGGCGGCGCCTTTTCGCAGGTTGTCGTTGCTGACGAAGAGGACGAGGCCTTTGCCGCCTTCCACCGACGTGTCCTGGCGGATGCGGCCTACGTAGCTCGGGTCCTTGCCGGCCGCTTCGAGGGGCGTGGGAACGTCCATCAGCTGGACGCCGGGGGCCTTGCCGAGCAGCTCGGTCGCGCGCGCGGCCGTGATCGGCCGGTCGAACTCGAGGTTCAGGCTGAGGGAGTGGCCGGTGAAGACCGGGACGCGCACGCAGGTGCCGCTCACGCGCAGGCCGGGGATCGCCAGGATCTTGCGGCTCTCGTTGCGCAGCTTCTGTTCCTCGTCGGTTTCCTGGGAGCCGTCGGCGGCGTAGCTGCCGGCGTAGGGCAGCACGTTGAACGCGATCGTCTTGGTGAACTTCGACGGAGCCGGCATCGAGACGGCCTCGCCGTCGTAGGTGAGGTCGCGGGCGCTGGCGGCACCGGCGCGCGCCTGCCTGTCGAGCTCGTCGACGCCGGCGAGGCCGCCGCCGCTCACGGCCTGGTAGGTGCTGGCCACCACGCGCACGAGGCCCGCCTCGTCGTGGAGGGGCTTGAGCACCGGCATCGCCGCCATCGTGGTGCAGTTCGGGTTCGCGATGATCTTCTTGCGCGCGTTGGCGATCTCGCCGGGGTTCACCTCGCTCACGATGAGCGGGACGTCCGGGTCCATGCGCCAGGCCGACGAGTTGTCGATCACCATGACGCCGGCGGCGGCGAACTTCGGCGCGAGCGCCTTCGAGCTCGCGCCGCCCGCCGAAAACAGCGCGACGTCGAGGCCCGTCGGATCGGCCGTCGAAGCGTCCTCGACCGTGATCTCACCGGAACCCCACGGCAGTTTCGTGCCCGCCGATCTCGCCGAGGCGAAGAAGCGGATCCCGCTCAGGGGAAACTTGCGCTGGGCGAGGACGGCGCGCATCACGCCTCCGACCTGCCCCGTGGCTCCGACAACACCGATCTTCATGACACTTCCATCTCCGTTGAACTGTGATTTGGCCGCTTGGCCATCCGGTTCCATACACGACGAGACGCGCGGGTAAAACCCTCGAATCGCGTTGCCTCAGCCTCGCCACGGCCGCATGAGTCGCTGCGTTCACGCGAAAGGAGACGCCAGATGTCGAAGCTTGCGCCCGAGACTTCCGCCGCATTTCACGAGCTGCTCGACCTGCTCAAGGGAGCCGATGCGAATTTCACCGAGGGGTTTCGCGCAGTTGGCGATGCGGTCTCCGAGGTCGAAGGCTACCGCTGGCTGACCGAGATCCTGTCCGTCGCACTCGACTGCTTCCTGTGGGCCGACACGGCGAGACCGGAGATGGTGTCCCTCGTGGGACCCACGCGAAAGTTCGGCGGCGACAACGCCGACGCGGTCTACCACTACGCGGCCCTCGATCCGCGCCGCGGCTACGTGCTGCGCGGCCGGCGCACGGACGCCGTCTACATTTCGGTGACGATCTACGGTGGCCCCGACGACGGGCGGTGGTCGAATCGCATCGTCGCGACGGCGAACGACCGGACCCTCGACATCGCGTCGTTCGAGGAATACGCCCAGAACGGCCTGCAGGTCGAGGCGTCCACCGAGATAGGCCGGGTCGCGTTCGCCGTGTCCGCGAACGCCGCCGCCATCGATGCTGCTGCTGCGTCCGGCGCCGAC
>CAYYVZ010000585.1:0-2023 GCA_964475235.1 uncultured Myxococcales bacterium | reverse complement strand
TGCACTACGACCTGCTCGTTTCACCGGTCACGCAGCATCCGGGCAAGAGTCCGGTGCCGCCTGGCGAGCTGTGGCTGGTCATTGACAGCGGCGTCAAGAAATGGGCTTGCATGAGCTGCCCGGGAGGTTGTGGGGTGCAGATCTCGCTTTCGCTCAACCCGGATCGACGGCCCCGGTGGTCGGTCGAAACCGACTTCTGGGGCAGGCCGACGCTCTTCCCCTCGGTTCATCAGCACCGAGCATGCTCCTGCCACTTCTGGGTGAAGAATGGTTTGATCGAGTGGTGCAGGTAGGAAGCGCCGAGTGCTGTTCAGTCGCAGCGGCGCTTGTTGTCGGGGCCTGTCGGGCTTAGGTGCATCGGTATAGGCGGGCGAGTACACGTATTTCAGGCCGCCGACGAGCTCGCCAGAGGGATGGCAAGTTCCCGGTGGCCGCCAGGCCCCGATACAAAACCTTTGACATTTGCAGGCGATGCCCAAGGTCTTGTATCGATGGATCGGGAAGCTCCCGCTCCCAAAGTCGACGCCCTGCGCGGCAAGGTCTTCGAGTAGGCCCTCTGTCAGCGACGCCGGCGTAAAGAACATTGCCAGGCTCTTGCGGTAGTCCTCGTCGGCCAGTACGGCGTAGGCGGAACTCAGCCAGTACGTCGCCTCAAGGTAGCTCAGCTGACCCAGCAGTGCCACGAAAGCCGCAATCTGGGGCTCCGCAGCGAGCACCTTCGAATAAGGTAAGGAGGGCTGTGGGAGTGCCGGGAAAGCGGTCTTGCACCAAAGGCGAAGCACTGTCCCGACAAGCGTTGACGCGTCGCATTTGCAACGCTCAGTGACTTGGCCAAGGGCGCGGATGCGCCGGGTAATGGACAGCTTCGACGGGGGCGTCATTAGAACCGGCCCCATCCTCCGTCTGCTCTTGTTGGCCTATCCCTTTGTGACTGTATGACCATGCTATTTCTCCCTGGGCACGTTGTTGCATATAGGTTCTTCGGCGAGGCAGGCGAGCGAGTAAGTGCGACAGTAGTCGAGTACCAGCTTCTCCAACATATTGGTCTGCGACCGCTGTTCGCGCGCTGCTGCTTCTTCCAGGCAGCGCTTCACCAGTGGCGACACCCGGAAGCTGATTGACACCGACTTCGTGGCTCGCTCCATCGAGGCCTCCTTAGGTCCGTATAGTAAGTCGCAATACGAATTACCGAAACAGGTGGTAACCCCGCGGGGGGGCGACCAGGCGGGATGGAGGCCACCAAGCCGATGGAGCGGAAGTTGGTCGCCATGGCTGCATGCCGTCACCGGACAAACAAAAGCCCGCTTGTGCGGGCTTTTGTTGCTCATCTGCTACGCGCTGCGCAGCGGATCGGTGTTTTTGGCGTCTGAATGGCGTCTGTCGTCGGAAGTTGTTGATTTTTCTTGTATTAATTCGATCTTGTAGCCATCCGGATCGGTGACAAAAGCAATCACTGTGCTGCCACCGGCCACCGGGCCAGCCTCGCGGGTCACGTGGCCGCCTGCCGCCTTGATCTTCTCGACGGCAGCATAGGCGTCAGGCACGCCAATCGCAATATGGCCGTAGGCACTGCCCAGCTCGTATTGTTCGACGCCCCAGTTGTAGGTCAGCTCCAGCTCGGCATGCTCCGGGTTGTGGCCGTAACCGAGAAAAGCCAGGGTGTATTTGTACTGCGGGTTTTCAGAAGTCCGCAGCAGTTGCATGCCCAGCACCTGGGTATAAAAATCAATCGCGCGCTGCAGGTTGCCGACGCGCAGCATGGTGTGCAGGATTCTCATTTGGCGGGGGGCAATTCGAAGACCAGGCAGGTGGTGGTGGCATGGGCATACAGCTTGCCGTCCGGGCCGTAGAGCTTGCCTTCGGCGGTGGCCAGTTGGCGCCCGCTGTGCAGCACCCGCCCTTCAGCGCGCAGCGGACCGCTGTTCAGCTTGGCGCCACGCACCAGGTTGATGCTCAGCTCAGCCGTGGTGTAGGCCAGGCCTGCCGGCAGCGTGGTGTGCACGGCGCAGCCTACCGCTGAAGC
>CAYYVZ010000584.1:0-2027 GCA_964475235.1 uncultured Myxococcales bacterium | reverse complement strand
ATCGCCGGCACCGCGACGCCCGTCATGCCCTGCCCGGCAAGATGCTGGGCCGCTTCCGACAGTGCCTTCGCCAGCGCGAGCCTCACGGCGAAGTAGGCCGATTCGCTCGCATCGTCTCCGGACTGTCTTCCGCCGAGCGCGAACACCTCGAGGCACGCGAGCTTGGACTCGGCGGTCTTGACGAGCTCGCCCTCGCTGCGCGCGATGTCGGCGATCGAGCGCAGCATGATCGTCGTCGACAGCGGCAGCTCGACCGCCAGCGCCGGCAGGCCGAACATGCCTCCGGCGGCGCCTGTCATCGCGAGCGCGAGCTTGTGGGCCCAGTCCACCGAGTCGCGGCGCCGGTCGTCCATGGACGAGACCGCGAACTGCAGCGCCGCGTCGAGCGACTTGCGCGTCGCCGCTGCGACCATCTCGCTCGCACCCGGCGGCAGCGCGCCGAGGCCGCGCTCGATCGGCTTGCCGAGCGCACCCGCCATACGGGCCGCGAGGCTCGGATGCTCGAGAAGATCCTTCGCGTAGCGCAGGTCGGCTTCGTCGGCGGCGTCGAGCTTCATCGACTCGCCTCATCTGAAAGCGGGGACAGGCTCATGCACCTGTACATGTACCTGTCGCCGTCGCTTTACGACTTCGCGTCGACGACCTCGGCGCGGCACCGCTCCAGGAAGCCGGCCCAGACGTCGTTGAGAGGCCAGAGCCTGCGCGCGTGCGCATCGCCCTGCTCGCGCGTCCAGCCGAGCTTCATCTCGCCGTAGAGCGCCATGAAGCTGGAGACGCGGTAGTTGGCGGCGCAGTGCACCAGCACGCGCCCGCCGGCGCACTCGTCCATCGCTGCGAGGAACGCGCGGAAGTGTTCCACCGCCGGCGCGTCGAACGGCACGGGGATGTGGTGGTAACGAAGGCCGAGCGAGCCCACGAGCCCCGCTTCGTCGGCGAGGCAGTAGCGCGGATCGAGAAGACCCAGGTTGACGACCGCCTTGTAGCCGTCGGCAGCGGCTTCGCGAAGCTCGGATTCGCTCGGCTGGCCGGCCGTGCCGATACGATCGTCGATGGGCAGAAAGTTGGCGATCAGCTCGACGGGCATGTCGTGTGCTCCTTCCCCTGCCGGCCTCGGCGCGCCGGCACGATCGTCCCGTGTGCCACGGCCGGCGCCGCGCGCGCAAGGACGTCGGGACGACGATTCGTGCCGAGCCGCCGAAAACCTGTCCCCGTCCCCGAACGCGGCGCTAACACGGCGTGAACACTCGCCTGCCAAGGTTCGCCGCCCGCTGCGCCCGGCAGCCCGAAATCGCCAGGTACGTCGCCGATCCCCGCGTCGGGTGATCGCGCCGACGGTCCGGATATAGTCGCTGCGATGTCGGGCCCGGCACAAGCGATGGACAGTCCCCCCCCCCCCCCCCCGGTTCCGCTCGATTCCCCGGCCGCGTCCATCAATCGCGAGCTCAGCTGGCTCGCGTTCGCACGGCGGGTGCTCGACCTCGCGCGCGATCCCGAGCTTCCCCTTCTCGAGCGCGTCAAGTTCGTCGGCATCCTCGGCATGCTTCACGACGAGTTCTTCATGAAGCGCATGGGCGGCCTCGAGCAGCAGGTGGCGCGAAACAGCACGCGGCTGTCGCCCGACGGGCGTACGCCCGCCGAAGAGCTCGCCGCGTGCCGCGCGGAAATTCGCGACCAGATGCAGGTTCTCGCTGCGCTCATGCGCGACGAGATCCGGCCAGCGCTCGCCGCCGCCGGCATCCCGATCTTCGAGCACGCGCAGCTCGACGAGCGGCAGCGCGCCGCCATCCGCGAGGACTTCGCGGCCAACATCGTCCCGATCCTCACGCCGCTTGCCGTCGATGCCGAGCATCCCATTCCGTTCATCAGCGGACAGGGGCTCAACATGGCGATCCAGGTTCCGGACGCGGCGGGACGGCGCGAACGCTTCGTGCGCCTCAAAGTGCCCACGAACAAGCCGCGCTGGATTCCGGTTCCGGGCACGCGCGGGTTCGTCCCGTTCGAGCAGGTGATCGCCGCCAACCTCGACC
>CAYYVZ010000583.1:0-2033 GCA_964475235.1 uncultured Myxococcales bacterium | reverse complement strand
AGCTTAGGCCATGCGACAGTTCCAATTCATCACCCAAACCGTGCTTCAGGCGCTTGGCCACCTCGCTGCCTAGGACCGCTCCATAAAGATTCTCCACCGGCTCACCCACCGAATAATTCTCAAACGGCTTGCCTTGGGCAAAAGTCAGCGGCTGCTTGGCCCCATATTTAAAATGCTGAAAGTAAGTGGCATCTGTACCCAAAACCGGATACCCCTGGTAGGAGTCCCCAAGGCTCATGGGAAGAGCCCAAGCCACACGCTTGTCTTTCCGAATAAAATCCAGAGCAGAATAAGGTAACTCGCGCGCGGGCTCACCCAATCTAAAAACGCTGTACAACATCAAACCCATAGGACTGCCGGGTCCACCCACAATCAAATCAGTGCCCGATACGCTTTGCGCAAAACTTTGCTTCGCACTTTGGCGAATCAAATCCAAACTCAACAACAAAGTGGCTGAAGTGGCCACGCACACCAGCAAAAGTGACAAGCTGGACCTGCGGCTTACAGCACTGTAAAAAACCAACTTCAACAAGTGGCGCACACTCATACTAAGCCCACCTTTTCATGCCTTTGGAAATACTCACCCAAACGCAAATCATGGCTGACCATCATCAGGGCTGCACCGGTGTTGTGGCATTGCTCTAGCAACAAATTCATAAATTGGCGCTGATTGTCATCATCAAGCGCAGAGCTTGGCTCATCCGCAATAATTAAATCTGGTTTGCCCAGTAAAGCGCGTGCCACTGCCACCCGCTGCTGCTGCCCCACCGACAAATGCGCGGCTTTGCGCTCAGCCAAGCCCTGTAAGCCCAACTCGGATAGAATTTTCTGCGCAGAAGCATTTATTGAGTGACTTACTAAGTCATGGGCTGACTTGGGCAATGCATTGCCTCTTCGGTGTTTTGAGAAATGCGCAGGTAGTAAGACGTTGTCCAGCACCGACAAATACGGCAGCAAATTAAACTGCTGAAAAACAAATCCAATGTGGTCCACGCGCAGGCGGTCACGCTGGCCCTCTCTCAAACGGTGAAACGGCTTTCCCATCAGCTCAATGCTACCTTTTTGCGGCAACAAAACACCTGCGCACAAATTCAAGAAAGTGGTTTTACCGCTGCCGCTTGGACCTGTCAAAAAGACTGATTCCCCGGCTTTAAGCTCGAAGTGCTTAATCTCCAACCCCGAAGTGGCCTTGGGGTAGCGAAACTCCACCCCCTTGCATTCCAACACATTCATGGCAAACGCATGGTGGGGGATTTCGCGGTCAAAGTCGCAGCAGACTGCCCATCCGCATCCGCTGCAGCCGCATCAATTTTTGCAAATCGCGGGTATGCCTTGAACAGCGGCAACCGCAACAACTTCAGTAAATCCGGTTGCTCACAATGGAACTCCCAACTCGCTTCAGATTCAGCATGCTCATCCCCTTTTTGCGATTGAGTCTTTGGCAAGCCTGGTTCAAAATCTGCCCGCTTTAGTTTGCACAAGGCCTCGGGGTTAAACGCTATTAGCTCTTTCGCTGCAATGTCTGATTTGACTTTCTCAATCGCGGCTTTCTGCGCTGGATTGCGGGGCGCATGCTCAAACCCCACCCAATTGTCCAAGGGGGAAAGCAAAGACACACTCAGCTCGGTACCCTGCGCAATCACCTCCAAACGCGCGGCGCCATGTACATGGGCAGACAGTTGCTGAGCTACAGCTGGCGATGAGGCCAAAAGCAAGGCCGCACCAAACTTTAAGGTACTACTGGCTGTGTTTTTCAAATCCAACTCTCCAATCTTTTGCGGATACACGCATTCTGTTGGACAGATTGTATATGGGCGAATTGGTTCCATACATTCCTTGTGGCTGTTTGCTCGCTTCGTTGCTGCCCCGTCATTGCTTCGCCCCTTCGCCTGAGTCGTTGCTGCTTTTTGCGGCCCCGTCACCGCTTCGCCCCTTCGCCTGAGTCGTTGCGGCTTTTTTGCTGCCCCGTCACCACTTAGCACCTTTGCCTGAGCCGTTGCTGCTTGAAGGGCCTCGATCCCGCACTCCCTCTG
>CAYYVZ010000582.1:0-2033 GCA_964475235.1 uncultured Myxococcales bacterium | reverse complement strand
GGCGGCGCGGCATCGCGCGGCCATGCGAACGGTGCAGGCTCGCGCGCGGGCTGCGCCGGCGCGGCCCAGTCGGATCCCGGACGCACGTCGGAAGGAGACGGCTGGACGCCGGGCGGCAGACCGCCGGCAGGCGGTGGAGCCGAATCGCGATAGAGCCGCACCTCGGTGCCGCGGTCGGTCTCGACCGCTTCGGCGCGAAGGCGCGGCCGCTCTGCCTGCTGCGGCTGTTCGTTCGCCCAGCGGTCGTCGATGCGGCCTTCGCCGTCGCGCGCGGCAGGCCAGCGCGGGTCTCCGAGCTGGCGGTACGCATCGTCGATGATCCCGGCGCGCGACGAACCCTGCGGCGGCTCGAAGTCGCCCGGCGGCGGATTGAAGTTGGTGTCCGGCGGCGACGGCGTGTCCGAGTCGCTCCAGATCGTCGAGCCGTCGTCGCTCGTGGCCGATGCCACGTAGGTGCCCGGCTCGGTTCCCTTCTTGAAACATTCGAGGAGAGGCTTCGACGTCCACTCGCCGGCGCGCTTGCCGGAGTACGGATCGATGTTCACGCAGCTGATCTCTTCGGGAATCTCGAAGTCGCGCACCGGCGTGCCGGCCAGCGCCGGCTTCATGAAATCGAGCCAGATCGGCGCCGCCACGCGGCCGCCCGTGCCCATCTTGCCCATCGTCTCGTTCTGGTCGTCGAAGCCCACCCACACGCCGACCGTGAGGTTCGGCGTGTAGCCGACGAACCACGCATCGCGCTGCTCGTTCGTGGTGCCGGTCTTGCCGGCGACGGGGCGGTCGAGTGCCTTTACGCTCGTCGCGGTGCCGCGCTCGACGACGCCCTCGAGGATGTACGTCATCACGGCGGCGGTGTCGGGCGACAGGACTTCGCGCCGCTTCGGTTCGTCGGAGAAGAACGCGATGCCGTCCTTGTCCTCGATGCGGCGGATGACGACGGGCTCCACCTTGATGCCGCCGTTCGCGAACGTCGTGTAGCCCTCGGTGAGGCCGCGCAGCGTCATCTCGGTGGTGCCGAGCGCGATCGACAGGTTCGGGCCGAACTTCGTGTCGAGGTGGAAGCGTGTCAGGTAGTCGACGACCGTCTTCACGCCGACCGCGTCCACGAGCTTGACGGAGACGACGTTGCGCGACTGCTCGAGCGCGGTGCGCAGGCGGATCGGGCCCTTGTAGTCGCGTGTGTAGTTGCGCGGCGCCCAGATCTTGTCGTGGTCCATGTACTCGACCGGTGAGTCCTGGAGGATGCTCGCCGCCGTGTAGCCGTGATCGAGCGCCGCTGCGTAGACGAACGGCTTGAACGCCGAGCCTGGCTGCCGCATCGCCTGCAGCGCGCGGTTGAAAGGGCTGCCGAGGAAGTCGTAGCCGCCCACCATCGCCGCGATGCCGCCCGAATCCGTGTCGATCGCGACGAGCGCGGCCTCGATCTTCGGTGTCTGCGCGAGGTAGAGCTTCAGCGGCTTCTCTTCCTCCGGTGCCTTCTCGTCGTTCTTCTTCTCCACGGGCTTCGCGCCCGGAAGAAGAGCGGGATCCGCTTCCTCGCCTTCGGCAAGGTCCGGCTCCTCTTCGACGGGAGGCGGCGGCATGCGGCCCCCGGACGTCGCCGGTTCGCGCGTGCGCAGCTCGACGACGTCGCCGGTGCGGAACGTGCGCGTCTTGACCGTCCAGCTCCAGCGCACGCCCGACGTCGAGACGTCCTGTTCGATCGCACCGAGCGCCACGCGGATGCGCCCGCTCGCGACCGAGGTGACGACGCCCTGGTAAATGCGCTCGGGGTCGAGCGGCTCGTCGCCGATGTCTGCCTTGTTCTGCGCGATGTGCTGCGCCTGCTCGTCGGGCGTGAGGTGGCCGACGGGACCGCGGTAGCCGAGCGCCTTGTCGATGCGCTCGATGCCGTTGCGTACTGCTACTTCCGCAAGGGCCTGCAGGCGCGGCTGCATGGCGGTGTAGACCGAGTAGCCCTGGTTGTACGGAGCCTCGGCTCCGAACATGTCCTCGAGCTGCAGCCGCACGGCCTCGGTGTAGTAGTTGCGCAC
>CAYYVZ010000581.1:0-2054 GCA_964475235.1 uncultured Myxococcales bacterium | reverse complement strand
TCATGCCGACGTTCTCGGTCGAGCCACAGAGGTAGCCGATCGAGTCGCCGCCCTCTCCGAAATTGAGCACGGCGGTCGACGACGAGCGGATGCCGAGCTTGTGCTCGATGGAGGCGGTCACGACGTTGTTGAACTCACCGATCGAGCCGTCGTCGTTCACGCGATGCTTCGGAACGATGAAGAGCGAGATGCCACCCGTGCCTTCCGGCGCGCCTTCGACGCGTGCGAGCACGAGGTGAACGACGTTCTCAGTGAGATCCTGGTCGCCGCCGGAGATCCAGCACTTGGTGCCCGTGATCTTGTACTCGTTGCCCTGGATCTTGACGGCCTTCGTGCGGGCCGAACCGACGTCGCTACCCGCATGCGGCTCGGACAGACACATCGTCCCCGCGAAACGGCCGCTCATCATGTGCGGCAGGAACCTCTCGCGGTCCTTCTCCAGGCCGAAGCTCGCGACGAGCTCGGCCGCGCCGTGCGTGAGGCCCGGATACATCGAGAAGGCGGTGTTCGCGCCGGACTGAAGCTCCGAGATCGCGACGCCGATCGACGACGGCCCCTGGAAGCCGCCGTGGTCGAGCGACAGGCGCCAGTTCGGCAGTCCCATCTCCCAGAGCTTGTCCCACGCGTCCTTGTAGCCGTCCGGCGTGATGACCTTGCCATCGACGAAGCGGCAGCCGAGGCGGTCGCCGATCTGGTTGAGCGGACCCAGCACCTCGTTGCAGAACCGGTGGGTCTGCTCGATCACGCGGTCGCACTCCTCCTGCGAGAAGTGGCTGAAGAACTCCTTCTCGAAGAGCTGCTGGACCTTGATGTGCTCGTAGAGCGTGAACTGGATCGAACGAAGATCGGCCTTGAAGAAATTGACTGCGCTTTCGGCCATGCCGAAGGTCCTCCCGCTGTTGTCTTGCCCGGCGGCTGGCAGGCGCTGGTCAGGCCCCTTCCGGCGCGCCGCCGTCTGTCCCGATGACGCGGCGGCGCAGGCGCCGGAATGTGGTCCGGGGCGGGTGTGCGAGCAAACGTTTTTACGCACTGCGGCACAGTGGGTGGCGGGGGTTTCTGCTGGAAACGCGGGGGTAAACGGGGTGACCGGCGTTCAGGTTCGGAGCTGCCAGTGGCTGTGCGATTTCGCGGCCACCTGCCTCGCCGCCCCGGAATTCATCATCCGACTGTAATTGAATCGCGGCAGGCGGTGAACCTAGATTCCGGTTCTGAGGGCATGACCCGGGGCCGGGACCGCGATCCGCACGATCTCGTCCGCAGTAGACCGAGCAGGGAAACACGATGGAGACGACCTTCCGATCCGATGAGCGGTTTACCCAGGCCGAGTTCGCAGCCTGGCTCGACAAGCACGCGCGGAACCTGACGGGAACCTGCGAGCTTATCGGCGGATCCATCGTGATGGCGCCGCCTGCCCACTATCCGCACGGCACGCTCATCACGAACCTGATCTTCTGCCTCGAGAGTCATGTCAGGAGCGGAAAGCTCGGGAAGGTGCACGCCGCGTCCGCCGGTTATGAGTTCCGTTCCGGCGATACGCTCGAGCCCGACGTTTCGTTCGTATCGACAGCCCGGCTTCGGCAAGGGCCTGCGCCGCGCAGCGGACAGTTCATGCGAGTCGTACCCGATCTCGTCGTCGAGGTGCTGTCGCGACCGAACGAGAAGTACGACCGCACCGAGAAGAAGAGAATTTACGCGCGTAACGGCGTGGATGAGTACTGGCTCGTCGCGCCGCGCACCCGGTCGGTCACCCTGTTCAGCCGGGACGGCTCGGACTGCGACGAAGGGATCACCTTCGTGAACGGTGAGATTCGCTCCCGGATCCTTCCGAAGCTCGACCTGACGATCGATTCGCTGTTCGAAGGCGTCGACTAACCCTTCGATCCCGCCAGGTCGCGCGTGATGTTCTTCTGGTGGCTCTCGAGCGTGCCGCCGCCGATCTCGTTCAGTTTCGCATCGCGCAGGAAGCGCTCGACCTTGTACTCGCGCGTGTAGCCGTAGCCGCCGAGCACCTGCATCGCCGCATCGGCGACGCGCTTGGCCATCGGCGCGGCGAA
>CAYYVZ010000580.1:0-2069 GCA_964475235.1 uncultured Myxococcales bacterium | reverse complement strand
GCGCGCGTTGCTGCTCATGGCGCTCGTCGAAGAGGGAGGCACCGAGGACGCCGCCGGCGTCCGGGCGCTCGCCTCGCGATACCTCGCGTTTGTCAGCCATGCGTTCCACGCGGAGAGCGGCCGCTTCCGCAATTTCATGTCGTACGAGCGGGCGTGGGTCGAGGAGTGCGGCTCGGACGACAGTCACGGTCGCGCGCTGTGGGCCCTCGGCACCGTGGTCGGCCGCTCCGGCGATCCAGGCAAGCAGGGGCTCGCCGGAGCGCTGTTCCACGCGGCGTTGCCGTCGGTTCCGGCGTTCACGAGTCCGCGCGGCTGGGCGTTCGCGCTGCTCGGCATCGACGAGTACCTGCGTGCGTTCCACGGCGACAGCAACGTGCAGCAGATCGGTGCGACGCTCGCCGACCGCCTGCTGAGTCTGCTTCAGCGCTCGAGCAGTCCCGCCTGGCCGTGGTTCGAGGATCGGGTCACGTACTCGAATGCTCGCCTGCCCCAGGCGCTCATCGTGTCCGGCGCCTGGCTGCGCAACGAGGAGATGACGGAAGCCGGCCTGCGTTCGCTGCGCTGGCTCGCCGACATCCAGTGTTCGGAGAACGGAGAGTTCGCACCGATCGGCTCGAACGGCTTCTACCGGCGCGGCGCGCCGAAGGCGTTGTTCGACCAGCAGCCGGTGGAGGCGTGCGGGATGGCGGCGGCCTGCCTCGCGGCGGCGCGCACGACGGGCGACGCAGACTGGGTTCGGGAAGCTCGCCGGGCGTTCGGATGGTTCCTCGGCCAGAACCATCTCCAGCTGCCGCTCTACGACGCTACGACCGGCGGCTGCCGCGACGGCATTCACGCCGACCGCATGAACGAGAATCAGGGCGCCGAATCGACGCTGTCGTTCCTGCTCACTCTCGCCGAGTTTCGCGCGGCCTCGCGGACGACACCCATGACACAAGGCGCCCAGTGAGCGGTGCTTCCCACTATCCCGAGCTCTTCCGTCGGTGCAGTTCCAATCCCATCCTGACCGCGCAGGACTGGCCGTACCCGGCGCACACCGTGTTCAATGCCGGTGCCACCAGGTTGCTCGACGGCACGACGCTGCTGCTCTGCCGGGTCGAGGACCGCCGCGGGCATTCGCACCTCTGTGCGGCACGATCGGCGAACGGCGTCGATGGGTGGATCGTCGATCGGGAGCCGACGCTGCGACCCGACCCGGAGAACCATCCAGAGGAGCTCTGGGGAATAGAAGATCCGCGCATCACCTACGTGGACGAGCTCGGCAAGTACGCCGTCGCCTACACCGCGTTCAGCAAGGGCGGCCCCGGCGTGGCGCTCGCCCTCACCAGGGACTTCCGGACTTTCGAGCGCTACGGCCTGATCATGCAGCCGGACGACAAGGACGCCGCCCTGCTGCCGCGGCGCATCGACGGCAGTTTCGCGCTTCTGCATCGTCCCATCGCCGACTCTGGCGCCCACATCTGGATCTCGTTCTCACCCGACCTCCGCAACTGGGGAGGCCACAAGGTCGTGTTGGAAGCCCGCAAGGGCGGATGGTGGGATGCGAACAAGGTGGGGCTGTCCCCGCCGCTCATCGAAACGCCCCGCGGATGGCTGATGCTCTACCACGGGGTCCGGCACACGCCCTCCGGCTGTCTCTACCGTCTCGGCGTCGCGCTCCTCGACCGCGACGCGCCGGAGCGTTGCCTCTTGCGCGGCGATTCCTGGATCTTCGGACCCGAAGCTCCGTACGAGAAGGCGGGTGACGTCGGCAACGTGACGTTCCCGTGTGGCTACACGCTCGGCGACGACGGCGACACGATCAATCTCTACTACGGTGCCGCCGACACCAGCATCGCTCTCGCCACGGGAAGCGTTCGGGAGCTGCTGGGGTGGCTCGACGAGCACGGATCCTGACGCACCGCCGTTCGACTGAACCGACGGATATTCACGGCCGGGAGTCGATAGTTCATCGGGCACCGCCAGCGATGCGGTCGGCGACGGCGCCGCGCGCAGTAATCACGATCGTTTTTATCAGGATCCCTTCGTTGGCCTCGTACGTCCCGTCTCCGTGGAGACGCGGAGCCTCC
>CAYYVZ010000579.1:0-2096 GCA_964475235.1 uncultured Myxococcales bacterium | reverse complement strand
CACCTCCGGTGGCCGGTGCAAGCGGCACGTCGCCGCGTCCGTCGCTCGAGGCCGGCCCGTGATCAGCCGCACCGAAGAACAACGCCGCCGCCGTGACAGGCTCGCAAGGCTCGGCTAAGGTCCCGCCCGCATGCCCGTCGCCCCGGCTTCCGTGGAATCCCTCTTCGGCCTGCACGGAAGAGTCGCCGTCGTTACCGGCGCATCCTCCGGGCTCGGTGTCGAGTTCGCCGACGCGCTCGCGTGTGCCGGCGCCGACGTCGCGCTCCTCGCCCGACGCGCCGACCGCCTCCAGAACGTCGCGGCTTCCCTGCGCGATCGCTACGGCGTGCGGGTGCTTCCCGTCGAAGTGGACATCACCGACCGCGAGCGGCTCGAGGAGGCTTTCGCCGAAGTGCGCTCCGGCCTCGGTGCCCCGTGGGTTCTCGTCAACAACGCCGGCATCGCGCCGACGGGCCGAGCCGAAAAGCAGTGGCCCGACGACTGGGATCGCACCGTCGCGCTCAACATGAGCGCGCTCTTCCAGTGCTGCCTGCTCGCGGCGGCGACGATGCGCGAGACAGGCGGCGGCCGCATCATCAACGTGACGTCGATCTTCGGCCGGCTCGGCAGCTCGCTGTTCCGCGTGGCCAGTTACGCCGCGAGCAAGGGCGGCGCCGAGAACCTGACCCGCCAGCTCGCCGTCGAGTGGGCGCGCGACGGCATCACCGTGAACGGAATCGCGCCGTCGTGGTTCCCGAGCGAGATGACGCACGAGAGCCTCGTGCGGGGCAGCATCGAATCGAAGATGGCTTCGGGCAATCCGATGGGTCGGGTCGGCGCCGAAGGAGAGCTCCGCACCGCGTGCCTGTTTCTGGCCTCGCCCGCGACCAGCTATGTGACCGGCGTCGTCGTACCGGTCGACGGAGGCTACACGGCCTGGTGACCGCCGGGCCGCGACCGTGACCACGGGCCTGCGCCTCGCGCAGGCCGCTCATTGCGCCGCGCCGCGCGCGGCTGGGAGAACGCAAAGGACCATGCGACGTCTCGTACAACTTCTCGTAGCCCTCGTGTTCGTCGGTTTCGGCGCCTTTCTCGCCGTGACCCGCTTCGCTCCGCTGCAGGACTGGCTGGTAAGGCGCACGGCCTCGCAGATCCTCGGAGGCCAGCAGGTGCAGCTCTTCGAAGAGGACGCGCTGCGTGCGCTCGCCTGCGGCACGGCCTCGCCGCTCGCAGACCCGAACCGCGCCAGCGCCTGCGTCGCGGTCTTCGCCGGCGGAAGGTTCTACGTCGTCGATACCGGCATGAGCTCGTGGAAGAACTTCGCGCTCTGGCGCATTCCGGCCGACCGCGTCGGCGCGATCTTCTACACGCACTTTCACTCGGACCACATCGCCGAGCTCGGCGAGTTCAACCTGCAGACCTGGGGCGGCGGGCGTCCGGGCCCGCTGCGCGTCTACGGCACCGAGGGCGTGCAGCGTCTCGTGGCCGGCTTCAGCGAGGCCTACGCTCTCGACCGCGGCTACCGCACCGCGCATCACGGCACCGAGGTCATGAATCCCGAGAAGGGCCTCATGCAGGCAATGCCGTTCACGGTGGACGAGAAAGGCGATCCGGCCGGCAAGGTCGTGCTCGAGGAGAACGGCCTCGTCGTGCGCGCGTTCCTCGTCGACCACGACCCGATCAAGCCGGCCGTCGGCTACCGCTTCGACTACAAGGGCCGCTCGGTCTCCGTCAGCGGCGACACGCTGCCGTCGACTTCCCTCGTCGCCGCGAGCAAAGGCGTGGACGTCCTCTTCCACGAGGCGCAGGCGAACTTCCTCGTGAAGATCATTCAGGAAGAAGCGGCGAAGGCGGGCTCGAACCAGTACTCGAGAATTCTCGGCGACATTCCGACCTACCACACGTCGCCGGAAGACGCGGCGAAGGTGGCCAACGATGCCGGCGCCGGCCTGCTCGTGCTCTACCACCTCACTCCGCCGCCGCCGAATCCGATCGTCGAGCGCATCTTCGTGCGCGGCGTGTCGGACATCCGTCCGAACGGCGTCGTCACGGCGCGCGACGGTCTGCTCGTGACGCTGCCGGCGGGCTCGAAAGAAATCGAGACGAGCTACATCGAC
>CAYYVZ010000578.1:0-2111 GCA_964475235.1 uncultured Myxococcales bacterium | reverse complement strand
GCCCGACCTCTACCAGAGCACCGCCGACTGGTCGCGGGCCCTGTGCGAGTGGGGCTCGAAGCAGTCGCAGCGTCCGGTCCTGTTCGCGAGCGAGGACGCAGGGCTCCTCGTCGCCGAGAAGCACCACGACGAGCTCACCCGTTACTTCGACAAGCCCCACCCCGCTCCGGGCACGATCCTCGGTGTCGTGGACAAGCGCCGGCTTTACGCGGCGGCCGAGAAGATCGGCGTCGGCGTGCCGGGCTCGCGCGAGATCAGGAGCACGGAGGAGCTTGCCGGCCTCACCGCGAGCGGCTGGCTCATCAAGCCGTCGGTGCGCTACCGCCTCGACGAGAGAGGCGGCATCTCGACGTTCCTGCAGGCCACCGGCGCCACCAAGGCCATCGCCGGCGACCCCGCCACCGCCGCGCGCGACGTCCTCGCCGCCGGCTTCCCGACCATCCTCCAGGAGGCGGTGCCCGGCCCGTTCGAGAACCTCGTGACCATCGCCGTCAGCATCGGCCGCGACGGCCGCGTGCTCGACTACTTCGCCGCGAGGAAGCAGTACGAGTACCCGGAGCCCTTCGGCGACGGCCTCATCGTGCGCACGGTGAAGGATCCGGGCCTGCTCGAGCCGGCGGTGCGCCTGCTCCGGGAGCTAGGTTACTGGGGCATTTGCGACATGGAGTTCAAGCGCGACGTGCGCACCGGGCAGTACAAGTTGCTCGACGCCAACCCGCGCACGTGGCTGTGGCTCAACCTCGGCACGCGCAGCGGCCACCATCTGCTGCTCAGGGTCTATAACGAGACGACCGGCCTCGAGGTAAGGCCGGCGGCGGGATCGGCCGGTGACCGCGAGTGGGTATCTCCGCGCGGAACCGTGGCTTTTTTGACGCGCTGCTACCGGCCGAAACGCCATGGACTCACCCTGCCGCCTCGCTTGATGATAGGTGCGGCATCAACCATGATGGGCAACTGGTGGACCTTCCGGGATCCCCTTTACCTGAGACCTTCTGCGTGGTCGGGGCTCGTGCGGGCGAGCGGACGGCTTTTGCGCGGGCGATGATCCAAGGGGCGGGAAACGGGCCGAGCTGGCGCGAGGCGGCAGGCTGACGGGAGCGATCCCACCGAGTAGTTCAGAACGCGACCCTGCGAAATCAACGACGTCCGGCCGGATGGCCGCCGCGTCGTGCGGGTCGTTCGACACCAAGGCCGCTCGCGGCCGTGTCAGAAGAGGAGAGAGACAACGGCATGACGGCTCAGAGCAAAGCGGACCATTTCGTCTGGGAATCGACCGGCAAGGCGTCGATCGACGGCTACGACCTGGCCGAGTTGGCGAAACGCTTCCCCACCCCCTTCTACCTGATCTCTCAGGGTCAGCTTCGCGACAACTACCGTCGCCTGCGCCAGGCCTTCGCGAGCGTCGAAGGGCTCGAGACCTACTACTCGGTCAAGTCGAACTTCGAGAGCATCGTGCTGCGCACGCTGGCCGACGAAGGCTGCGGCGCCGAGATCTCCGGCGCCCTCGACATGGAGCTGGCCAGGCGCGCCGGCATGCAGCCGCACAAGGTCGTCTTCGACGGCCCGGTCAAGCCCGAAGCCGATCTTCGCGCCGCCATCGAGTGGGGCGTCCGCTTCATCAACATCGAGTCGATGAACGAAGCGCGCCTGATCTCGAAGATCGCGACCGAAGTGGGCAAGAAGGTGAAGGTCGGACTTCGCATCGACCCGCAGCTTTCGAAGCCGTACTACGACAAGGTCATCTCCACCTACAAGGAGAAGTTCGGTCTGCCGATCGATCAGGCCGAAGCGGCGGTCGCCGAGATCGCCAAGCTCCCCGGCCTCGACTTCAAGTGCATCATGACCCACATCGGGTCGCAGATCTTCACGCCGAGCCGCTACCTCGTGACGCTCGAGAAGATCTTCGCGCTCGTCGGCGCGCTGAAGAAGCGCGGCATCGAGATCGAAGAGATCAACATGGGCGGCGGCTACCCGGCGCAGAGCATGCGCAACCTGCGCATGTCGCGCCGCTTCGTGTTCGCGCAGATCATGGAGCGCTTCGGCCGCATCGAGAAGAAGACGTCGTCGATCGACGACTTCGGCACGGCGATCTCGGGCAAGTACCACGAGCT
>CAYYVZ010000577.1:0-2123 GCA_964475235.1 uncultured Myxococcales bacterium | reverse complement strand
TCAAGCGCATCGGCTACGACAACACCGAATACGGCATCGACTACAAGGGCTGCGCCGTGCTCGTCGCCTACGATAAGCAGAGCCCGGACATCGCCCAGGGCGTCAACAAGGCCTACGACGACGATCTCGGCCAAGGCGCTGGCGACCAGGGCCTGATGTTCGGCTACGCCTGCGACGAAACCCCGTCGCTGATGCCGCTGCCGATCTACCTGTCGCACCGCCTCGTCGAGCGCCAGGCCATGCTGCGCAAGGACGGCCGCCTGCCGTGGGCGCGCCCCGATGCCAAGTCGCAGGTCACCATCCGCTACGTCGATGGCAAGCCGCACTCCATCGACACCGTCGTGCTGTCTACCCAGCATTCGCCGGACATCAGCCTGGAAGACCTGCGCGAGGCGACCATCGAGCAGATCATCAAGCCGGTGCTGCCGAAGGAACTGATCAAGGGCGACATCAAGTATCTGGTCAACCCGACCGGCCGCTTCGTCGTCGGCGGCCCGCAGGGTGACTGCGGCCTGACCGGCCGCAAGATCATCGTCGACACCTACGGCGGCGCCTGCCCGCACGGCGGCGGCGCGTTCTCCGGCAAGGATCCGACCAAGGTCGACCGCTCGGCCGCCTACGCTGCCCGCTACGTGGCCAAGAACATCGTCGCCGCCGGCCTGGCCAAGCAGTGCCAGATCCAGGTCGCCTACGCCATCGGCGTGGCCCGCCCGATGAACGTGACCGTCTACACCGAAGGCACCGGCGTCGTCTCCGACGAGAAGCTGGCCCAGCTGGTGCAAGAGCATTTCGACCTGCGCCCGAAGGGCATCATCCAGATGCTGGACCTGCTGCGCCCGATCTATTCGAAGACGGCGGCTTATGGTCACTTCGGGCGCGAGGAACCCGAGTTCACGTGGGAAAGAACCGATAAGGCAGCTGTGCTCCGCGCAGCTGCGGGCCGCTAAGGCGGCCCTGGCGCCAGGGGCGCCACTTTTCGGTTCTTCGGCACAGGCTAACTTCGCTTGCGAAGTTAAGGGGCCTTCGGCCCCGGCCGCAGCCAAAGGAATTCACGGCGTAGCCGCTGACTTCTGAAATTCAAAAGGCGCCCGAGGGCGCCTTTTTCATTGGGCTGACGATCAAGTCACGCCAACCCGCAAAACTTCCTGAACGGCCCCAGCACCGCCTCACCCCGGAACGGCTTGACGATCCAGCCGGTGACGCCGATCTCGCGCCCACGCGCGCGGATCGCCGTATTGTCCTCGGTGGTCAGCATCACGATCCGCACGTCCTTGTTGCCCAGCTCGGTGCGGATCTTCTCCGCCATCGTCAGACCATCCATGTTCGGCATGTTGACGTCGCTGACGATGAGGCGGATGCCGGGGTCCTTGTGCAATTGGGCCAGGCCATCGCGGCCATCGCTGGCCACGGCCACGTCGAAGCCGTTCTGGCTGAGGAAGCTGTAGACGATCTCACGCATCGTGCTCGAGTCGTCGACGACCAGGACTTGGGCCATGGGCGGGGTACCTTGGGGGGGGAAGTTGAAAGGCGGGCGACGGCCGGCTCAGAACAGTTCGAGCTCACCGGTGGCCACCGGTGACTCGGCCGGCGCCGAGAACTCGGTGAACAGCTCAGGTGACCACAGCAGGTTGAAGATCAGCCGCTGCACGATGATCAGCGGCGGCAACCCCGGCCGGCGCGGGTCGGCCAGTTGGTAACGCACGCACAGCTGAGGGTCCTGCGAGCCGAACGAGATGTACTTGTGCTCGTGGTTGATCACGATCGGCACCTGCGTCTGCTGGTTCGCAAAGGCCCGGGGCGGGATGTAGCGGTTCTTGAATGCGCCCCAGATCAGGTTCGTCGTTTCGCCCAGCAGGTGGTTCAGCTCGCGGAAGTTCAGGTCGCCGCCGACGCCCTCGTAGCCGAAGCCCTGCATCATCCCCTGGCGCAGCGCGCTTTCCTCGGTCTGCAGCATCATGTAGCCGCGGCACCAGGTGCTCTCCAGCGCGATCAGCGTCGACACCTGGCCGAAGATGATGCGGTCGTGCACCACGTAGGGTGGCTCGTTGGTCACCAGGGCATGCGGGAACATCGAGCAGATCGCGTTGCTGGTCAGCTCGACGATGCCAGCGACCAGCTCGGTC
>CAYYVZ010000576.1:0-2134 GCA_964475235.1 uncultured Myxococcales bacterium | reverse complement strand
TCGCATGCGGTCACGACGAATGCCGACCAGCCTCCGGCCCGGCAGTGGACCGCTTCCGCCCTCGAATCAGTTCCGGGCGCCGTCGACGCCGGGAACTGACGGCGCCGCGGCAGGTGCTGCCGTTGCGGCCTCGGGTTGGACCGCAGCGGCGTCGGGAGCCGGCGGTGCGATTTGCGGGAGCTCCTTTCGAAGCCTCTTGAGCCAACCGCTGTCGCCGTAGCCGTCGCCCAGTTGCCGTGCATACTCCCGCGCGCGCGCCTCGTCCTTCAGCGAAAAGTAGTTTTTCGCGAGATGGAAGAGGCTGTGCGCGCCGTAGTCGATATTGGGGAAGTCGAAGCGCAGCCGCTCGAAAGTCGCGATGGCCAGCTCGGGGCGGCCGGTCTCGGAGTAGGCGGTTGCGAGCTGCAGTAGCGCAGTCGCAATCTTCGGCCGGTCCTCGTCGTTCTTCACGAACTCCGAGTGGACGCGGATGACGTCGTCATACCGCTTTTCGGTGAATGCCGTCTGGCCTTCGCGGTAGGTCTTGTCGACGTCGCGGATGTCGTACCGCACGGCGGCGCTCGCGCCGATGCAGACGAGGACGAGCACGACGTTGGCGGGTATGCGGACCGGAGCAAACGCTGCTCCTACCGGCCGGAAAACGAGGACGAAGACCCGAGCCGTCCCGCGCCGCACGCGCGGGCTCACAACGGCGGCAACGGCCCACAGCAGCCCGAGCCACGTCGTCGACAGTGCGAACCAGTCGAGGCCCCGCTCGGAGTACACCATCTCGAAGTGACTCGTCGTCGGCGTGACCAGCATGAAGCCGGGCGAGACGAGCCGAATCGCAGAGCCGTCGGCGGCCTTCCAGCGCGGGAAGTACGACACCTTGACGATGTGGGGCCGGCCCGGACAGGTCGTGTCGAAGCTGATGCGCTCCTGCTCGAGCACGGTCTCGATCCTGCAGTCGCCTGCGATCGGCTGGCGCGGGATATCGCGGATCGTCGTGGTCTGGAGCGGAAACTCGCTCCTGGCCGATTCTCCCTCGATCTCCAGCGGAACCAGTGGGATGTCGAGAAGCTCCGGATGCTTGAACCAGCGGTAGAAGGCCGTGAGATAGTCGGGCCCAGTATAGAGCACCGGCTGGTTCGCCGCTGCGACGACATAGCCGGTCACGCCCTCCGGGATGTCGTAGACCGCGTAGCCGCTCTGGTGAAACGTGCGCTTGTACGAAGGGTTCTGATCGTAAGCCGTACGCGCCTTCTCGCTCGACACGACGATGGTGCCGACGTTGTACATTCGCAGGTGGGGAAGGGCGGCCGCGGGGTTCAGGCGTGCGTACGAATACTGGTGAAAGGGGCCGGAAGCCTTCTCGCCGATTTCTGACTGGATGTAGAAGACGAACGGCGAGTTCGGCGAAACCTGATGGAAAACGCCCTCGAGCGTCGAGCGTCCTGCGAATAGCGGCAGGTTCTCGAATGCTCGCGAGCTGCCGAACTTGTTGTGGGTCTGCGCGTGTTCGTAGACCATCCGCGGCGAGTTGAGGTCGCCCTTCACGTGCTCGTTGATCGCGTGGAAGAGACCCCACGACGACTTGCCCTCGTACCCCGAGTAGTTCCACGTCAGCCACGACGGCAGATAGCCGAGGTGCTGGTGGGCCCAGCCCATCGCGAGCAGCATGCCCGCCGCGGCATACAGGCCGGGGAAGACGAGAAACGATCCCGCCCAGACGACGAGGTCCGCCGCGAGGAACCCGATGTAGATCTGGCCGATCGGCACGAAACGGATGTCGGGAAAGCCGGCGATGGGCGAAACGCAGTAAAGCACCACGCTGCCGAACAGCGCGAAGAACATCGCGCCGTGGCGGTCGGCGATGTAGCGCTTGACGCGAACGAGCATGAGAAGCGCATTCACGCCCGCCAGGATTCCCGCCGGCCACAGGAGCTCGGGCACGACCTCCTTCCAGTCGTGGATGTTCCAGATCATCGTCCATTCGGTCGTGAACTTGACGCGTGGAAGGAGGGGGAAACCCCAGAACGCGAGCAGCAGCGCGGCCAGCACGAAGACCGGCGCGATGCGTGGCAACACGAGCGCGCTGTCGGTTCTGGGCCTCAGGTACCAGGCCGCGATCCAGAGTGCGCCGATGAAGGCGAAG
>CAYYVZ010000575.1:0-2156 GCA_964475235.1 uncultured Myxococcales bacterium | reverse complement strand
AATCGGGGACGGATTCCGATTTGCGCAGTGCGCAAATCGGGATCCGTCCCCGATGTCAATCAGGCGCGCTCGACGACGAGGGAGATGCCCTGGCCGCCGCCGATGCACCGCGACGCGAGTCCGAGCGAAACGTTGCGCGCCTTCATCGCGTGCAGCAGCGTCACGAGAATGCGGGCGCCGCTGGCGCCGATCGGGTGGCCGATCGCCACGGCGCCGCCGTTGACGTTGACGCGCGCCGGGTCGATGTTGAGCTCGGCGAGTACGCCGAGCGACTGCGCCGCGAACGCCTCGTTGAGCTCCCACAGGCCGATGTCGCCCTTGGCGATGCCCGTCTTCTTCAGCACCTTCTGCGAAGCCGGCCACGGGCCCATGCCCATGATCGCGGGATCGACGCCGGCCGCCGCCGCGCCGCGGATCACCGCGATCGGCTCGAGCCCTTCGGCCTTCGCGCGCGCTTCCGACATCACGACGAGGGCCGCCGCGCCGTCGTTGATGCCCGACGCGTTGCCGGCCGTGACGGTCCCGTCCTTCTTGAAGGCGGGGCGCAGCTTCGAGAGCGTCTCGACGGTGGTGCTGCCGCGAATGTACTCGTCCTTGGAAACCTTGAGCGGATCGCCCTTCTTCTGCGGGATCTCGACGGTGAAGATCTCCTCGTCGAACGCTCCCGACGCCTGCGCCGTGGCCGCCTTGTTCTGACTGGCAGCGGCGAACTCGTCCTGGGCCTCGCGGGTGATGCCCCACTTGGCGGCGATGTTCTCGGCGGTGATGTCCATGTGCGTGAACGTGAGCGGGCACGACAGGCCGTCGGCGATCATCGAGTCGATGATCTGCTCGTGGCCCATGCGGTAGCCCGAGCGCGCCTTGGCGAGCAGGTACGGCGCGAGCGTCATGTTCTCGAATCCGCCGGCGACGATGCACTCGGCGTCGCCCGTCGCGATCGCCTGCGCGGCGAGCGCCACGGCTTTGAGGCCCGAACCGCAGGCCTTGTTCACGCCGAAGCTCGGAACTTCCTTCGGAACGCCGCCCTTGACCGCGGCGACGCGGGCCGGGTTGAGGCCCAGGTTCGCAGCGAGCACGTTGCCCAGAATGACTTCGTCGACGGACGCGGGATCGATCCCGGCGCGGCGGACGGCTTCGGCAACCGCAAGGGCTCCGAGCTCCGACGCAGGCTTCTCGGCGAAGGCGCCGTTGAAGCTTCCGATGGCCGTACGGGTTGCGCTGACGATGACTGCCTTGCTCAAGACTCGGTCCTCCTGTGGCCGCCGCTCCGTTGCGAATCGGCCTGTCTCACGTCGCGCGGCGCGCTCCGTGTGCCGTACGGTTCCCTCGTTCATCGGCGCGCCGAACGCGTGCCGCTCGAGATACCGTCGGCGTCTGGTGGGCATGAGTAACCATGCCCTTGCCGCTCCACCACCCGCCCGGTCAGGCTTCGGTGGGCGAACCCACAACAGGCGCGCTAAGCGCGCGCCCGATCCAACTCTTCCGGCTCGCTATGCGCGGGCCCGATCCATCACACCCGGCTCACTAGGCACGTGCCTCGATGTTCCCCTTGATCCAGTCGATGATGTCCTTCGTGCTCGCGCCGGGGGTGAAAATCTCTTTCACGCCGAGGGACTTGAGCTCGGTGATGTCCTCGTCGGGAACGATGCCGCCGCCGAAGACGGGAACGTCGCCGATGCCCTTCTCCTTCATGAGTGTGAGGATGCGCGGGAACAGCGTCATGTGCGCGCCCGACAGGATCGAAAGTCCGACGCAGTCCACGTCCTCCTGCACCGCCGTCTCGGCGATCATCTCGGGCGTCTGATGCAGACCCGTGTAGATCACCTCGAAGCCGGCGTCGCGCAGCGCACGCGCGATGATCTTCGCACCGCGGTCGTGGCCGTCGAGGCCGGGTTTCGCCACCAGAATTCTGAGAACTTTGTCGGACACTTTTGCTGTTCCTGCCTTGGCGGATTCGAATTTCGCAGCCGGTGCCGTCGCCACGCGACCCGGCCATCCCTCCCCTTCGTGGGTCAAACCGTCGCCGGATCCTGGTAGATGCCGAAGACTTCGCGGTAGACGTCGGAGATCTCGCCGACCGTGACGCCGTCGCGAACCGCCTCGACGATGGGCGGCATGAGGTTCCGGTCTTCTTTCGCGGCGCTGCGCACCGCATC
>CAYYVZ010000574.1:0-2156 GCA_964475235.1 uncultured Myxococcales bacterium | reverse complement strand
GCGAGCGTGGCGGTTACACTCCCATCGCCGTCCCGGCACCCGGCTCGCAGGCTCTCGGCAACTCGGGCGTGGAGGTCTCGCCGGACCGATGGAGGGAGCGCCTCCTCGAGCACCTCGCGGTACAGGACGTGTCGAAACCGATAGCTGGGGCCCGACGTCCCGGAGGGCGAGTCGCCTATGTCGACCGGCTGCACGATCTCCGAACGCGCAGCGAGTGCGGCGCACGTATCTTCGAGGTCTGCCTGCGGCAGACCGATCGCCCCGACGATTGCCTCGATACGGAAGACCATTCCCACGATGCACGCTGCCTCGAGCGCGCTCCGCTCGTTCGGCGCCAACTGTCCCAGTTGTTGGAGAGCGAGCGAGCGCAGTCCGTCGGGAATGGCGCCGTCAAGAGGCGATTCGCAGTGCCAGCGCCCATCGGTCGCGACCAGGATTCGGCGATCGAGCAGGTGATCGATCGTAGCCGAAAGAAAAAGGGGGTTCCCTTCCGTGCGGGCGCGGAGCTCGCGCGCAAGAGCCTCGGTGACCGTGCCCCCATGGAGCCTTTGCTCGAGATAGGCCTCGACGTCTTCCATTCCGAACGGCTGGAGCGCAATCTCGGTCGCTCGACGCATGGCGACGAGCCGATCCCGGACGGAGGCGATGCGACCGCCGCGATGGCGAATGTCGGCAGGTCGGTAGCTGCCGATCAGCAGAAGGCACGAGGGAGTGACTCTTTGTGCGACATAGGCGAGGGCTTCGGCGGAGGACGCGTCGATCCAGTGCATGTCGTCGATCACGAGAACGAGAGTGCGGTCTGCCGCAAGAGCCTCGAACATGTCGGCAAGCTCGCGCAGCATGCGGTCACGGTTCGGGCTGGGAACTCGACGGTGGAGTCGTTGGGCGAGCTCTTCATCGATGAGTCCGGGCATCTGGAGTAGCCAGCTCGGCGCCCAGCGTTCGAGGACCGCAAGGACTTCTGCCCTTTCTCCTCCATCGCAAAGACGCCCGAGGATCTCCAGGATCGGGAGATAGGGCTCGATCGAACCCGTCAGCTCGACGCATTGGGTGAACGCGACTCGTGCACCCGCGCAACGCGCATCCTCGACGAAGTGCTGGAGGAGTGTCGTCTTGCCGATTCCCGGCTCTCCATGAACGAGGACCGCCTGTCGCAGTCCCTGGCCGCTTCGTGCCAGTGCCCGCTGGAGGAGCTTCCACTCGCGCTCACGCCCGAAAAGCCAGGAGCGAGTGTTGTGGTCGTCAACGTCTGACGCGACGACCAGGCGGTAGCCGCGCCGCCCGACCGCCTCGACCGTTACGGAACCATCGGCCCGGGCGAGCGCAGTGCGAATCTCGAGAATGCATACGCGCAGCACGGTCGGACTGACGGTCGTTGCAGGCCAGCAGGTTCGAAAAAAATGCTCTTTGGTAACGAGTCGCCCGCGATGGCGACAGAGCTCGCGCAGCACTGCGAAGGTCTTGTGGCGAAGCCCGCACTCGACTTCTCCGAACCAGAGCCGTTCCGATTCTTCATCGAGGAAAAACCCGCCGAACGCGATCACGGGCGGATTGAGCACCACGCGCTTCATGGACGCAACCCGATCGTTCACTCGAGCCGTGTCTTCGCGGAGAATCGACGGGGTTCTATTCCACTGTCAGAAGATGGGTCGGTCCGCCCGCAATTCCGATATCCAGTTCGACGCTGCCCGCGGTGCCGGGCGCGGTGTACACGAACGTGAAGCTGGTACCCAATGCCGGGGTCAGCCCGGAGAAGCTGCCGACGGCAGGAGAGGCCGCGGGCGTGAAGTCGGAGCCGAGAGCGTAGATGGGCGAGCCCGCCTGCTTCGCCAGGATCGTGCAGGTGGTCGAAGCACCCGCGGCAAGCGTGGCGGAGTCGCAGGAAAGCGAGCTCGAAGCGTCCGCCGAGGCAACCACGACCAGGTTGAAGGGCGATGCGCCCGGTATGCCGATGTCGATGGACACGGGACCGGTCGTCGCGGGCGCGGTGTACTGGAACGTGAAGCTGGTACCGAGTGCCGGGGTCAGCCCGGAGAAGCTGCCGACGGCAGGAGAGGCCGCTGGCGTGAAGTCGGAGCCGAGAGCGTAGATGGGCGAGCCGGCCTGCTTCGCCAGGATCGTGCAGGTGGTCGAAGCACCCGCGGCAAGCGTGGCGG
>CAYYVZ010000573.1:0-2160 GCA_964475235.1 uncultured Myxococcales bacterium | reverse complement strand
AGGAACTTCATGAAGGGCGAGAGCGCTTCGAGGGATTTGGCCACGACCTTGGCGAAATCCTTCGAGTGGATCTCGGCGGGCTTCACTTCCTCGATCGCGAAGAAGCTCGTGCGGCGGATGTCCTCGATGAGCGGATGGTCGGGATCGAACCCGAGCGGCGCGCGCTTCAGGCTGTCGCCCTCGATTCCGCCGAAACGGCGCTTGAACGCCGCCGAGCGCGTGATTTTCGTCCAGCGCTCCGGATCCTCGAGAATCGCCTCGCGCACCTTGCGCAGCTCGGCCGACGGCGGCCGCCACAGTCCTCCACCGAAGAACACTTCCTTCGGCTCGAAGTGCACGTAGAAGCCGGGCGCATGCGCATCCTTGCCCGCCTCGTGACGGAACTGGCAGGACGCATGCTCCTTGTACGGCTTCGCGTCGTGAAAGCGCATGTCGTTGTAGATGCGAAACATCGAGCCGCCGTTCGCCTTCGCCTCGCACACGAAGCTGTCGGCGAAACGCCCGAGCGGCAGGTCGAGTGCGGCAATGAACGACAGCGTCGGCGCCTGCACGGACTCGAGGTAGCGCTGCTTGTTGGCCGCGAACCACTCGCGATCGTTGTTCTTCGACAGCTCGCGGAAGAAGGCGAAGAAGTCCTTCGGGAAGCCTTCGAACGGCGCGATCGCCTCTTTGCCCTTCGCCGTTTTGGACTTCGCGGCCGTGGTCGCGGAGGCCGGAGCCGGTTTCTTCGCAGCACCGGTCGCGGGCTTCTTCGCGCCGGCCGGCGCCGGCGTTTTCGCAGCGCCCGGCGCGGCAGCCCGGCGCGAGACCTTGCCCTTCCTGTCGCCCGAGGTCTTCGATTCTCTCGCAGTCGCCATCGTCAGTCGTTCTCCGTCGGGGCGGCGTCGTCGCGCCCCCTCATGAACAGCCGGTAGGCCGGGTTGTCGGTCTCTTCGGCATACTCGAAGCCGAGGTCGTCGAGGCGGCGCCGGAACGCCTCGGGGCCGTCGGCGCCGATCTGCACGCCGACGAGCACGCGACCGTAGTCGGCGCCGTGGTTGCGGTAGTGGAACAGCGTGATGTTGCAGCCCTGGCTCACGACCTCGAGAAAGCGTGCGAGCGCGCCGGGCCTTTCGGGGAACACGAACCGATAGAGAACCTCGTCGGGAACCTGCGCGAGTCCGCCGACCATGTGACGTACGTGCAGCTTACTCGTCTCGTCGTCGCTGAGGTCGAGGGCCGGAAGCCCGGCGCGATGCAGCGCCGCGACCAGCGACGCGCGCTCGCTGCGGTCGGCGATCTGCAGGCCCACGAAAACGTGCGCCTCGTTCGACCCCGAGTAGCGGTAGTTGAATTCGGTGATGCCGCGCGGGCCGAGCAGTGTGCAGAACGCACGGAAACTGCCGGGCTTTTCGGGAATCGTCACCGCGAGCAGGGCCTCGCGCTGCTCGCCGCCTTCCGCGCGTTCGGCAACGTGACGAAGCCGGTCGAAGTTCACGTTGGCACCCGAGGCGATCGCGACGAGGCGGAGGTCGCGCACGTTCTCGCGCTCCACCCAGGCCTTGAGTCCGGCGATCGACAGCGCGCCCGACGGCTCGAGCACGGTGCGCGTATCCTCGAACACGTCCTTGATCGCCGCGCACATGGCGTCGTTGTCGACGACGATGACTTCGTCGAGCAGCTCCCGGCAGATGCGAAACGTCTCTTCGCCGACCTGCTTGACCGCCACTCCGTCGGCGAAGAGCCCCACGTGGTCGAGCACGACGCGGCGGCCTTCGCGCAGCGAGCGCTGCATCGCCGCCGAATCTTCCGGCTCCACCCCGATCACGCGCACGTCGGGACGAAGTCGCTTGACGACGGCGGCCACGCCCGACGCGAGCCCGCCGCCACCGATCGGAACGAAGATGGCGTCGAGACGGCGTCCCGCCTGACGAAGAATCTCGAGTCCGACAGTCCCCTGCCCCGCGATCACGTCCGGATCGTCGTAGGGATGCACGAACGTGAGCCCGCGCTCCGCCGTGAGAGCAAGGGCGTGGGCCTGGGCCTCCTGGTAGGTGTCGCCGACCAGCTCGACCGTGGCGCCGAGCGCGCGTACCGCATCGACCTTGATCGAAGGAGTCGTCACCGGCATCGCGATGAACGCAGGGCACTCCAGCCGCTGCGCCGCGAGCGCGACGCCCT
>CAYYVZ010000572.1:0-2160 GCA_964475235.1 uncultured Myxococcales bacterium | reverse complement strand
CAGATCGAGAGCAGGCGTCGCACCGGGTGGCTGCCGACGAGGATCCAGTCGACGTCGTTTCGGGCGCAGTGGACGCTGATGTAGTAGATCGCCGTGAAAGCCTGGGTGCCCGCGAAGTCGACGGCCCGAAGATCGAGCACCAGTTGGCGCGAGATCCCGGTGTGCTGTTCGACGAAGCGGCCGAGCTCGCGTCCGTTACCGGCGTCGATGTCGCCGATCACCGCGATGGCCAGGCGTGACGCAGCGAGCCGTCGCACTGCAAACGTCGCTCTGCCGCATTGTCGATGCTCATCTACCGACGCAGGATCCGGCCGACCGATACGCACGGTCCCATCCCTCATTGCACAACCCCAAGATCGTTTTTGTAGAGGTGTCGCCGGAGAGCGTCCCGGAATGAGTCCAGTACGCGGCACCACTGAGGCGCTGCCGGCGGGCTGGGAACTCAACCAAAGTTGAGGATAGTACGGATTTCGTCGCCCGTCTGCAGCTTGAGGAAACTCCCAGTTTTGTTCGGCTGCAAGCCTTTTGGTCAGCTTGACTAAATGTCATCTTGCGTGCGTATCAGTAACTGCACTTATGGGCGACGGAATCCGTAGCGGTGCCGAGGCGTCATTGGTAAATCGCCTGCTCGTGTCGCGATGCGCGATCACCTAACGATTTGCTGAGTCGTCCCCGGCTTGATGACACCCGTCTTGACGTCCTCGCCCGCGGCCAACAGGTAGGAAGCGACGTAACCGAGCACCTCGTCGGCCGCCGCGAAGCCACCGAGATGACTCTCCTGTGGCATGAGGATGAGCTCGGCGTTGGGTAGCCGCTCGCTGGCCGCCTTGGCGTCGTCGAAACCGATGATGGAGTCGGCATCTCCGTGCCACCACCGCACCGGCACCTTCACGTCGGCGAGTCGAAAACCCCAGTCGAGTCCGCAGAGTCGGGCATCGTCGAGCAGGGCCTGGAACGGCACCTTGCCGTCGAGCACGTGGATGAGGTCGTCGATGAACATCGCCTCGATGTCGGGATCGCTGAAGACGCGCTGATCGCCGGCGGGCATGACCTTGGTCAGTCCCAGGTAGACGACGTGTGCGAGCGGGATGATCGGCAGGAGCAGTCCGGCCGTGATGCGCGCGAACGGTTCGCGCATTCTCGACAGCACACCGCCGAAGCGGCTGGCCAAGGCGATGGCGCCGCTCGCCGTGGCGTCCGGCCCGACGGATGGGGTGACCCCGCCGAGAACGGCGACTGCGACGACGCGGTCGGCCAGTGCGCCGGTGCCCGCACAGGACAATGCGTAGGGTCCGCCGCCGGAGAGACCGACGACGCCGAGACGTGCGGCGCCGAGCGCGTCGGCCACACACGCCATGTCGTCCGCGAAGTCGGAGACCGACTCGTAGACGTGCGGGTCGGACAGTCCTGAGCCGGGCCGTTCGATCAGGACGACGCGAAGACCGAGTATCTCGGCGGCGCGCCGACCGACGAGCGGAAGCTGGCGGCGGCCGCCTGGGGTCCCGTGAAACCACAGGACGACGGGGCCGTTCGGATCACCGTATTCGGCATAGCCGATGCGGCGGCCGTCAGGAAGATGGAACCGTCCCTCGGCCCGCGGGTTCTCGATGGCCGGCACGCCGGGCGGTCGCCGCCAGAGATTGAGCATGTTCATGCGCTACAAAGACTCCTTTGTCTGTAATTGCCAGAATCTTTGCATCTCGCGGTATGGGCCGGTCAGCCCCCCTCCGGCCAGCCGGGCGCCGCGGGCTCGGTGGTCGGCGGCGCGTCGAGTGTGGCCCTGATGTTCGGGTCATCCTCCCGTGTGCGGTTGCCCTGTCGGCAGCGCATCCCGGTAACCGTCTGCGTAGCTGTCGATAGCCGACTTCACCGCCGGGTCGATGCCGACGAAGTAGCTGTTGAACGCTGAACGGAAGTCGTCGAGATTCGCTGTGAGTGGCTTGAATTCCCCGGTCTCGGGATCGATCAGATTCAGCTGATCGAAGACGCCCGCGTTCCCGATGTTCGAGTCGAGCAACCGCGCGGCGACGGCGTATTGCATCATCTCGGAAGTCTCCTGCTTTACGTGCTCCATGTTCGCGCCCACGGGCGTATCGCCGACGAACATCTGATGCAGCGGATCACCGGGCATCTTGCCGTTCCAGTCCAGAATCGCCGAGA
>CAYYVZ010000571.1:0-2178 GCA_964475235.1 uncultured Myxococcales bacterium | reverse complement strand
AGCAGAAGTTCGGCTGCGGCAGCGTGCCCGTCGCGCCCTTGGCGGTGCAGGTCTGAGGATTGCAGGGCGTCGCATTCTGGTTCTGGCAGTCCGTGTTGGTCGTGCAGTTCTGCGTGATTTTCTTGTTGCACTTGCCCGCGATCGGCGTACCGCACGGGCCGAGGTCCACCGACGCGCAGTCGGTGTTCTGGTTGCACGAGACGCTGCCGCCGTTCGGCGCGCCGCCACACCTGCCCGTCAGCACCGCGCAGTCGGCGTTCGCGTCGCAGGGCGTCGTCGTGTCGATCGAGCAGACGAGGCAGGGGCAGAGATCCGTGCCGACGCCCGCGCCGTCGCAGTCCACCCCGAAGCCGAGGCTCGTGACGTGCGTCGTCTGCGAAAGCGAGATCTTCAGACCCGCACCCGTCACGTTCTTGCCGACGTCCGGCTGGCAGTCGATCGAGTAGCCTGCGCCGCCCTGGCCCGGCGTCGTGTCGCCGAGCACGGCCGGGAAGCTCGCGTTCGTTCCGGTCACCTCGCAGGCCACGCCGTCGCTGGTGTGGAAGTCAGGGTCGCGAACGCAGAGACCGTCGCGAATGCCGTCGTTCGGTGTGTCCTGCACGCAGGTCGCGCCCATGGTGCAATCCGCGTCGAAGATGCAGCCCGAGTTGTCGTTGCTGCACTTGCCGCCGCAGACCGGGCACGGAAGGTCGCGCGAGTGGCCGAGGAAGACCTGTGTGCGCAGGTTCGCGGTGATCTCGCCGGCACCGAGGTCCGGATTGGCCGTGCCAGAGATGTCCTGCGAGAAGCGGTTCGACACGCACACCGGCGTGCCCTGGGCCGACAGCGGGAACGGCGGTCCGAACCAGCAGTTGCAAACGTTGCCGCCGCAGTCGTCGGCGTCGGCAACGAACGGCTCGTCGCAGATCGTCAGGATGTTGTTGGCGCAGCGGCAGTTGTCTGCCGCGGGGCTGAGACCCGTCACCTCGCACTCGCCGCAGCCCGGCGACGCCGGCCCTTCGCAGAGCAGGTTGGCCATGGCCGTCACCTGGTCGTTGATGTCCGAATCGTGTCCTGCGCCGTTCCAGCCGCTGTCGAGGTCGGCCACCGTTCCGCAACGCGGCAGCGTGAGCGACGTGTCGCAGAAGCGCGGGAACGTGCAGTCGGTGTTGTCCGTACAGGGCTGGTTGGTGGTCTTGGAGAACAGCGTCAGCTCGCCGAGGTTCGGGCACTGCGGGTCCTGGACGCCGCCCAGCGTGGTCGTGGTGGTCGGCCCCGTCGTGGTCGTCGTGGTCGGCTCTTCTGTCGTGGTCGTCACGACGATGTCGGGCAGCTCGAGGAACTGGGACACGAGCTCCTGCGCGGCGTTCCGCGCCGTGAGCGCGACGCAAACGGACAGGTCGAACACCGTCGCCTCGTTGCCGCACGGATCGAAGGCCGCATTCGGCAGCGTCACGTTCTCGCAAGCCGTGGCGATGGCGACCTGGGCCTTGTCGTAGGCCACCTGCGTCGCGGTATGGAAGTCGGGGATGTCCACGCACGCCGCCTGCACCGTCTCCGCACCTTCTTTCTTCTCGGCCGTGGACTGGCACTTCGCGGCCGTCTTGATGGCGGTGCTGAACAGCTTCGAGGCGTTCTTCGTAATGGCGCTGTGGCAGTCGAGCTCGTCGTCGTTGGTGATGGGGGCGGTCGGCGAACCGTACGCCGTGTCGCTCCATTCCTCATTGTTCTCGTTGGTGAGACAGACCAGGCAGTCGGTGAGATTCATGAAGCTGCCGACGGCGGGAACGTCGTCGTCGCACGGCGCCGGGCAGTCGACATAGAGGATGTCGCCCGGCGATCCCGAAGTGCACTTGGCGGCAACGCCGCTTTCGAACTTGGTCGCGCCGGCCGCCGCCTTGAGGTTCTCGGCATCGGCCATCGCAAGGTCGTTGCAGTCGGTGCCGTTCGGCCCCTCCTTGTCACGACTCTTGTGGCAACTGGTGAGGACTTTCTGAACGGTCTTGGCGTACTTGCCGCCGGACTTGGAGATCGCGGAGCGACACTTGAGCTCGGTATCGCTGAAGGCCGCGGATGCCGACGGCGGAAGGGCCGCCGCGACGAGGCTCGCCGTCATCGAAGCGGCGAGAAGGATTCGGGTGCTGTGACGCATGGAAGGTCTCCTCACGAACGGTTGGAAAAGCGCGCGACGCCGCCCTG
>CAYYVZ010000570.1:0-2194 GCA_964475235.1 uncultured Myxococcales bacterium | reverse complement strand
ATTCCGTGGCTGTCGAGCACACGGCAAAGAATGCGGGCTTCCGAGGCAAGAAACGTCCCAATCATGATCCAGACTCCTAAGACGGCGCTTTGAGTTGGCCAGACGGTTGGCGGCGTGGGTCAAACGGTTGGCAGCCGGGGTCAAGCGGTTTCGTCGGCCGGTACTTAACATCCGCTTCGACGCGATCTCGACGTGGAAATTGGCCGAAGAAGTGACGAAGGCGATCGGCGCCCGAGATTTCGAGCCGTTCACCCACGCGAAAGGGTTGAAACGAATTGAACACTGCCAGAAGCGCGGAAAAATTCGTCCCCGAACGGGACGAGATCTGCAACTCACCCGAGACCCGACTCATGCTCGCCGTCCTCGAGGATGCGCTGGCGACGTTTCGACGCGGCATCAACTCGCTGGTGGCCACCGAGCGCCAGTGTTTCCGCGAGGTGGAGCACTGGTTGCGCAGCAACGACAACGAGTCGCCGTTTTCGTTCGAGTGCATCTGCTGGACGCTCGGGATGAACCCCGACTACGTCCGGGCGGGCTTCTACCAGGTGAAGCGCGACGCCGTGCTGAACCGCCGGGCGGGCGGGCATCGCATGCTGCGGCGCGAGCGGGTGTACGACCGCCGGGTGTGGAAAGGCCGCATCAAATAGGTGGATCCTGCGAGCGCCGCGCGCCGCGCCTTCGGGGGTGAGACTTCCCAGGGCGCCGTCGGGAGAACCCAACTCAGAAACTAGCGCGGTCCGGAGAACGGCTGTACGCGAAACAGGTGGGACTAGCCGGGGAGCCCCAGCGTCTTCCGGAGCTCGCGCTTGACGATCTTGCCCATCGAGTTGCGCGGCACCCGCTCCACGAAGTGAAACTTCTCCGGCACCTTGTAGCGCGCCAGGTTCGCCGCACAGAGATCTCTCAGCTCGTCCTCGCGAACGTCGCCGGCGCCGTCGGCAATCTGCACGGCGGCGACGACGCGCTCGCCGAGCCTCTCGTCGGGAACACCTAGGACTGCGCAGGCGGCAATGCGCGGATCGGCGTGGAGCACGCGCTCGATCTCGGCCGGGTACACGTTGGCTCCGCCGCGCAGGATGAGGTCGCCGCGCCGGCCGCGGATGTAGAGCTCGGCGGTCGCCGGATCGCGAAGCCCGAGGTCGCCCGTATGGTAGACGCCGCCGCGCAGCGCCTTCTCCGTTTCTTCCGGCTTGTTCCAGTACCCGAGCATCGGCGTGTAAACGCCGGCGAACGGGCCGCTCGTCGCGGGCGCCACGCAGATCTCCCCGACCTCGCCGTCGGCAACTTCTCTTCCTTCTTCGTCGAGCAGCCGGATCGAGACCTGCGGAAGCGCGCGACCGATCATGCCGGGCTCGGGAGGACGATCGCCGAGCGAGCGCGTGACCGCCGTCGGCGCCTCCGTCATTCCGTAGCCGATCGAGACGTCGGAGCCGAAGCGCTCGCGATAAAGCGTGAGGAACGCGGGTGGACACTCGGCGCCGCCGACCTCGGGGCGCGCGAGCGACGCGAGGTCTTCCGTTTTCACTTCCGCGTGCGTGAGAAGATCGTGGTAGATGGCCGGAACGGCGGCGAAGTGACCGACTTTCTCGCGGCGGACCCAGTCGGCGATCCCGAGCGCGTCGATGCGATCCATGCAGACGCAGGTCCCGTCGATCTGGAACGCGAGCAGCGGCACCAGCACCATGAGGTTGAGCACGGTCAGCGGCAGCAGCACGCCGTGCACCTGGCCGTTCGGATAAGCCCCGGTCGCCGCCGCAACCGCTCCGGGCAACAGCAGGTTGTGCTGGCTGTGGACGGCGCCTTTCGGAAAGCCAGTGGTCCCGCTGGTGTACGCGATCGCGGCAGGCGCGAACGGATCGATTTCGATGCGCGCGGGCGCGGGTAGTCCGCGGGCCGCGTCCAGCGCGCGTGCCCAGGACGATGCCGCGTCTCCGGGCTCGGCGATCATCAGACTCTTCAGTCCAGGAAGCTCGGCGCGGACGCTCTCTATCTGAGCCGCCATCGCCGCGTCACCAAGAAACACCGACGCGCCGCTGTCGCGCAGCATGTACGCCTTCTCGGCCGGCGCGAGTGCGCGCGCGATGCCGGCCCACAGCGCACCGAGGCGCATCGTTGCGAGGAACGCGACGACGATGTCGGGATGGTTCGTGATGCTCGCCGCCACGCGGTCGCCGGCGCGGTCGCCGAGATCGGC
>CAYYVZ010000569.1:0-2197 GCA_964475235.1 uncultured Myxococcales bacterium | reverse complement strand
CCCGATTGCGTTCCACGCAATCGGGATCCGTCCCCGATTTCTCGCGCGACTTGCCGGGTCTCGGGCCCGGTGCTACCGAGACTCATGCCGTTCCGCCGACGCCGCCGAACCGGGAGCAACGCCGCGATCGTGGCGTTCTCGCTGCTCGCGTACCTTTCGTCGGTCGCTCCTGCGGCGGCTTCGGTCATCTACTGCATCAGCGACGATGGCCATGCCGGCTTCGAGCTGGTGGCTTCGGGCGAGCGCGGATGCGCTTCGTGCTGCCACGACGTCCCGAGCGATGCGGCTCACGAGGGCTTTTCTCCCGAGCCGGCCGAATGCACCGACATCGCGCTCTCGTCGGAACAGGCCTTCCGCTCTGGCGCGGCCGCCGACCAGGCACCCGCGTTCGCCGCGGATCTCGTCGCGATCGTCCATCCACCGTCGAGCGTTCGCGCCCCGGCGAGAGACCTCGCACTCACGACGCTCACCGTTCCACGAAACTCGCCGACCACCCTGCTTCGACACACCGTCCTGCTGATCTGAGGCTTTCCCTCCAGCATCGCTGATCGAGCGAAGCTGCACCCGCGTGCGGCTTCGACGTGCCGGCTTCTGCCGCCGCGCGCGCCGCCACATGTGGCGGCCGGGCGACGTGGCTCGGAGTGAAGGTCATGTTCCAGCTTTCAAGTTTTGTTCGGGGTGCGAACGTTTCGCGGCCCGGCGGCCCGCCGCGCGGCGGTTTCGCCGCCGCCTGTTTCCTTCTTGCATGCGCGTCGTCGGCGCCGGCCGCGCCGCCCTGCGAGCGATCCCCTTCCCTCGCCGACGTGCTCGAGCGCGTCGAAGCGAGCCCGCGCGTCGCGGCAGCGGCGAGCGAGACGGAGGCGCAACGCGAGCTCGTGCGCCAGGCCGGCGCGCGGCCGAATCCCGACCTTCGCCTCGAAGTCGAGGACTTCACCGGCAGCGGCGCCTACTCGGATTTCGGCGAATCGCAGACGACCCTGTCGTTCACCCAGAAGCTCGAGCTCGGCGGCGTGCGCGGCCGCCGCATCGATGCGGCTTCGCGCGACGGAGATGCCGTTGCGGCCAGGGGCGAGGCGGAGCGCGCGCAGGCAGTGGCCACGGCGAGACAGCGTTTCGTCGATCTCACCTCGGGTGCCGCGGGACTCGCGGCCGCGCGGGACGCCGAGCGTCTGTCTCGCACGCTCCTCGCGGACGCGGAGCGCCGCGGAGCCGGCGCCGCCGCTTCGGAAGCCGACGTCGCCCGGGTTCGTATCGCCGCGGCGAAGGCCACCCTCGACGCGGACGACAGGAAGCGCGACGTCGCGATCGCAGCCGGGCGCCTCGTCGCGTCCTGGGGCGGATCTGCGGACGAAACGGCCTGCTACGAAGACGCGTCGGTGCGCGGCAGGCTTTCGTTGCCTGCGGTCCCGCGCGGAAAAGTCGCGAGCGCCGATGTCTCGCGCGCACCCGCCGTCGCGGCGGCGGACGCCGAGGTCGAAGCCATGCGCGCCGAAGTCGCGCTCGCACGCGCCTCGGCGGCTCCGGACCTCGAAGTCGGCGCCGGCGTTCGCCACCTTGCCGGACCGGACGACGTGTCGGCGGTCGCCGAGCTTCGCGTCGAGCTGCCGCTCTTCGACCGCAACGAAGGTGCGATCGCGTCGGCGGAACGAAAGCTCACGGCATCCCAGTCGCGCGCTCTGGCCGTGCGGCGCGAGACGGAGGCGAAAGCCGTGCGACTGCGCGAGTCACTCGAGGCGGCGGCGGCTCGCGAACACGCGATCGCGACGCAGATGATGCCTTCCGCGGAATCCGCAGCGGCCTCGCTCGAGCGCGCGTGGCAGAGCGGCGCCGCCTCGACCTTCGAGATGATCGAGGCGCGGCGTGCCGTGCTCGAGCTGAAACAGCAGCGCATCGACGCCGCCTCCGAGTACTGGCGCACCTTCGCCGCGCTCGAAGCCCTGACCGGAACCGCCACGTCCGCGCCGGCCGGCCAGGCCGCGACGACAGAGGACTGAGACCATGCAACGCAACGTACTCTTCCTTCTCCTTTTCGCGTCTGCCCTCCTGGCGGCCCCTCTCTACGCGAAAGACGATCACCACGATCACGGCGCGCACGAGCAGCACGGCGACGGCGAGAAAGACGACTGCTGCGCCGGCGGCGACGACCACGAGGGTCATCACGACGAGCACGGCGACGATCACGCCGGTCATCACGACG
>CAYYVZ010000568.1:0-2205 GCA_964475235.1 uncultured Myxococcales bacterium | reverse complement strand
AAGGCGACCTCGAGTTCCTGCTGCGCGCCGCCCGCAAGGTCGAAACCATCCGCGAGGACCTGGGCAAGGTCGGCCCGGTGATTTCTCGCCAGGTGTCCGAGGCAATGCTCGGCCGCCGCAGGCGCCTCGACACATCCGAAGCCGAACGCCAGTCGGAGCCTGCCCGGGAGCTTCTGCGTGTGCGACGCGTGGAAAACGAGCTCAACACCCAGCTCGCCCGACTGCACCATCAGCTGCTCGACACGCGCCGCGAACTTAACCTCAACCCCGAGTCCATCCAGGCCGTCGTCGAGGCGGGCCTCGCGTTGGCCGGGCATCCGCCACTCATTGACGCAGCTCTGTCTGGCGTCTGGCCCGACCTGACCGGCCAGCGCCGCCAGTGCCCAGTGTTCCGCCTACCGCGCCTGGCCGGCACCTGGCAGTCCGCCTACGAAGGCCTGGCCCATCCCCACACGCACGAGCTTCGCCCCATCGTCTTCGACCACGCCCTGGCCCAGGGCCGCGATGACGTGGTGCTGGTGCACCTGAACCACCGCCTGGTCCAGATGTGCCTGCAGCTGCTGCGGGCCCAGGTGTGGTCGCAAGGGGAGAAGCGCCTCAGCCGCATCACCGCCCGGCTAGTGCCGCGGAACGAGACCGACGTCCCCATTGCCATCGCCCACGGCCGCCTGGTCGTGCTGGGCGCCGACAACCAGCGCATCCATGAAGAGGTCATCTTTGCGGGTGGCCAGGTCCGCGAGGGTCGTTTCACCCGCATCGACCGCATCGGCGAACTGGAGTGGGTCGCCTCGGCCGGGCTGGGCCAGCCCGCGCCGGAGTGGTTCCAGGCCAGCATCGAACCGCTGTGGCCGACACACCGCGACGGTCTGCTGCGCGCGCTGGAGGCCCGCATGCGCGACCGCACCAAGACCTTGCAGAGTCGCCTGGACGAACGCGCCGATGCCGAAGTCGCGGCCATGCGTGCCGCCATCAGCGAGCTGCTGGCCAGCATCCGCGCCCAGCTCAACGATGTGCAGCCGCAGATGGAGTTGTTCACCACGCCCGAGCGCGAGCAACTCGAACGCGACCGCAGCGCCCTCGAGCGCAGGCTCGATGAGCTGCCTCTGGAGATGGCGCAGGAAGAGCAGCGAATCCGTGCGCGCTACGCCAGCCCGTCGCCCCGGCTCTTCCCCGTCTCCGTGACCTACCTGGTGCCCCAGGGCCTGACCCAGCCTTAAGCCATGTCTGTCGCCCGTCACCACGCCGAATGGCTGTCCCTCGTCGAAGTCTCCGGTCCCTTTCTCTCCCTGCCCGTGCTGATGCGGGTGTTCCCCCAGCAGCTCGACACCCTCGACGCCCACATTGCCCGGGATGCGCGCCTCGCCTGCAGCGAGTGGGAGGATTCCGAGGGCGACCGCGCCGTGCACCACGCGTGGCTGCAGTTCGTGCTGGGCCGCGTATTGCGCCTGCCCGACGAGGTGCTGCTCTCCGGGCAGGCCCTGCCACCTGGCCTCGAGGTGACGCTGCCCGAGCACGGTGAAACGCTGCGCCCCCATTGGGCCGTCAAGCGCCCGGAAGACGAACGCGCATCCCTGCTCATCGTCAGCCACCCATCCAACCAGCCGCTGGACCGTCCGGTTGCCGATGCCCGCTGGCGCACCGCGTCGCCAGCCACTCGCATGATGACCCTACTGCAGGGCACCGGCGTGCCGCTGGGCCTGGTCACCAATGGCAGCGACTGGATGCTGGTCGCCACCCGGCCCGGCGATGCCACAACGTACGTCACCTGGGACGCCGCGCTATGGAGCGAAGAGCCGCTGACGCTGCGTGCCTTCTGCTCACTGCTCGGCGCCCGGCGCCTCTACGGCGTCGCCGAGACTGACCGCCTGCCCGCGCTGCTGGCTGAAAGCGCGCAGAACCAGCAAGAGGTCACCGACCAGCTCGGCTTCCAGGTCCGCAAGGCCGTGGAAGTGCTGGTCCAGGCCGTCGACCGCATCAACATCGACCGCGAAGGCCGGCTGCTGGCCGGCGTGGGCGAAAAGCAGCTGTACCAGGCGGCTCTCAACGTGATGATGCGACTGGTCTTCGTGCTGTCAGCCGAGGAGCGTGGCCTGCTGCTGCTGGGCGACCCGCAGTGGAACCGCCACTACGCCGTTTCCACGCTGCGCGACCAGCTGCGTGAGGTGCCTGACGAGAACCTGCTCACCTACCGGCATGACGCCTGGT
>CAYYVZ010000567.1:0-2235 GCA_964475235.1 uncultured Myxococcales bacterium | reverse complement strand
GGGGGCACGGCCCGCCAGCTCCAGCACCGCACCTGCGAGCATCAGCGCGCGCTCGCGCAGATCCTGCGGTGCGTCGGCGCGACGTTCGAGCACGGCCAGGACGTCCATCGCCTCGAGCGCGGGGCCGATTCCGCGGCCGACCGGCTGCCTGCCGTCCGTCTGCACCACGCGCACCACGAGCCCCAGCGCGTCGCCGACGGCGACGAGGCTGCCGGCGAGCGAATCCGCGGCGGCACGGCTGCGAACCTTCGCGCTCGGCCCCACCGGGATATCGATCAACACGCGTTCGGCACCCACGGCCAGCTTCTTCGACAGGACGGAGGCGACGAGCTGGGCTTCGCTGTCGAGGTCGAGCGGCCGCTCCACGCGAATGAGCACGTCGTCGGCCGGACTGAGTCGCGCAGCCGAGCCCCAGGCGATGCAGGCTCCCTCGGTCTCGACCACGCGTCGAATGGCAGCCAGGTCGAGGTCGACGGGCGCCAGCGTCTCCATCGTGTCGGCGGTGCCCGACGGCGACGTGATGGCGCGCGAGGACGTTTTCGGAATGACGACTCCGCACGCGGCGACGATCGGAACCACGATCAGGGTGGTGCGGTTGCCCGGAAGGCCGCCGACGCAATGCTTGTCCATGACCGGCGAGACCGCCCACGACATGCGCTCGCCGACATCCAGCATCGCGCGCGTGAGCGCCACGATCTCTTCGTGATCGAGTCGTCCGCCGGCACACGCGGTGACGAAGGCCGCGAGGTGGAGATCCGAAACGCGTCCCGAGGCGACGTCGGCCATGAGCGCGCGCAGGGAAGCGTAGTCGAGCTTGCGGCCATACACCTTGGCTCGCAGGAAGCGCAGCGAATCGAGCTGTGCCGCATGGCGCACGCAGACCGGTTCGCCGCTCCCGATGCCGGCCAGGCGCCACGCCGCCTCCGAGAGCGCGACTTCGTCCAGCGCAAGCCAGCCGGCATCGACGCGATGGAGAATGGCGGGAACCGCCGTGCCGGACGTGACGACTTCCACCTGGGCCTGCGCCTCGAACCCTTCGGCGCGGCAGACGGCGCTGTCGCTGCGCATGTAGACGACCGGTTGCTGGTAAGTGTCGATCCCTGCGCGGCGCGCGCGCAGCGTTGGCGCGACCGGAGCGTCCCGTGGCTGCGTTCCGGCGCGCGTCACAACGTGACCGAAGCGTTGTATTCCGGGACGGTGCAGGGCCAGCTGTGGCGCTCCTCGATCGCCTGCCGAAGCGCGTCGGCGGCGACCGGTTCGCCGTGAGTGACGTACACGCGCTCCGGCGGGGCGGGGAGGGCGCCGACCCAGGCCATCAGCTCGTCGCGATCCGCGTGTGCCGACAGCGAATCGATTCGAGCGACCTCCGCGCGGATCGGCACGTAGCTGCCGTGGATCTTGACGGTTCGCGCACCGCCGGTGATCGAAGCGCCGCGCGTTCCGGCGGCCTGGTAGCCGACGAACAGGATGGTGTTGCGCGCGTCGGGCGCGAGCGCCTTCAGGTGGTGCAGAACACGACCGCCCGACGCCATGCCGCTCGCCGAGACGATGATGGCCGGCGTGCGAAGGTCGTTGAGACGTTTGGATTCTTCGACGCTGCTGACGATGCGCGCGGTTCTTCCCATCGCATCGCACTGCTCGGCCGTCAGTCGGTGCTGGCCGCAGTGCTTCTGGTAAATTCGCGTCGCATCGGCCGCCATCGGGCTGTTGAGAAAGGCCGGCACGTCGGGAATGCGACGCTCCTGCTTGAGGCGGTCGATGGCGTGCAGCAGGAGTTGCGCGCGCCCGACTGCGAAGGCGGGGATCACCACGACGCCGCCGCGGGCCGCCGTGCGGTTGACCACGTCGGCGATGGCGGCGAGCGGATCGATGCTGCCGTGGCTGCGATCCCCGTAGGTGGATTCCACGATCACGGTATCGCACGGTTCGGGCGGTTCGGGCGGAGGCATCAGCAGGTCGCGGCTCGATCCGAGGTCTCCGGAAAAGAGCAGCGAGCGGTTGTTCCACTCGAGCCGAACGCTCGCGGCGCCGAGCAGGTGCCCGGCGCGCCGAAGTCGCGCGCGCAGGCCTGGCACGGGCTCGAAGCCTTCGTCGAACGCGACCGGTGCGAAGCGCTCGAGGGCCGCACGCGCGTCCTTCTCCGTGTAGAGCGCGAGCGCGGGCTTGTGCTTCGAGAAGCCGTGCCGGTTGGCGAAGTCGGCTTCGTCTTCGAGGAGGTGCCCCGAGTCGGGCAGC
>CAYYVZ010000566.1:0-2240 GCA_964475235.1 uncultured Myxococcales bacterium | reverse complement strand
GGTTCCGTCGAACGGCGTCGGCAGCGGCACGTTCGGGCCTCGCGACTTGAGGGAGATCCTCGAGCGCTCGGGCTTGAGGCTCGCCCTGAGGCGGATCGAGCGAATGCCGTCGAGGAGGCCGGTCCTCTCGCGGTAGGCGAGCTTGCCTGCACCCTTGTTCTTCCAGAACGGTGTTCCGGCCGGGACCGACAGCGAGGTCGAAAGCTCGGGCTCGCCCGACGACAGATCGAAGATGCAGAGCGAGTACGCCGTCGTCGTGAGCGGGTCACCCCAGACGTCGGACGCGAGCGGCTCGCCGTGCTTCCAGCTCCAGCGGATCGCGTCCTTCGCGATGAAGCCCGCGTCCTTGACGAGGACGCGGCCCTGTCCGCTGTTGTAGCACTCCATCGGATCGCGCATCTGCGGCTCCGATTCGCAACCGGTCTCGACGTCGCAGCTGTCCACCGTGCAGAGGCTGCCGTCGTCGCAGTCGGTCGGACCGCCGCTCTGGCAGGAACCGGCCTGGCAGGTGTCGCCGTCCGTGCATGCGTTCGCGTCGTTGCACGTCGTTCCGTTCGACGCCTTCGCGTCGGCCGGGCACACGTTGTTCGTGCCCGTGCACTGCTCGGCCACGTCGCACTGACCGGTGACGGCGCGGCACAGCGTCGACGTCGGCGCCAGGATGTCCATCGGGCACGCACCTGAGCTGCCGTCGCAGACCTCGTCCTGGTCGCAGATCACACCGGTGCTGCGGCAGAGCGTGCCCTGCGGGATGACCACTTCCTCCGGACACTGGGCGCTCGAGCCGTCGCACGATTCGGCGACGTCACACGAGCCGGCTTCCGCGCGGCAGAGCGTCGCGGCTTCCTTCACGGCGTCGGGCGGGCACTCGATCGACTCGCCCGTGCAGTTCTCCGTGAAGTCGCAGCTTCCCGCTGCCCCGCGGCAGATGGTTTCGGACGGCAGGTACAGGTCTTCCGGGCAGTTCACGCCGACGCCGTCGCAGAAATCGTCTGCATCGCATTCGGCAGCCGCCTCGCGACAGAGCGTTCCCGTCGTGGCGACCTCGTCGGCCGGGCAGTTGCCCTCGCCGTCGCAGAGCTCGTCGACGTCGCAGTCGCCGGTCGCCGTGCGGCAGAGCGCCCCGGCTGTCTCGTTGTGATCGTCGCAGTTGCCGCTGCCGTCGCTGGTGTCGGGATCGTCGCAGATCGTGTCCGCGGAAGAGCCGCACGCGAAGCCCTCGTTCTCGAAGCCGTCCGTGGGACAGCTTCCGGAGCCGTCGCACGACTCGGGAACGTCGCATTCGCCGGCGTCGTCGCGGCAGAGCGTGGATCCCGGCTCGTTGTTCACGTCGCAGTTGCCGCTGCCGTCACATGTATCGGGGTCGTCGCAGATCGTGTCCCCGGAAGAGCCACACGCGAAGCCCTCGTTCTCGAAGCCGTCCGTGGGACAGCTTCCCGAGCCGTCGCACGATTCGGGCACGTCGCACTCGCCGGCGTCGTCGCGGCACAGCGTCGCGGAGGATTCGTTGTTGACGTCGCAGTTGCCGTTGCCGTCGCAGGTGTCGGCATTGTCGCAGATCGACTCGGCAGACGATCCGCACGCGAAGCCCTCGGATTCGAAGCCGTCGGCGGGGCACGCGCCCGCGCCGTCGCAGTTCTCGGCCACGTCGCACTCGCCCGCGTCGTCCCGGCAGAGCGTCGCGGCGGACGCGTTGTTGACGTCGCAGTTGCCCTCGCCGTCGCAGGTGTCGGGGTCGTCGCAAATCGTGTCGGTCATCGACCCGCAGGCGAACCCTTCGCCTTCAAAGGCATCGGCCGGACAGCTTCCCGAGCCGTCGCAGCTTTCGGCCACGTCGCACTGGCCGGCGTCGGGGCGGCACAGCGTCGAGCCGGGCTCGTTGTTCACGTCGCAGTTGCCGGCGCCGTCGCAGGTGTCGGGGTCGTCGCAGACGGTGTCGGAGCTCGATCCGCATCCGAAGCCGTCGGCCTCGAAGCCATCGGTGGGACATGCGCCCGCACCATCGCAGTTCTCGGCCACGTCGCACTCGCCGGCGTCGTCGCGGCAGAGCGTCGAGCCTGGTTCGTTGTTGACGTCGCAGTTGCCGCTGCCGTCGCAGGTGTCGGCGTTGTCGCAGATCGACTCGGCGGACGATCCGCACGCGAAGCCTTCCGACTCGAAGCCGTCCGTCGGGCAGCTTCCGGATCCGTCGCACGATTCGGCGACGTCGCACTCGCCGGCGTCGTCGCGGCAGAGCGTCG
>CAYYVZ010000565.1:0-2252 GCA_964475235.1 uncultured Myxococcales bacterium | reverse complement strand
AGTAGGCGGCCCAGCGCACGGCCGTCGGCTGCGCGGAAAGCCCCGGATCGAGCCTGCCGCCGCGCTCCATCCACTGCACGATCTCGAGGATCGCGATCGCCACGAGCGCAACGATCCACTGGAACCCGTCGAGCCCGAGATCCAGCAGCCCCGCCAGGCTCTCCGCCGACAGCGACAGCCCCTGGAACATGTGCCCGATGATGTAGAACGCGTCGTGCACGTCGGTCGCGCGGAAGAACACCCACGCCACACAAACGAGGGCGAACGTCGTGGCAACTCTCAGCCCGTGCCGGAGTCCCGGCAGCCGGGCGAGCCCTGTTGCGACGGCGATGCGCTCGCGGATCGCCTCGGTCCAGAGGGCCGTCACGAGGTAGATCCCGTGCGCCGCCCCCCAGCACACGAAGGTCCAGTTCGCCCCATGCCAGAGTCCGCTCACGAGGAAGGTCACGAGCAGGTTGCGCTGCCACTTCCACGTGGAGACGCGGTTGCCGCCGAGCGGTATGTAGAGGTAGTCGCGGAACCAGGTGGAGAGCGAGATGTGCCAGCGCCGCCAGAACTCGCTGATCGACGAGGAACAGTACGGCGAGTCGAAGTTCTTCATCAGGCGGAAGCCCATGACCCGCGCCGAGCCGAGCGCGATGTCCGAGTACCCCGAGAAGTCGCAGTAGATCTGGTACGCGAACGCCACCGTCGCCACGATCAGCGGCAGCCCGGTGTAGGCCGTCGGATCGGCGTAGACGTGGTTCACCAGAAGTGCCACGCGGTCGGCGATCACGACCTTCTTGAAAAAGCCCCACGCCATCAGCCGCATGCCCTCGGTGGCGTTCCGGTAGTCGAAGTCGTGGTGCTGGTGGAGCTGGGGCAGCACGTTCTGCGGCCGCTCGATCGGACCGGCCACGAGCTGCGGATAGAACATGACGTAGAGCGCGAAAATCCCTGGGTGGCGCTCGGCCTTGAAGTGCCCGCGATAGACCTCGACCGTGTAGCTGAGCGACTGGAACGTATGGAACGAAAGCCCGATCGGCAGCAGGATCCCGAGCGGCTCGACCGGATAGTTCCAGTGCAGGAACGCGGCGAGCGCATCGAGGTTCGCGTTGAGGAAATTGAAGTACTTGAAGAACGCCAGAACCCCGACGTTGGCGGCGATGCTCAACCACAGGAACACCTTCCGGCGGCGCCCCTCGGCCTCCTCGATCGCAATGCCCGCAATGAAATCGACGGCGATCGTGAAGAAGAGAATGAGGATGTAGACCGGCACGAAGGCCATGTAGAACCAGCAGCTGGCGAGAAGCAGGGGCAGCCAGCGCCAGGCGTACGGCGTCGCGAAATAGATCGCCGTGACGAGCGGGAAGAAGATCAGGAAGTCGATCGAGTTGAAGAGCATCGACGAAGGGGGCGGCGGCCCGAGGCCGCGCTCGCTCGCACAGGCCGCACTCGCGCGGTCGTGGAGTCGATCTGGATACGACAGATGAGCGGCTGACCCAACCCCGCCAGGCCCGTTCCGTTCCCTTCGGAAGGCTTGTTGAGAGCCCTCCATGGCCGTGATAGCCGGGATCTCCCGGGGTGTTCGCGGCACCCGCAGCAATCAAGACCGATGAGTCCCAGCCAGCCCAGGCGGAGGTTCGCCCTCGCCGCCGTGACGCTAAGCCTCGTGCTCAGCGTCGTCGTGCTCGAGGCGGTGCCGCGCCTCCTGCCCGGCCTCATGCCCGCCAAGGTGAAGACCGTGCAGCGCATCTACGACGCGCGCAATTCCTGGGAAGACATGATGCGGCCCGATCGCGACCTCGGGTTCGCGCTGCGGCCCGGCCTCGACCTCGAATTCCCGTCGGAGAACGAAAAGATCCGGGTAAAAACGGCCGACCTCGGCATCGAGAACCTCGGCTATCGCGACATCGGAACGAAGCCGCCGTTCGACGCGGTTGCGATCGGCGACTCGTTCACATTCTGCGACGACTCGTCGGTCGAAGCCTGCTGGCTCAGGCGACTGTCCGATCGCACGGGTCTTTCGATCGCGGACCTCGGCGTCAACGGTTACTCGAACCTCGCCGAAGTACGGCTGCTAGCCAAGGTCGCGCCCGTCCTGAAGCCGAAGCTCACGCTGCTCGGCTTCTTCCCGAACGACTTCAAGGACAACGTCCATTTCGAGAACTGGACGAAGAGCGGAACCGACGACTACTGGACGTGGATGCGCCGCAAGCGTCGCAGCGACGCGTCGGAGTGGCTCGCGCAGAACTCCTTTCTTTACCGCTTGT
>CAYYVZ010000564.1:0-2262 GCA_964475235.1 uncultured Myxococcales bacterium | reverse complement strand
CCACGGAATCGACGGCGGAAAACTCTATCGCGACGCCGGCCTCGATCCGGCGCTCATCAAATCGGAGCGCGCGCGCTTTCCGTTCGACCGCGTCGCCTCCGCGTGGGGGCGCGCTGCACAGCTCACCGGCAAGCCCCATCTGGGCCTCGATCTCGCGAAGCACTACAAGCCGACCGACTTCCACGGCCTGGCGGTGGTCTTCCTCGCGAGTCCGAACCTGCGCACGGCGCTCGCGCGCCTCGCGCGCTACCACGTCGTGGTGAACACCGCGTTCGCCCTGCGGCTCGAGAACAAGCCCGACCGCCTCGACCTCGTCTGCCCCACTGTCGACATCAGTGACGACGCGCGAAGGATGTTCCAGGATTCGCGCGCGGCGATCCTCGTGGACCTCTGCCGCATGGCGACGAACCACGAGCTCACTCCGCGAGCCGTCGAGTTCACCTACGCCGAGCCCTCGGACAAGAGCGCACACGAGGCGATGTTCCGTTGTCCTCTCGTCTTCGGAGCGCCGGAGTGGAGGTTGTCGTTCCGAACGTCCGACGTCGATCGTCCGTTCAGCGCGAGCAACCGTGAGCTTGCGCTCAGCAACGACCTCTTCCTCGACGAGATGGTGAGGAGCCTGCGCCGCGACGACGTCGTCTCGCGCGTCAAGCTCGCGATGATCGACGAGCTCGCGTCGGGGACGCCGTCGGAGGATGCCATCGCGAAGACGGTTTCGATGAGCACGCGCTCGCTGCAGCGCCGCCTCGCCGCCGACGGCACGAGCTACACCCAGCTGCTCGCGATGGTGCGCAAGGAACTGGCCGAGCACTACGTCGCGAACCGGCACATCCCGGTGACCGAGATCAGCTACATGCTGGGCTTCAGCGACGTCTCGTCGTTCTCGCGCGCGTACAAGCGGTGGACGGGACGCTCTCCGGCGGCGTCGCGCCAGCGAGAGGACCAGCCGCCGGAAGACGAACGGCCGGCCGCGAGCGGCGGGCGCTGCGCCCGACTCGAGCCCCAACGCGCGGCGACCCGACGGGTTGCCGGCCGGCGGCGCGAAAGCTCGCCGGCCGGCCGGCGTCCTTCGCCCAGACTCGCGCCTGCTCAAGCGCGCCAAATAACTGGATTTTCTGAGAAATCCGCCTCGCGGGGCGTCCCTCCGCGAGCCCAGGCCACAGGTCCGTCCCGAAGGTAGACACGACGGCGCCGGCGCCTATAATGCGCGACTGAAACACGTTCTAGCCGCGGCACGGCGCCGCCCGCGAGGCCTTTTTCATGACGCGCATTCCCCTGCCCCCCTATCCGAACGGCTGGTACAACATCTGTTATTCGCACGAGGTCGCCGCCGGCGAAGTGAAGGCCGTGCACGCGATCGGGCAGGACTTCGTCGTCTTCCGCGGCGAAGGCGGCGAGGCGCACGTGCTCGACGCATACTGCCCGCACCTCGGCGCTCACCTCGGCGTCGGCGGCAAGGTCGAGGGCGACAACATCCGCTGTCCTTTCCACCACTGGTGCTGGAGCGGCTCGAGCGGCGACTGCGTGGACATCCCGTACGCGAAGCGCATCCCCGCCAAAGCGAAGATCGGCAAGCCCGTCGTGCGCGAGCAGAACGGCTTCATCATCGTCTGGCATCACGCCGAGGGGATCGAGCCCCAGTGGATCCCGGAGGTCGTCCCCGAGACGACGTCCGGCGACTATCACGTGCACGGCCGCCGCCAGTGGGAGCTCACCGCGCATCCGCAGGAGCTCTACGAGAACGGTTTCGACGTGGCCCACTTCGGAACGCTGCACAAGATGAACGTGCGCGGCGTCGTCTACGACACCGAGGGACCGATCTGCAAGCTTCACCTCGACTTCGAGCGCGAGTCGGCCCAGTCGAGCGCCGAAGGCATGGCGACGATCCGCTCGTTCATGTTCGGCCCCGGACTTTCGCTCACCCGCGTGAGCGGGCTGATCGAGGGCGTGTCCGTGCAGTCGCTGACGCCGCTCGATCCCGAGCGCATGATCCTCACGCACAACTACTACGTGAGGAACGACTCCAATCAGGAAGTGGTCGACGGCTTCTTCGACTACTACGCCAAGGACTGGGAGCTCGACATGCCGCTGTGGAACAACAAGGCGTTCAAGCTGAAGCCGAATCTCGCCGAGGGCGACGGCGACATCTCGCGCTTCCGCCGCTGGTACCAGCAGTTCTACTCGACGCCCGTCGAAGTTCCGTTCTGACCCACCCCGAGTCGCGCCGGGCTTAGCCCCGGCGCGACTGCGCCTCCCCTCGCG
>CAYYVZ010000563.1:0-2269 GCA_964475235.1 uncultured Myxococcales bacterium | reverse complement strand
CTGACACCGACGTCTGCCGGGGCGCGCCTTGCTCGGCGATTAACCGGTCCAACCTGTGGCCCCGTCCCTCGGGTACGGCGCCAACCTGAAAGAAAGCCGCCGCGTACCTCGAGTACGCGGCGGCTTTTTCGTGGAAATCGGGGACGGATCCCGATTGCGTGCGTTTCGCAGGCGAGCGGTGGCCGAATCCCCGACGAAGCCCGGTCTCGCCGCTCGCCGGCTCGCGACTCCCGTCCCCGATTTCTCGATCACACACGTTCTTGCTGGAGGATCGGCGTCTCGCGAAGTCCGCGGCTGGTGATGGTGAAGACGACCGCGGCGGCGGTCATGAAGCCGGCGAAGAGAAGGTAGTACTGCGTTTCCGTGATGCGCGACGTGCCGTCCGCGTTCTGGATGAACGAATTGACGGCGGACGTGAACAGGTTGCCTGCCGTGATCGACAGGAAGTACAGCGACATCACGAAGCTCTTCAGGCGCCGCGGTGCCTGCGTGTACGAGAACTCGAGGCAGGTGATCGAAACGAGCACTTCGGCCGACGTGATCAGCACATATGCGAGGAGCTGCCAGCCGATCGACGGCATGCCTCCAGCGTCGATCACGGACTGCGCCCACGCCGGAACCAGAAACGCCGGAACCGTCAGGAACAGCCCACAGACGATCTTGCCTCGAACGGAGAGCGGCCCGAGCCGCGCGGCCGCAGGATAGAGCACGCTGGTGAACAGCGGCACGAGCAGCAGGATGAGAAGCGGATTGACGGCCTGCACCTGCGCCGGCAGCCACTCCATGCCGAGGAAATGGCGGTTCATGTGCTCGGCCTGCTGCACCCACGCCGAGGCCGTCTGGTCGTAGAGCGACCAGAACACCGCGACGAACACGTAGATGCCGGCGAGTCGCCAGAGGCTTTCCCGGATCGCCGGCTCGCGCAGCTCGGCCAGCACTTCGGCTCCCGCCGGCGGCACGTGCACGAAGCGATGGCGCCCGAGCCAGAACACCCAGGTCGCGATCAGCATCAGAAGCCCAGGCACGCCGAACGCCACGTGAGGCCCCGCGTTGTCGAGCAGCCACGGCGTGAGCAGGCTCGAGAGGAACGCGCCGAAGTTGATCGCCAGGTAGAACCAGCCGAACACTTTCGAAAGCAGGTGCGCGTTGGTCGAGCCGAACTGGTCGCCGACGTGCGCCGACACGCACGGTTTGATGCCGCCCGAGCCGATCGCGATCAGCGTGAGGCCCACCGTGAGGCCGAGCCGCGTATCGTCGAGGGCGAGCGCGAGGTGGCCGAGGCAGTAAACCACCGAGAGCGAAATGATGGTGCGGTACTTGCCGAGAAGTACATCCGCCAGCAGGGCGCCCACCAGCGGCGTGAAGTAGACGGCCGCCGCGAACACGTGGAACCACTCGCGTGCCTCGGTGTCCGTCATCGGCGCGGGCGTGCCGGCGGAGTCGAGCAGGTGCTTCGTCATGAAGACGACGAGGATCGAGCGCATGCCGTAGTAGCTGAAGCGCTCGGCGGCCTCGTTGGCGACGATGTACGGGACGCCGCCCGGCATGCCGGGCGTGGCGTCGGGGGCGGTGCGGTAACTTGTGCCCGGCATCACGGCGGAGTGTAGCAGACGAACACTCGCAGCCGCGAAGCGGATGTCGCGAGCCGGTCCGGCTCGGAAGCATCGGCGGTGAGCCGATCTGCCGCGAACCGGCGACAGCCAATGGGCGAAGCGCAAAGCTCGCCCACATGATCGACGCAACCGCTCCTGCGCCGCGGTTGCAACTCGGCAGGTCCGGGGCTACGGCCGCGCCATGCGATTCGGACTGTTCGGAATCAACTTCGGGCCGTGCGCCGATCCGGCGACGGCGATCGCCGTCGCCAAAGCTGCGGAGGACGCGGGCTTCGACTCGCTCTGGACCGGCGAGCACGTCGTGCTGCCCGATCCCCAGGTGCCGCCGTCGCCCGTGCCTGCCTCGGTGCCGTTCCTGGATCCCGTGGTCGCGCTCACTGCGATCTCGCAGCACACGAAGAGGGTGCTGCTCGGCACCGGCATCATCATCCTGCCGCAGCGCAATCCCCTCGTGCTTGCCAAGGAGCTCACGAGCCTCGACGTGATGTCGGCAGGGCGCCTCGTCTTCGGAGTAGGAGTGGGTTACCTCGAGCCGGAGTTCCGCGCGCTCGGCATCTCGTTCGAGGACAAGGGCGCGCGTACCATGGACTACCTGCGCGCGATGCAGGCCGTCTGGACCCAGGAGAAGCCCGCGCACGAAGGACGCTACTCGAGCT
>CAYYVZ010000562.1:0-2296 GCA_964475235.1 uncultured Myxococcales bacterium | reverse complement strand
AATCATGCGGGGCGCGGCCTGGCCGACGTCGGCGTGCGCGATGGCCGGATCGTCGATCGAGATCACGCCGACATCGTCGGCCCACTCCGAAACGGCGCGCTTGAACTCCGGGAGCGAGACGGGGCTCGGCACGCCGCGACTCGGCAGCCTGGCCGCGTCGATCGGACGGAAGGGCCAGCGATACGCCGTCCGCGGCGGGATCCGGCCTTCCTCTTCGCGCCTGGCCCGGCCGGGGGCCGGGAACGGGAAGTCCCACTCGGAGTGACTCGTCGGGGACTGGATGCGGCGGTCGGGGATCCCGTCTCCTGCGGACCTCGCCGAGGAGGCCCCCTCGCGTTCCGGACTGGCTGTTTGCGGTCGAATCATGCGCCGGCCTCCAAATTGAGTAGCACTCAATTTGTACTCCGGTCGCCCGCCCCGCGTCAATCGAATGGCGCGGCAGCCGCGAGCAAAAAGAAAGGCGGGGCCGGACTTTCCGTCCGGCCCCGCCTCTTTCGTTTCGGGGTGTCCGCAGCTCGTCTCAGCGACCTGCGGTCACCAGGGCCGCGTCAGCGGCCGGCCGCCATAGGGTCGCTTCAGCGGCCCGCGGCAATGATCGCCGACAGCTCGAACTGAGCCTCGACCGTTCCTTCCTTGTCGCCCACGTTCAGGTACCAGCCCTGCTCGCCGGGGAAACGGCTGCTCGGCAGCGAGCAGTAGGTCGCGTGCTCGAGCTGCATGTCGATCATCGTGATCGACGGGAAGAAGCGGCGCTCGTGAGCGCTCTCGTACTGCGCCTCGTCGCGCGGCTTCTTCGAGATCTTGAACTCGTTCAGCCACATCTTCCACAACTCGCCCGCCGTGTCGTAGATGTCGCTGTACGCGATGAAGTAGCTCTCCTTGTCGAGGTACATGACGCGCTTCGAGTACGCGTACTGCGGAAGCTTCGAGATGCCCTCGATGATCCAGACCTTGCGCGGCTCCCACTCGTCGCCGTGCATGAAGTCGCCGGACGGCTCCCCCCAGACGACGGGGAGCTTCTTGGCGTGGAAGGACGACATGACCGTCTTCTCGCCGAGATACTTCCAGTCCATCCACGCGATGTTTCCCGCATAGCCGCCGTAGCTGTCCTGGTCGGTGTCCTGGCCGAACAGTGCGTCGGAGCGCTGGGCCGACGACAGGCGGCGAACGCGGCGGAGCTGCGGCAGATAGAGCCAGCTGTCGTCCTGCTTGGCGTTGTCGAGATAGCGATTGTAGGTGAATCCCGTTCCCTTCAGGTCGAAGGGCTCGATCAGCGGGTAAAGCGATTCCTTGTAGCGCACGCCGTCGCGGTTGGGTTCCATCGTCGGCTTCGGATCGACCTCGAGCCGGCCGGTGAAGTAAAGCCGGCGGAAGTGGTCGATCAGGAAGTGGCGCTCCACCTTGACGGGATCGCCGCCCTTGCCCACCGCCCCGGTGTCGCAGTCGAAGTTGCGAAGATCGAGGTCGTCGAGCTCGATCGCCGCCTCGTAGTTGAACATGTGCTTGACGGCCTTGTCCGGGTCATCGTCCGTGACGGTGGGGAACGGAAGGCCGGCGATGTAGTTCTCGACGTGGATCTTGTCGGCGCCGAGCTTGACCTGCCCCGAATACTTCTCGGTGGCTTCCTGAACGGGCTTCGGATGCTCGATCTTGATGTAGGGCCCGACCTTCACCTTCACGCCGCGGTCGATCGACCAGATCATGGCCGGACCGAAGAACTCCTTGTAGGTATCGATGTTGCTCTTGTCGATGACCGTGCCCACGGGCGGGTTCTGCTCGGCAATCGCTGCGGTCGGCACGGCCGTCGCGGCGATGGCCACCGTTCCGAGAGCCAACCAGGTTGCGCGCATTGCTTTCATGCAGGTACTCCTCGTTCGTCGCAGTCAGTGATGATCGTCAAATTCGGGCCGCAGCATGCGGCCGGTCCAAAATCCCCCGAACAGCCCGCCGAGGCTGGATTATGCCTGAAAGCCGAGTTGCGTCCAGCCTCCCCGAATGCAGGCAAAAAGCCTGCGAGCCGCCGATTCGGCGGTGGCGTCGTCGTGCCGGGCTGCGGGAACGGGAAAGAGGAGCGAAGTGGGTGCGGGGGGAGGATTTGAACCTCCGACCTGCGGGTTATGAGCCCGCCGAGCTACCAGACTGCTCCACCCCGCGGACGGGGTGTATGGAGCACGCTGCAGGATGTCAAGGCGCCTGCCTCGATGGCGCGCGCCGCTCGCGATGCGAGAGCGATTCCAGGTGCGACGCGCACACGAGCCTCGCCGATCGCGCACGCCGCGGCTCGTTCCGACCGCGC
>CAYYVZ010000561.1:0-2304 GCA_964475235.1 uncultured Myxococcales bacterium | reverse complement strand
CGGGCCGTGAGCTCGTCGTCGTCGGCGTCAGCCACCATACGGCGCCGGTCGAGGTTCGCGAGCGCCTCGCGACGGCCTGCCAGGACGGCAGCGCGTTCCTGCGCGGGATCACCGACCTGCGCGGCGTGCAGGAGGCCGTGCTGCTCAGCACCTGCAACCGCGTCGAAGTGGCCGCGTGCTGCAGCCCCGACCCGGGCGGCGTCGATGCGCTCGCCGGCGTGCTCGCGTCGGCCGGCGGAATCGACGGCGGCCAGATAGGCAACCTGGTGTTCACGCTGCGCGGACGCGATGCCGTGCGCCACCTCTTTCGCGTGGCCTCGAGCCTGGACTCGATGATCGTGGGCGAGCCGCAGATTCTCGGCCAGCTGAAACAGCAGTTCGACCTCGCGGCTGCGACCGACGCCGCGGGGCCCGTGCTCTTTCGCGTCTTCCACAAGAGCTTCTCGGTGGCCAAGCGCGTGCGCACGGAAACCGGCGTCGCATCGAAATCGGTGTCGGTCGCAGCCACCGCCGTCGATCTCGCGACGAGCATTTTCGAGACGCTCGAGGGACGCACCGTGATGCTGCTCGGCGCAGGCGAAACGGCCGAGATCGCCGCGCGGCACCTGCAGGCGGCGGGCGTCGGCAAGGTCATCGTCGTCAATCGCACGTTCGAGAACGCCGTTGATCTCGCACGCGAGCTGTCGGCCACGCCGGTTCCTCTCGAGCGCTTTCACAGCTACCTGCCGCTGGCCGATCTTGTGGTGGGCTCCGCGGGCGGCGGTCAGCTCCTCGGCATCGAAGACGTCAAGGCGGCGCTCTCGCAGCGACGCGGCGTCCCGATGTTCTTCATCGACCTCGCGGTGCCGCGCAACTTCCAGGCGACGATCCAGGAGCTCGACGGCGCCTACCTCTACGACATCGACGACCTCGCGTCCGTGGTCGAGGACAACCTCGGCGAGCGCCGCCGCGAAGCCGTCAAGGGGGAGGCCATCGTCGAGGCCGAGGTGGACCAGTTCTGGCAGTGGTTCGAGAGCCTCGACGTGGTGCCGACCATCGTCGAGCTGCGCGAGTACGCCGACAGCATCCGCCGCGCCGAAGTCGACCGCACACTCGCGAAGATGTCGGTCACCGACGAGGACCGCGAGCGCATCCACCAGATGACGCGTGCCATCGTGAACAAGCTGCTCCACCACCCGACGCAGGTCCTCAAGGGCGAAGGCTCGGCGGTCGAAGAATCGAGGCTTCTCGCAGCGGTGCGCCGCCTCTTCCGGCTCGGGGACGCCTCGTGAAGCTGCGCGTCGGCACGCGCCGCAGTCCCCTCGCGCTTGCACAGACCCGCCAGACCATGGACGCCGTCGTGCGCGCTCACGGCGACGTCACGTACGAGCTCATCGAGATCGTGACGACGGGAGACCGCATCACCGACAAGCCCCTTCGCGAAGCCGGCGGCAAGGGGCTCTTCCTGAAGGAGCTCGACGAGGCGCTCCTCGCAGGTCGCATCGACTGCGCCGTGCATTCCTTGAAAGACGTTCCGACCGAGCTCGCGCCCGGAACCGCGATCGCAGCGGTGCTCGAGCGTGCCGACGTGCGCGACGTGCTGCTGTCGCGCGAGGGCTTCGATCTGGCCGGCCTCCCGCGCGGAGCGACGATCGGGACGACGAGCCTTCGCCGCCAGGCCCAGGCGCTCGCCGCGGCGCCGCAGGCGAGCGCCCGGCTGCTGCGCGGCAACGTCGAGACGAGGCTCCGCAAGCTCGGCGAGGGCGTCTGCGACGCGACTTTCCTCGCGCTGGCAGGACTCGGCAGGCTCGGCTTCTCGCTACGCGAGGACGGCGCGGTGGCGTGGCCGGAAGGGCTGGAAGCTGGCGCAACGACCGTCCGCGGGGCGATCCTCGACGCGTTCGATTTCATCCCGGCTCCGGGGCAGGGCGCCGTCGCGATCACGACCCGCGAGGAGGACGACGACTCGTCCGATGCCGTGGCCGTCGTGAGCCATGAGGAGACCATGCTCGCGATTCTCGCCGAGCGTGCGTTCGCACGCACCTTCGGCGGCGGCTGCCACCTGCCGCTTGCCGCCTTCGCCGAGAAGCACGGCAACGACCTCTCGCTGGTCGGTCTCCTGCTGACGGCCGACGGCACGCGCGAGATTCGAGACCGCGTCCACACGCAGCTCGGCACGGAGCCGCAGGAAATGGTCGAACGCGCCGAAGAGCTCGGCGCGTCGCTCGGCCGCGAGTTCCTCGACACGGGGGCGGACGAGATCCTCGCACTCGCGGAAATGGCGGGGGGCGGCTCGTGAGCCGCGGGCGTGTCTACCTCGTAGGT
>CAYYVZ010000560.1:0-2319 GCA_964475235.1 uncultured Myxococcales bacterium | reverse complement strand
GATTCACACCGTCGACAGCACGACCACTCCGATGTGCACGAATGCTCCCGCCGGCTCCTCGGCGAGCGGGGCGGGCGGCTTCTGGGTGCGCGACGGCGAGCAGTCGCCGGGCGGAGTTCCCACCGACACGGCGCAGGGCAACTGCATGACCTGCCACGACGTGCACTGGGCGCTCGACGACGAGAGTGCCGAAGCCGAGCCGCTACGGCGCGAATGCTCGACCTGTCACGCGAACGAAGGCGTGTCGGCGAGCGGCGCGGGCCAGATCGAGCTCGCGACCCTCAATCACCTCGCAACCGCCGGAACTCCGACGGAGAACTGGCAGACGCATCCGGACGAATCGTGCCGGACCTGCCACATGCCGCCGTCGGCGGGGCCCGGTTCTTCGCCGCTCCACCTCTGGAGGATCAACACCGATCCGGACTATCACACGTTCGGAGCGAGCGAGGTGAACCTCGACGTCGACGGCAAAGCCTGGGTGGACATCGACCTTGCGTGCGGCCAATGCCACGGCGGCGGAACCGCCCAGGACGCAGAGCACATGCCGACTCCGCCGGCGCTCTACCGCACGGCGGCGACGCTGGCGACCGTCGCCGAAGGCATGCACGACGCGGCCGGCGTCTCGTACCCGGTGACGTTCAGCTCGCAGGTGACGGGAGCCCTCGTCAAGGTGGACGCTTCGGTTCTCTGCGGCGGCGCGTGCCCGACGTTCACGTACGACTGGAACTGGGGAGACTCGACACCGGCCGGATCGGGCGACCCTGCGACCCACACGTACACGTCGGGTGGCAAGAAGAAGATCACGCTCACCGTGCTGCTCGACGGCAAGGTCGTCGGGGCCGTGTCGAGGACCGTAACCGTCACGCTCGGTGCGCCGACGGCGCCCGACGCGTCGGCTACGTGCACCTTCAACGAAAATACCTGGGTCGCCACCGTCACCGACACCTCCGTCGATACCGACGGCACGCCCGTGCAGAACGTGACCGTGGACTGGGACGACGATTCGAGCCGCTCGGTCGGCGGACCCGGCGCCGTGCTCACGCATACGTACCGCTACGCGGGCAGCTACTCGCTGGAGTTCACCGCGATCGACAGCGCGCTGCTGTCCGACACGGTCTTCCCGCTCGTGTGTACGCCGCCGATCGCGCCGGCCGGGTTCACGATCAGCGGTGTCGTACACCGATCGGACGATTCTACGCCGATCGCCGGCGTCAACGTGGTCGTCAAGCAGGGACGCACCCGCATCACGAAGGTCGTGACGGCGGGCGACGGGACCTTCGCGGCCGGCAATCTGCGGCCGGGCAACTACAAGCTGAAGGTGCGGAAGTCCGGCTTCACCTTCGCGACTCCCGCCGCGACGATGACGATCGGCCCGGACAGCACCGGCAACGACATCGACGCGATCACACCGTGACGAGGCGGAGGAACGAGCGATGAGGACCTGCACGAACAAGGGGAATGCGATGAAAGCTGCAGCGTACGGACTCTCGGCCGCCCTGGTGCTCGCGTCGGCGACCACGGGCACGGCGTTCTCGCCGGAAGATGCGTATACGCCCGGACTGGGAATCAACGGGACGGTTCACGACCTGTCGACCGCGCACAACGGCATGGCCTACCAGAACCCGAACGACTCGCTGAACCGGATCTGCATCTTCTGTCACGCTCCCCACAACACGTATCGCCTCAGCACGGCGACCGGCGGGGCGGGTCCGCAGGCGGACTCGGCGTTCGACTATCTGCCGCTGTGGAACCACACGCTGCAGGCCGACATCTCCTACATCATGTACGACAACGGGCCCGGCGCTCCGGACACGGGCCCGAAAGCGTCGCAGGCCATCGAGCAGGGCAACACCACGCCCGGCGGCGCTTCGCTGCTGTGCCTGAGCTGCCACGACGGCAGCGTCGCCGTGAACTCCTACGGCAACCCCGACCAACTGCCGAAGTCGCAGTCCACAGGTACGGCGTTCATGAGTACGATCTACACGATCGGAAAGGACAAGTACCTCGGCAACCACCATCCGATCGGCTTCAACTACAACGACGTGCAGGCCATCGACACGGAGATTCGCGAGGCCAGCACGGCGAAGCTCACCGCAACGAGCTTCATCGAGGACCACCTGACGGCGGGCGGCACGATGGAGTGCTCGACCTGCCACTCGGTCCACAACAAGGGCAACACCGGCGAGACGCTGCTTTGGCGCAGCGACCAGAACAGCGAGCTCTGCCTGACCTGCCACGACAAGGGCATCTACACGGACGTACCGGCGCCCGCGCCGTAGGCGGACTGCAAGCGAATCGGGCGAAGCAGCGGGCGCGCAA
>CAYYVZ010000559.1:0-2328 GCA_964475235.1 uncultured Myxococcales bacterium | reverse complement strand
GACAACGAGACGTTCTGCATGACCGTGAACGCCATCAAGCTCGCGCGTCACACCAACGCGGTGAGCAGCCTGCATGGCCACGTCTCGCGCCGCATGTGGAAGGACCTGTGGCCGGCCGAGCGCGAGCTCGACGTACCGATCGGGCACGTGACCAACGGCGTGCACGGCCGCACGTGGCTCGCGCCCGAGCTCGAGTCCGTTTACGGCCGCAGCCTCGCGCACGACGGCTCGGATCCCCAGGTGGCCGCAGCCGCTCAGCGCGAGCTTCTCGACCTCAACGACGGGCGCCTCTGGGCCGTCAAGCAGCAGCTCAAACACCGCCTGCTCGGTTTCGTCGCCGACCGCTCCGCCGCACGCAGCGAGCGACTCGGCAGCGGCGAGAAGCGTCCGCAGCTCGATCCCGGCGCGCTCACCATCGGCATCGCGCGACGCTTCGCGCTCTACAAGCGCGCGCTGCTTCCGTTCCGCGACCTCGAGCGCGCCAAACGCCTGCTGCTTTCCGCCGACCGACCCGTGCAGTTCCTCATCGCAGGCAAGGCGCACCCGGCCGACGAGCCCGCCAAGCGTGTGATCCGCGGCGTGCTCGAGCTTGCACGCGACCACGGTCTCGCCGACCGCGTCGTGTTCGTCGAGGGTTACGGCCAGCGCGTGAGCCGCATGCTGCTCGCGGGCTGCGACCTGTGGCTCAACGTCCCGCGCCGCCCCCTCGAAGCCTGCGGCACGAGCGGCATGAAGGCCGTGCTCAACGGCACCCTCAACTGTTCGACGCTCGACGGCTGGTGGGACGAAGCGTACGACGAGTCGGTCGGCTTCGCGGTCGGCGACGGCAGCGTGCACGTCGATGCGGCCGTGCAGGACGAGCGCGATGCGGATGCGGTGCTCGACGTGCTCGAGCACGAGGTCATCCCGCTCTACTACCAGCGCGACGAGCGCGGCATTCCGCGCGCATGGCTGCGCCGCGTGAAGACGGCGCTCGCACGGCTCGGCTATCGCTACGGCAGCGACCGCATGGTGGCCGACTATGCGACGATGCTGTACGCACCCGCGGCCGGAACGGTCAGCGCGGAGGTTCGCCGCTGACGCGGCGACGCGGAGACGGGCGGTGGCCGACCTGAAGGAGTCCTATCCGTACTGGCTCGCCGGCGAGGCCGTCGCGGCCAACACCGACCTCGAGGTCACCGACAAGTTCACGGGCAAGGTCGCTACGCGCGTGGCGCTCGCCGACGCCGCCGCGATCGACAAGGGCATCGCCGCCGCTGTCGCCGCGGCGCCGGCCATGCGCGACATGGCCGCGTACGAGCGCCAGAACGTGCTCCTCCACTGCGTCGAGCGCTTTCGCGCGCGTGCCGAGGAGCTCGCCGTCGCGCTCTGCATCGAAGCCGGAAAGCCGATCCGCGACTCGCGCGGCGAAGTCACGCGCCTGATCGACACGTTCCGCGTCGCCGCCGAGGAGTCGGTGCGGCTCGGCGGCGAAGTGATGACGCTCGACATCAGCGCGAGGGCCCGCGGCTACCGCGGCATGTGGAAGCGCGTGCCGATCGGGCCCTGCTCGTTCATCTCGCCGTTCAACTTTCCGCTGAACCTCGCGGCCCACAAGGTTGCACCCGCGCTCGCGGTCGGCTGCCCCTTCGTGCTCAAGCCGGCCAGCCTCACGCCGATCGGCGCGCTCCTGATCGGCGAGGTGCTCGCGGAGACCAACCTTCCGAAGGGCGCGTTCTCGATCCTGCCGTGCCGGCGCGACGGTGCCGAGTTGTTCACGGAGGACGACCGACTGAAGCTGCTGAGCTTCACGGGCTCGCCGTCGGTCGGCTGGTACCTGAAATCGCGCGCCGGCAAGAAGAAGGTCGTGCTCGAGCTCGGCGGCAACGCAGCCGTCGTCGTCGACCGCGGCTGGGACCTGAAAGACGCCGTCGAGCGCATCGTCTTCGGCGCGTTCTACCAGTCGGGGCAGAGCTGCATCAGCGTGCAGCGCATCTATGCGCACACCGACATCTACGGAGAGCTGCGCGACCGCCTCGTCGAGCGCACGCGCACGCTCGTCGCCGGCAACCCGCGCAACGAGGACACGTTCATCGGGCCGATGATTTCCGAGGGCGACGCGCAGAGGCTCGAAGGCTGGATCCACGATGCGGTGCAGTCCGGCGCGAAAGTGCTGTGCGGCGGCAATCGCACGGGCGCGATGCTCGAGCCGACGATTCTCGAAGGCGTGGTCCGCGGTGCGCTCATCTGCGAGGAAGAGGCGTTCGGACCGGTGGCCGTGCTCGACCGCTTCGACGACTACGAGGCGGTGCTCGAGGAAGTGAACCGCAGCGCGTCCGGGCTGCCGGC
>CAYYVZ010000558.1:0-2329 GCA_964475235.1 uncultured Myxococcales bacterium | reverse complement strand
GGATTGTGGTTCCGGTTGTCGCGGGTTCAAGTCCCGTCGCCCACCCCACTCGTTCATGCACGCGGCCTGTTGCCCTTCGGCGGGGCATCGGATAGCAGAGCCGCCCTGTGGGTGCGTAGCTCAGTTGGTAGAGCAGCTGACTCTTAATCAGCGGGTCCCTGGTTCGACCCCAGGCGCACCCACCACTTTTCCGTCCGACCGATTTCTCCACCGGTCATTTCAGTAGTCACATGGACCGCGAAGCGGAGCGGCGTTCGAAGGACTCGGCCGGCGACGCGCCGGCCGGATCCACGGCGTACCGCAGTTCCGGAAGCGCGCTCCCACCTGCGGCGGCACCGCCGATCGTGCCGCGACTGGTCGCGTGTGCGGTGGCCGTCAAGATCCTCGTCACGGCCTGGAACGGCGCGGTCTTCGACGGCCGTACCTACGACTGGAGCCACCACGCGGATCGCGCGGAGACCGGCGGGTTGGCGGTCGATGCGATGGCCTACGACGCGCCGACCTACTATCTGACGGCGCCCGTCTACGCGGCGATCGGCGGCGTCGGGAATTTGCGCGGCGAAGCGCGCGAGCGTGCCCTGCTCGACTTTCTTCGTCATACCAACCTTCTGTACCTCGGTGCGTTCTACGTCGTGTGGATCTACGGCGTGCTGCCGCGCGTGCTCGCCTCGTGGTCCGCGCGCGCGGCGGCGGCGCTGCTGATTCTCGCGCTGCCGGGATACCAGAAGCTCGCAGCGATGAGCCATCCCGACAACCTCCATCTGCTCTTCGCCACGCTCGTCACGTACGCGTGGGTGCGGATGCCGGGGGTGGGAACGTCGCCGGTGCCGTCCCATGCGTTGCCGTCTGCGGCGCCGGCCGACGCCGCGCCGCCTGCGCTACCGGCGAACGGGGTACCGTTCGCGCGCCATCTTCGCATGGCGATCGTCACCGGCATCGCCGGGCTGTCGCGGCCGTTCGCACTGGCGGCCGTGCTGGTGTTCGGAGCGCTCAATCTCGCGCATCTCGCTCTGACGTCGCATCTCGGGGGCGCGGCTCTCGCCAGGCGCGTGGCCGTCGTCGCGATCGTCACGGCGGTCCTCGCCGGCGCGTGGACGGCATGCCGCGGCGTGTCCTCCGGAAGCTGGCACGCCGCCTATCCGCGCGGCTACATCGAGCGGTTCGACCGCCGCGACTTCGACTACCTGTCCTACCTGACGACGTTCTACCCGCGAGAGCTGGTCCGAATCCCGAACCGCCAGGTGAACCGGCTGGACGCGGCGAACTTCGCCCGCGGCGAGTATGCGCCGCGGAACCGCTTCGCGAACAGCTTTTTCACGACGCTGTATTCGGAGACGTGGGGAGACCACTGGCTTTACTTCTCGGGACGCCGGGCCGTGGACCGGAAGGTATGGGCCAAGCGCGTACTTTTCGTCGTCGCGCTTCCGCTCGTGCCGTTGCTCGCCTGGCGGATGCTGCGGGCTGCGGCGTCGATCGTGCGTGCGGCCGTGCAGCACGGCCGCGCGGCCGTCTTCGATCCGCACGCCGCGCTCCTCCTCCATTTCGCGGCCGGCGCCGCGCTGTTCCTGTACTGGCAACTCGGCAGTGCGCTCTCGCCGGGCAAGCAGAGCGGCATCAAGTTCGTCTACGTCGCGTATCTCTACGCTCCCGCCGTCACGCTCTGCTTCGTGCCGCCGATCCGTCAGCGCTTCGCGCGCGCATGGGCGGCATTCCTGGCCGTGCTCTTCGTCGCGGCGCTTCCGGTGGCGATCTACATTCCGGCATGGCGATGACGCGGCGGGATCCTTCCGCCGCGCGCGGCATCACGGTTCTCGGTGGCGGCCCCGCCGGGCTCGCCGTTGCGTGGTACGCGAAGCTCGCAGGGATTCCGTGCACCGTGCACGAGGGCTCCTCCCGGGTCGGCGGCAACTGCGTCACGTTTCGCGAGGGCGAGTTCTCCTTCGACTCGGGCGCCCACCGGTTCCACGACAAGGACGACGAGATCACCCGCGACGTCCAGGCACTGCTCGGCGACGACCTCGTGCTCATCGAGGTGCCGAGCTACATTCACTCGCGCGGCAAGCTCGTCGACTTCCCTCTCTCGCCGCTCAACCTGCTCGCACGCTCCGGGCCGACGGCGTTCGGAAGGGCGGCCGTTCAGGTCGTCGCGGGCCGCCTGCGCCGGACCGGCGAGCCCCGCAATTTCGAGGAGCTGGCGCTGGGACGCTACGGGCGTCTGCTCGCCGATCGCTTCCTGCTCGGCTACTCCGAGAAGCTCTGGGGACTGCCCTGCAACCGGCTCTCGCCCGACGTTGCCGGCAAGCGCCTGCAGGGGCCCAACCAGTGGCCG
>CAYYVZ010000557.1:0-2347 GCA_964475235.1 uncultured Myxococcales bacterium | reverse complement strand
GGGCCTCGCCCTGCTCGCGCGCTCCTTCGAGAAGCTCGAGTACCACGTGTTCATCGCGATGCTGGTGGCGGCACTGGCGCTGCGCATCGCGGCCGCGCGGCGTATCGCCCGGCTCGCAGCCTGAACGTCAACTACGCCGACGCCGGCTTGTTCGCGATGTACTCGACGAACGCTCCCGGCACGACCACCTTGTAGCGCGCGTCGAAGCCCACCTCGCGCATCGTCTGCACGATGGTCTCGGGCGGCACGCACTTCTCGACCGTGTCCCAGTAGAAGTCCATGCACTCCTTGGCTTCCTTGCTTCCCGTCGAGAAGAAGGTGAGTCCCGGAACAACCTTCTTCCAGACGAACCTGGTGAGGCTGTGGCCGAGCTTCGACTCGGGCACGTGGCTCTCGAGAATCCAAGCTCGCCCGCCCGGCTTCAGCACGCGGAAGTACTCACTGAACGCGGCGCGCAGGTCGGCGACGTGGCGCAGCGCGATACCCATCGTGAGGAAGTCGAACGTGTTGCTCTCGAAGGGAAGCTGTTCGGCGATGCCGCGGCTGATCGGTCCGGAGAAGTAGCGGCGCGCTTCCTTGATCATGCCCGGGCTCGGATCGACGCCGATCACCATGCCCGCCGGTCCGACGAGGCGGGTTGCGCCGCGCGCGACGGCGCCCGTGCCGATGGCGACGTCGAGCACCGTCATGCCGGGCTTCATGCCGTTGAACTTCATCGACAGGCGGCGGTAGAGCAGGCCGCCGTTGAGGAAGATGCCCTCGATCGTGTTGTAGTACTTGGCCGTGCGGTTGAAGAGGTCGATGACGTAGGGGCTGCGTCCCTCGGTCGGCCCGTAGTAGTCGGGCAGGGGAGTATGGGGCGGGACGGGGTTCTGCTCGTCGTGTCGGTCGGGTGTCGTCTGCAAGGGGTCCTCCAGCGCGAAGCGCGAATGGTGACCACCGGTAGTGATGCATTCGAGCCGACAATTCCATCGCCGCCGTGGCGACCACCCGGCCGGAGTGATACGGCGGCGGCGGGAGGAGGGAGAGACATGGGTTCACCGACTCGCACTGGTCTCGTGCGCCGCGCCGCGCTTCTCGTATGCCTCACTGTCGCCTGGGGCGCCGTCCCCGCCGCGGCCCAGGACTGCAACAGTCTCTATGCCGCCCGCATGGCGGAGATCGGCGGCGCGCCCGACTGCCAGACCGTGCTAGCTGGCGTGCCTCGCTGTCCCGGCGGCGTAACCGCCAACCAGTGCGCGAGCGATACGTTCGCGAACCCTCCCGCGCCGGCCGGAGGGACGGGGCCGTTCCAGTGGAAATGGGTCATGGGCCCTCTGACCGCCCGCTGTGTCGACGGAACCCGTCCTGCCGTTTGGCTGGACAAGGCCGTCGACAGCGCCGGCAACGATCTCTACACCAACGACTGGCTGTTCTTTACGCCCGGCGAGGGCGGGCCGTGTACGGGCAGCGAGTCGAGAGTGGGATGCTACGAGAGGTACGCAAGCCCGCTGAGGACACGCGAAACGGCCAACGGCCTCAGCAGCATGCATCCGGACTCGGCTCTTCCCAAGGAGTTTGCGCGGTTCGGCGGGATCCTGTCGCCGAGGCCTTCGCCCAATGCTGCGCAGTTCAATCCCTTCATGAGGTTCAACCGAGTCTACGTGGAACGCTGCACCACCGGTGTCAGCTCGGGGACCGAGATCGTGAACCTGGAGTACGTGACTCCGACAGGTGGGGTGGTTGGCTCCAAGCTCACGGCAACCACGGCGCTGGTGCACCACGACGGTGACCTTCTGTGGGAGGCGATCCTCGCGATGCTCGGAACCGAGGCGGGCCGCGACCTCGGCCCCGGCAACAACGCCTACATCGCGGGTCCCGACCTTCCACCGATCGACGAAGCCACCACAGTGCTTCTTGCGGGAGCTTCCGACAACGGGAAGTGGATGATCCTGAGCGCCGACCGCCTCGAAGCCCGCATCGAAGCGCTCAATCCCCTTATCGACGTCAACGTCGGGATCGCGATCGACGGTCACGCCGTGCCGAGTATCCAGCACGAGATGGTGCGGCTGGACGCTCTTGCCAACCCCAACATGTTCGTCGCGGCACACGCGAACACCGGGGGCTTCTCGTTACCGGACGACGGCAATCCTCTCTCGAGCGACGACTTCGGAAACAGCATCTGGCAGCTCCTGCCTCCCGGCAACGGCTCCTACCGGCAGGCGGATGGAATGGGCGCACTCCTCGACGCGAGCTGCGAAGCCCAGCACGGGGTCTATAGCGAGTACTGTCTCGACGAGATGCATGTAGCTTTCCATCACCTCGGCACCCCCGTCTTTTTCCGTCAGGATCAGCGCGACAACGTCTA
>CAYYVZ010000556.1:0-2362 GCA_964475235.1 uncultured Myxococcales bacterium | reverse complement strand
GCGAGATCCCCGCGATGGCGTCCGCCATGTGGTGGCGGTCGCGAAGCCGGAGCACGAAGTTTCCTTCGCTCCTTCCATCTGGCGCGCGAGATCGTACGTCACCACTTTCGATCCGATGGTCTTTTCGACCGAGCTCTCGATCATGCGCGAGACCTCGCTCCAGCCGAGGTGCTCGAACATGAGCACGCCCGAGAGGATCACCGATCCCGGATTGATCTTGTCGAGGTTCGCGTACTTCGGGGCCGTTCCGTGCGTGGCCTCGAAGACCGCCGAGTTGTCGCCGATGTTGGCGCCCGGCGCGAGCCCGAGTCCGCCGACCTGGGCGGCCATCGCGTCCGAAAGGTAGTCGCCGTTGAGGTTCATCGTGGCGACGACGTCGTACTCGTCCGGGCGCAGCAGGACCTGCTGGAACATCGCGTCGGCGATGCGGTCCTTGATCATGACCTTGCCGGCCGGCGCCTTGCCGCCGAACTTGTCGTAGACCTCGGCCTCGGTGACCGTCTGGTCGGCGAACTCGCGCGCGGCCACCTCGTAGCCCCAGTCGCGGAACGCGCCCTCGGTGAACTTCATGATGTTGCCCTTGTGAACGATCGTCACGGTCGGACGCTTGTTCGCAATGGCGTAGGCGATCGCGCGGCGCACGAGGCGCTGGCTGCCTTCCTTCGACGTGGGCTTGATGCCGATCGCCGAGCCCGGGCGGATCTTCTTCTTCGACTTCTGCTCGATGAACTTGACGACTTCTTCGGCCTCCGGCGTGCCCGCCTGGAACTCGATGCCGGAGTAGACGTCCTCGGTGTTCTCGCGGAAGAGAACGACGTTGAGCTTCTCGGGGTGCTTGACGGGCGCCGGCACCCCGGTGAAGTAACGGACCGGACGCACGCATGCGTAAAGGTCGTGAATCTGCCGGAGCGCGACGTTGATCGAGCGGATGCCGCCGCCGACGGGCGTCGTGAGCGGCCCCTTGATGGCCACCTTGAACTCGCGGATGACGTCGTTGGTCTCTTCGGGAAGCCAGGTGTTCGGGCCGTAGACGTCGTTGGCCTTGTCGCCCGCGTAGACTTCCATCCACGCGACCTTCTTCCTGCCGCCGAACGCCTTCTCGACCGCAGCATCGAAGACGCGCACGGAGGCCTTCCAGATGTCGGGGCCGGTGCCGTCGCCTTCGATGAAGGGGATGATGGGGTTGTCGGGAACCTCGAGGCGGCCGGACGCGTCGATCGTGATCTTCTGGCCGTCGGACGGAACGGTGACGTGTTTGTAGCTCGACATGTTCTCCGCTGTCTGGGAGGCGTCGCGCAGTGCGTTCGGCGGGAAAAAGTCCCGATCCGACGGGTCCTTGGCGCGGCGCGTCGGGGGAACCTAACTAGGCCCCGGCTGAAGGTCAAAACGGCCGGGAGGGCTGCGCACGCGAGCATGCGGGGCGCTACGGCGGCGGAGCAGGTCTTCTAATGCCCGCCGTAGCGTCGGGGATCGCAGCCGACGGCCTCTCCCCGAACGACCGCCGGAGTGCCCGCAAGATCCGGGGTGTCAGCCGCCGCCGGTCTGGCGGGTGAACATCGCCATGTCGAAGTAGTCGCGCCACGCCGCAATCAAGCCGTTCTCGATTTCGAACACGCCTGCGACCGGCAGCTCGACCCGGTTCCCGCCCATGAGGAAACGGTCCACGCGCTCGGTGAACACGACGTTGCCGTGCGAAGCGAGGTGGAGAACCTCGAACTCGATCGTCTCCGACGGCGGCACGAAGAGGTTGAAGACTTCGCGGATGGCGGCCTTCCCCTGCATCGGCGGCATCGGGATGTTGTGGTAGATCGCATCGTCGGTGAAGAAGCCGAGCAACTCGTCGGCGTCCTTGCGGGACCACGCCGCGCAGAAGTCGCGGACCACCTGTTCGTTACTTCGTGTCATCGTCGTCTCCTCAAATCGGGGACGGATCCCGATTTTCGCGAGAGGTTGGCCCGTGGCTGCGCATTTCGAGAAAATCGGGATCCGTCCCCGATTTCGTGCGATTTCGTCAGATCTCGACCTGCTGGCCGATTTCGATCACGCGGTTGGGCGGCACGCCGAGGTGCAGGTAGGCGCCGTAGGCGTTGCGGAACATGAAGTCGTAGATGTACTTCCGCCAGGTCGCGAGGCCGCCCTTCTTCTTCTTCTCGCCGATGATGAGGGTCTCGCGGCCGAAAAAGTACGTGGCCTTGTGCAGGTCGCACGGTACGCCCTGGGCCTCGGCCAGCTCCATCACCTCGGCCACGGTCGGGTTCTCCATGAAGCCGTAGTCGGCGACGATGCGGATGAAGTCGTCGCGGTAGCGATGGATGCGCAGCCGGTCGCCGGACGCAACGTGTGGGATTTCCGCCGTGCGTAC
>CAYYVZ010000555.1:0-2369 GCA_964475235.1 uncultured Myxococcales bacterium | reverse complement strand
CCCATCGTCACCAAGCTGGTGGCCGACCACCGGCGCGACGAAGTCATCGACCGCTGCTTCTCGTGGACGGCTTCGCGCATCCGCGGCGTCGGCTTCGAGGTGCTCGCGAAGGAAGTCGCGATGCGGCACGAGCGCGCGTGGCGCGAGGAAGTCGGCGACGACACCGGCCTCGTGCCTGGCGGCCAGTACCAGTGGCGCCGCCGCGGCGAGTTCCACCTGTTCAACCCCGAGACGGTCGCACGCCTCCAGCACGCGGTGCGCTCGGGCGTCTACCAGAACTTCAAGAGCTACAGCCGGCTCGTGAACGAGCAGGACCGCCACCTGTGCACCCTGCGCAGCCTGCTCGACTTCGTGCCGGCCGGCGAAGCGATCCCGCTCGAGGAAGTGGAGCCCGTGTCTTCGATCGTCACGCGCTTCAAGACCGGAGCGATGAGCTTCGGGTCCATTTCGAGGGAAGCGCACACGACGCTCGCGATCGCAATGAACCGCATCGGCGGCAAGTCGAACACCGGCGAAGGCGGCGAAGAGCCGTGGCGCTACGAGCCGCTGCCGAACGGCGATTCGGCCAAGAGCGCGATCAAGCAGGTCGCGTCGGGACGCTTCGGCGTGACGGCGGCCTACCTGACGAGCGCCAACGAGCTGCAGATCAAGATGGCCCAGGGCGCGAAGCCCGGCGAGGGCGGGCAGCTTCCCGGCCACAAGGTCGACGAGGTGATCGCGAAGACGAGATACTCGACGCCGGGCGTCGGGCTGATCTCGCCGCCGCCGCACCACGACATCTATTCGATCGAGGACCTGGCGCAGCTCATCCACGACCTGAAGAACTCGAACCCCGCGGCGCGCGTCAGCGTGAAGCTGGTCGCCGAGGTCGGCGTCGGCACGATCGCGGCGGGCGTGGCGAAGGCGAAGGCGGACGTCGTGCTCATCAGCGGGCACGACGGCGGCACCGGCGCGTCGCCGCTCAGCTCGATCAAGCACGCGGGCATCCCGTGGGAGCTCGGTCTTGCCGAAACCCAGCAGGTGCTCGTCGAAAACGGCCTTCGCAGCCGCATCCGCGTGGAGACCGACGGCCAGCTCAAGACCGGCCGCGACGTCGTCATCGCTGCGCTGCTCGGCGCCGAGGAGTTCGGGTTCGCGACCGCGGCGCTCGTTGCCGAAGGCTGCATCATGATGCGCAAGTGCCACCTGAACACCTGTCCGGTCGGCATCGCGACGCAGGACCCGGAGCTGCGCAAGCGCTTCACGGGCCAGCCCGAGCACGTCATCAACTTCATGTTCTTCGTGGCCGAGGAGCTGCGCGAGATCATGGCGAAGATCGGCGTGAGGACGGTGCAGGAAATGACGGGCCGCGTGGAGCTGCTGAAGGTCCGCGAGAACATCACGCACTGGAAGGCGCGCGGGATCGACTTCTCGCCGATCCTGTTCCGTCCGGATGCGGCGAACTTCGTCGGCATCAGCGGATACGAGACGCAGGACCACGGCCTCGACAAGGCTCTCGACAACGAGCTCATCAAGCTCGCCGAGGCGGCCATCGAGTCGAAGAAGCCGGTGCGCCTCGAGCTGCCGATCCGCAACACGAACCGCACGGTGTGCACGACGCTGTCGCACGAGATCACCAAGCGCTACGGAGAAGAGGGCCTGCCGCCTTACACCGTGCAGATCGACTTCACGGGCTCGGCCGGACAGAGCTTCGCGGCGTTCCTGGCGCGTGGCGTGTCGCTGTCGATCAAGGGCGACGCCAACGACTATTTCTGCAAGGGAATGTCGGGCGGACAGGTCGTGATCCAGCCGCCCGAAGGCGTGACGTTCCAGGCCGAGGACAACATCGTCATCGGCAACGTGGCGCTCTACGGCGCGACGGCGGGCGAGGTCTTCATCCGCGGGCGTGCCGGCGAGAGATTCGCCGTGCGCAACAGCGGTGCGACGGTCGTCGTCGAGGGAATCGGAGATCACGGCTGCGAGTACATGACCCGCGGCGTGGTGGTGGTGCTCGGCTCGACGGGCCGCAACTTCGCGGCGGGCATGAGCGGCGGCATCGCGTACGTGCTCGACGAGGAAGGCGACTTCAAGAAGCGGTGCAACCTCGGCATGGTCGAGCTGATGGGCCTCGAGTCCGAAGACGACCGGCGACGCGTTCACCAGCTCCTCGTGCGGCACGTGCAGTATACGAAGAGCGCCATTGCGCAGCGGCTGCTCGACGAGTGGCAGTCGTCCAGCAAGTGGTTCGTCAAGGTGATGCCGACCGAGTACCGCAAGGTCCTCGAGTCGATGCACCTCGACGCCGAGGCGCAGAAACTCGCCGCGGTGTGAAAAATCGGGGACGGATCTGATTTATTCGGCCGGCTCCGCCGGCCGAATAAATCAGATCC
>CAYYVZ010000554.1:0-2370 GCA_964475235.1 uncultured Myxococcales bacterium | reverse complement strand
GATCCGTCCCCGATTTCAGCGGCGGAACCAGAGGAAGCGGCGGCTCGTTTCGAGGCCGAACGCCGGAAGCGCGAGGCCGAGCACGACGAGCCTGAGCGTCTGCGACGACGGCGAGCCGGCGCCGAGCGTGACATCGACGAGTCCGGCGCCGACCATGAACGCGCCGAGCCGGACGAACCAGGCGAAGCCGGCGCCCGCTCCCCACTGCGCGAAACCGATTCCGGCGACGACCATCGCGACAGGAAACAGCGAACCCATGTTCGGTGCGGAGATTGCCGCCGCCGCTGCCGCAACGAGACCGACCAGCACGAGCCGCCACACCAGCGCGGTCTCGGCATAGACCGTCTCGCCGGCGATACCGGCCATCTTCGCGACGCGCCGTTCGTGCGTGGAGGACGTGAGCAGCGCACCTGCCAGCAGCGCAACCACGACGAAATCGCCGCCCTCGTGCGGCGCGGCGCGCCGCAGCTCCAGCACGCAAGCGACGAGGCTCCAGGTCGCGAGGTGGTAGCCGCTCGTTCTCAGCCAGGGGTCGCGTCGGAAAGTGGCGGGATCCAAGGGACGAGCCGCGCTCAGGCGGCTGCGAAGCCGCTCACGCGAGAGCGTCTTTTTCCCTCGTAGACGATTTCCTCGACGAGGTTGCGCCCCCCGCAGCGCGGACACGGGAAGAACGCCGCCTCCCCCTCGCGCGTCGCGACGTCGATCATGTTGCCGAGCAGCAGCCCTTCGTCGGTCTCCTCGAACGGAAGCAGCGCGCGGCAGCTCTCCGACCGGCAGCGCAGGACGTGGACCTTGATCTCTTTCTTTTTCGCGGGGGCTTCGCTCACGGGCGGCACGGTTAGCGGACCAGGTGGCGCCATGCAATCGGGCGCCCGGAAAGAATTGAGAAACTTTGGGGGAGGCCGGTGGATCGAGGCCCGCGCATGGCTAGAATCCCCGCCCATGAGCGAAGCACTCGAACTTCTCCGGGACGTGGCGAGCAAGGAAGGCGGATTCGTCGAGCTGCGCTACCACGCCAAGACCTCGCGCAACGTCGGGGTGGACAAAGGCAAGGTCGAACGCTCGCAGGCCCGCCACCGCAAGGGCGTCGGGGTGCGCGTCTTCGAAAACGGCGGCTGGGGATTCGCGTCCACCGGCTCCCTCGAGTTCGAGTCGGTTCGCCGTGCCGTCGCCGCTGCCCGGGCCGGCGCCATCGCGAGCGCCGTCCGGGCGCGCCACGACCTCAAGTCCCTTCCCGCCTGCGAGCTCGCTCGCGGCCAGTTCGACCAGCCCGGCCTCGCCGACATGCTGAACCGATCGCTCGAGGAGAAGATCGGCCTCGCCACCGGCCTCGAAGCGCGCGTGCGTGGCGCCTCGTCGGCGATCCGCTCGGCCAGCTGCAGCTACAGCGAAATCTTCGAAGAGAAGGCCATCGTCACCACGGACGGCGCTGCGGCATCGTTCCGCCTGGTGCGGCCGGAGCTTCGCGTCTCGGCGGTCGCGGAGAAGGACGGCCAGCTTTCCACCGGCAATGAGGCCGTCGGCGCGACCGGCGGCTGGGACTGCCTTTTTCATTCGGCTACCGGCGAAGCGCTCGCCGAGCGCGCGGCGAAGGTCGCGCAGGATCTGCTGTCGGCGCGTCACGCCGACGGCGGCCGCACGACCGTGATCCTCGCACCGTCGATCGTCGGGCTGCTCGTGCACGAAGCGATCGGTCACACGGTCGAAGCCGACTTCGTGCAGGCCGGCTCGGTGGCGGCCGGCAAGATCGGCCAGCGCGTGGCGAGCGACCTCGTCACGCTGTGCGACAGCGGCTTCAGCGAACATTACACCGGCGCCGGCGGAACGATTCCGGTGGACGACGAGGGCGTGGTCGCGGGACGCACCACGATCATCAAGGACGGCATCCTCGTTTCCTACCTGCACAACCGCGAGAGCGCGGCGCGCTACGGCGTCGCACCGACCGGCAATGCGCGTGCATGGGAATACTCGGACCAGCCTCTCATCCGCATGCGCAACACCTACCTCGCACCGGGCGAGCGCTCGCTCGACGAGATCATCGCCGACACGAAGGACGGCTACCTGCTCGACGGCCCGCGCAACGGCCAGGCCGACGCGACCGGCGAGTTCATGTTCGGTGTGCAGGAGGCGTGGCGCATCCGCGACGGCAAGAAGACGGAGCTGCTGCGCGGCGTGACGCTCTCGGGCATCGCGTTCGAAGTGCTGGCGAGCGTCGATGCCGTCTCGAGCGACTTCCGCTGGGATCTCGGCGCCGGCTACTGCGGAAAAGGCCAGCCCGCCAAAGTAGACGCCGGCGGCCCCTACGTCCGCTGCCGCGCCCTCCTCGGCGGCGAACAGTGAGAAATCGGGGACGGATCCCGATTGCGTAGA
>CAYYVZ010000553.1:0-2374 GCA_964475235.1 uncultured Myxococcales bacterium | reverse complement strand
CTACTCGTTCCAAATAGGCGAGCGAGAGTTCACGTGCCCTTGCTCGTTCCAGACCTTTTAGCTCACCGAAATACATCATGGTATCTAGTACGTTTGAGCGAGTGTACAGGCCGCGCTCTTCAGGTAAATAACCAACTAAATGACCTTGGTCTGGCGTGTATTTCTTTCCATTGATGTGCAGCGAGCCTTTGCTCGACTGGTAAATTCCCAGTAGTGAGCGAATAGTGCTCGTCTTGCCCGAACCGTTAGCGCCCAGCAGCGCAAAGACTTCGCCCGGGTGCACGTCAAAGCTCAGATCCTTCACAATTGCTTTTCCGTTAAGCGTCAGTGAAAAATCATTGATCGAGACAATCGGTTGTTTCATTATTCTTATTATATCAGCTCAAGCGTTATCTGGCCTGAAGGTTATCCCAGCTTTTAGCAAAGTCAACATACTCTTCTTCGGCAACCACTACGACCGGTAGATCATCCCCGTACGCTTTCAACTCTTCCAGTTTTGCTGACTTTTCCGAGGAATAGTGTGTAAAGACTTTGGCGTCGATGAACCCTATACCTTCGCGAATGCCCTCGATGGCACTTGAATAATAATACCGCGACAGCATATTCGCACCCGCACTGGCGCCAGCAATTATCTTGCCATCCGTCAGCAGGCGCAAGCGCTCGACGCCAATCTGTAGCAGCGCTTCCTTCAAATGACCCTTCATACCTCCGTTGATAAATATCACATCTGCTTGTTCGATGTCCTGTTCAAACGAGTCATAGGCGGCGAGCGTCATGACGATTTGCTTGTCAGTCAGCACGGCATCAAACTGTGCTTGGTCTTCGACATACGAATCTTGCCAGCGATGTTCTGGTCGGGCAAAATACACACACAGCACGTGTACGGTCTCTTTATCGACCAAATCAATAATTTCTTTATAAAACGCAGCGTTCTTTGCGGTCATCCGCTCAGTGTTTCCACCATGTAACATAACGTGTGCAGGCATGGTTTTTATTGTACTATCTGTTGCATCGATTATGTGAATATGTCAAAATATACCCAAATTCCATCACGGAGGCACCTTGATAACAAACAGGCACAAGATGAGGTGTAGCGGTACATTCGGCGCGCCACTTCATCTCATCTTGTGTAACAAAGGATCGCAAGCAGGGGATACCCTGAGGACAGTCCTATGAGAATCTGCTGTAAGGAGTAGTCATGACATTTTCTCTGAAGCTGCCCGAAGAGGTAGCCGAAATCCGCGACTGGGTTCACGATTTCGCCGACGAGGTGATTCGACCCAACGCTCACGAGTGGGACGAGCGCGAGGAAACCCCGTGGCCCATCATCCAAGAAGCCGCGCGAATCGGACTCTACAGTTTCGATTTCATCCAAAACGCCTTCGCCGACCGGACAGGACTCACACTGCCCGTAGCAATCGAGGAGATGTTCTGGGGTGACGCCGGCATCGGCCTGTCCATCTTTGGTTCGTCGCTCGCCGCCGCCGGCATCACTGCCGCTGCCGCCCAACACAACTGGCCGCAGGTCGAAGAGTGGGTGCCACAGTGTTACGGCGACGCCAACGACGTCAAGCTCGGAGCACTCTGCGTGACCGAGCCCGAAGCGGGCTCAGATGTCTCATCGATGCGGACGACCGCGCGATACGACCAAGCAACGGATGAGTGGGTGCTGAACGGCACCAAGATCTTCATCACCAACGGCGGCATCGCCAATGTGCATGTCGTGGTGGCATCGGTCGACCCCGCACTGAAGAGCCGCGGCCAGGCTAGCTTCATCATTCCGCCCGGAGTGAAGGGGCTCAGCCAGGGCAGCAAGTACAAAAAGACTGGCATCCGCGCCAGCCATACCGCCGAGGTGGTGTTGGACAACGTGCGGATCCCTGGTCGGTGCTTGCTCGGTACCAAGGAAGAGCTGGACAAGAAGCTGGCACGTGCCCGCGAGAGCGGTCACTCCGGTGCAAAGCAGCCCGCCATGGCAACCTTCGAAGCAACTCGTCCCACCGTTGCCGCCCAAGCGGTCGGTATCGCCCGCGCCGCCTACGAAGAGGCGCTCAAGTACGCCAAGGAGCGCAAGCAGTTCGGCCGTGCGATTATCGAGAACCAGTCGATCTCGTTCATGCTGGCCGACATGGCCACAGAGATCGAAGCGACTCGACTGCTCGTTCACAAGGCTGCCTGGATGGGTGTCAACGGCGGTTACAAAAACGCCGAGGGCTCCATGTCCAAACTCAAGGCCGGCCGACTCGTCAGGGAAGTGACGGACCGCGCGGTCCAGATCCACGGCGGCTACGGCTTCATCCGGGACTTCCCGGTGGAGCGCATGCACCGCGACGCGAAGATCTACGACATCTTCGAAGGCACCGAGCAGATCCAG
>CAYYVZ010000552.1:0-2377 GCA_964475235.1 uncultured Myxococcales bacterium | reverse complement strand
GCCAACACGTCGAAGTACCGCGACGGCGTCTACCATTCGGGCGACCTCGGCCACGTGCTCGAGCGGGACGGCAAGCGCTTCCTCTACTTCGACGGCCGCACGGACGACTGGATCCGCAAGGACGGCGAGAACTTCTCGGCCCTGCAGGTGGCGCGGCTGCTGCAGGAGCACCCCGACGTCTCGCTCGCCGCGGCCTACGGCGTGCCGTGCGCGGTGTCCGACGAGCTCGTGATGGTCGCGCTCGAGATGAACGAGAAGAAGAGCTTCGACCCCCAGGGCTTCTTCGACTTCTGCGAGCACCAGGTGACCGACGGAGGCATGGACCGCAAGTGGTTCCCGGACTTCGTGCGCATCGTGGACGGATTCGAGTACACGGGCACGCAGAAGATTCTGGTCCGTAATCTCAAGGGCGTGCACTTCCAGCCTGCCAAAGTGAAGGGTCCTCTTTTCTGGCGCGAGCGCGGCGACAAGTCGTTCAAGCCGCTGACCGACGCCGATTACAACAAGCTTCGGGAGCAGTTCGCGAAAGCCGAACGTCTGCCCCTGCTGGAGCGCTGAGCCCGATGGCCGAAGAACAGGAACTACAGGAAGGCTGGCAGGCTCGCGACGTCGGCAGTGCCGTGGCGAAAGTCTACGCGGAGGCCAAGCGCAAGGTCACTCTCGGGGTTCGCGCAGCGGCGGCGTGGTCGATCGTCGTTCTCATCTACGCCGTGCTCGACACGCTCGGCGTCTGCGCGGTGGCACACCCGGTCTGGGAGCTCGTTGCGGGGCTCGGCGTCATGCTGTTGTCGGCTCTCGCGCTCTCGCGCACGCCGGTGCCGATGCTCGTCACCGCCATCGTCATCGTCGTCGATCTGGTCCTCGTGGGCTACCGGATGCCCGAGCTCTACGAGAAGGGCGTCGCGCAGGAGATGGCGTTCTCCGTAGTGCGCATGCTGATTGCGCCCGTCGCACTCTCGCTGGTCCTTACGGGGTATCTCGGCGCGCTGTCGATCCAGGCCTTCAAGCAGGGCTTCAGCCCCGGACAGGACTGGCGCACGCGCCTCAATCCGGTGATGCTCAACGTCATCGCGGTCGCTTCCTGCCTCGGATCGATCGGCATCGGCGTGGCCGTGTGGTTCGGGGCGATCAACGCCGGATTCGCGCAGCCGGGTGCCTACGTCTCCGAACAGGGAAACTACCTGATGCAGGGCGAGGACGACGAGGACGACGGTATCGTCCTGCCGTTCATGGAGAAGGAGAAGCCACCTCCGTTCCAGGACTACCCCGAAGCGGCGAAGCCGATCGTCACGCTCGACGGGCTCGATTCGTTTGCGAAGCGTGAAGTCGAAGACGCGTACGAATTCGCGGCTGACACCGACGAAGCGGGCTGCATGGAAGAGGCGCAAGGGCGTCAGAGCCGCTGCCGCGACGAGCGATGCGTTCACTGGTCCCAGGTCTTCGCGCGCGCGTGCCTCGCCAGGAGCAGGAAGGATCCGAAGTACTGCGACGGCGTGCCCGATCCGACGGCGGTCGAGCCGGGCCAGATCTGGGCGCAGAAGCTTTGCGCAGGACGCAACTTCGAGCTCTGTCGCGAGCTCATGTACGCCGTCCAGGGCCACTGTCATTCGCCGGAGAAGGCCGCGGCGGCCAAGGTCGCCCGCGAGGCAGCCGAGGCCGCCGAAGCGGCAAGGGCAGCGGCAGCCAGGGCATCCGGCCAGGGAACCGGAAACACCGAGCCGGCCAAGGCCCCATAGCCGGACGGGCTTCGGGAGTCGGGATTGAGCCAGGAACCGATCCGCGTCCTGCTCGTCGAAGACGACGAGGACGATGCTTTCCTGCTGCAGCGCGCGCTGAACAAGGCCGCGCCCGGCCAGTTCAACATGGAGCGGGTCGGCACGCTCGAGGCCGCCCGGCGCGCGCTCGTCACCAGTTCCTTTCACGTCGTCCTGTCGGACCTTTCGCTGCCCGACAGTCGCGGGTTCGACACGTTCGAGCGCATCCACGAAGCGGATCCGGAGGTGGCCGTCGTCGTGCTCACGGGCAACGACGACGAACGCCTGGTGGTAAGGGCGCTCAACGAAGGCGCGCAGGACTATCTCGTCAAGGGCAAGGCCGACGGGCAGTCGCTCGTGCGTTCGATGCAGTACGCGATCGAGCGCAATCGCAGTCGCAAGCTCGAGCGTCACAACACCGCGCTCGAAAGCGAGATCCGCGCGCGCAAGCTCGCCCAGGAGCAACTCGAGCGCGTCGCGGCCCAGCTCGAGGCGAGCAACCGCGAGCTGCAGCAGTTCGCGTCGGTGGCCTCGCACGATCTGCAGGAGCCGCTGCGCAAGATCGTCGTGTTCGGCGACCGCCTGAAGACCAAGTTCGGCGACCAGCTGGGCGAGCAGGGCGG
>CAYYVZ010000551.1:0-2384 GCA_964475235.1 uncultured Myxococcales bacterium | reverse complement strand
GGGTCTGCTCCGCCGGCAGGGTCACCGGGCCGGCGTGGTCCCAGAAGATGAAGGGGCCGACCATGCGGCGCTTCGCATACGGCAGCACGCGCCGCACCTTCAGGCCGTGGCCCAGATCGGCCTCGCGGGCCTGGATCAGCATCTCGAACATGGCGCACTCCCGTTCGGGCCACCGGCCGGCCCGCAGGGACATTGTGGCCGCAGCCCGGCCCGGCAGAGGGTGCGCGACAATCCCGTCCCCATGGACATCGCCGACATCCGCCACCGACTCCAGGGCCTGGGCGCCGGGCCGCTGCATGAGCAGCGCGTGCTGCGCACCTGGGCCAACGCCTTGCCGGTGGACGGTGGCCGTCGCAAGCCGGAGCACCATTTCCCGCGCGGCCTGTTCGAGGCGCTGCCGGCCGTCACGCAGGAGCTGCAGGGCCTGGCCACGCTGGGCTCGGTGCACCCGGGCGAGGACGGTTCCGCCCGGTTGCTGGTGGCCCTGCGCGACGGCCAGACGGTGGAGAGCGTGCTGCTGCCGCGCGGCGGGGTCTGCGTGTCGACCCAGGTGGGTTGTGCGGTCGGCTGCACCTTCTGCATGACCGGCACCGGCGGCCTGATCCGCCAGCTCGGCAGCGCCGAGATCGTGGCCCAGGTGGCCCTGGCCCGGCAGCAGCGCCCGGTCAACAAGGTGGTGTTCATGGGCATGGGCGAGCCGGCCCACAACCTGGACGCGGTGCTGGACGCCATCGACCTGCTGGGCACGCTGGGCAACATCGGCCACAAGAACCTGGTGTTCTCCACCGTGGGCGACGAGCGCGCCTTCGACGCCCTGCCACGCGGCCGCGTCAAGCCGGCCCTGGCGCTCTCGTTGCACACCACCCGGGCCGACCTGCGGGCGCAGCTGCTGCCGCGGGCCCCCCGCATCTCGCCGGACGAGCTGGTGGCCCACGGCGAGACCTACGCCCGCGCCACCGGTTACCCGGTGCAGGTGCAGTGGACCCTGCTGGACGGCGTGAACGACACCGACGAAGAACTCGACGGCATCGTGCGGCTGCTGCAGGGCAAGTACGCGGTGCTCAACATGATTCCGTACAACGCGGTGCCGGGCCTGCCCTTCGCGCGCCCGTCGTGGGAGAAGGCGGCCGAGATCGCGCGGCGCCTGCACCGCCGGGGCATCCTGACCAAGCTGCGGCAGTCGGCCGGTCAGGATGTGGATGCCGGCTGCGGCCAGCTGCGCGCCCGCTCGCTGGCCAGCGGCGAGCAGGTGGTGTCGGTGCGGCGGCGCCGGCTCAGTGCAGCGTCAGCGGACACGACGTCGTCTTGACCCGCACCACCGCCGCGCGCGGCTGGTAGGGCGCGGGTGCCGTGCCGCAAACGGCGGCGGCAATGGCCTGCGCCTGGCGGGCAATCGGCTCGATGTAGCGGCTGGGCTGGCCATCGATGGCGATGCAGTCGCCCAGCGCGTGGATGAGCGGGTCGCTGGTGCGCAACGTGGCGGCGTCCACCGCGATGCCGTTCTGCCAGGCCAGGCCTGCGCTCTGCGCCAGGCGCGGCGGTGTGGCCAGGCCGGCGGCGGCGATCACCTGGTCGGCCGCAAAGCGCTGGCCGCAGGCGGTGGTCAGGCGCAGGGCGCCTTGCACCCGCTCCAGCCGCTGCACCTGCACGCCACCCACGAAGCGGATGTTCAGGTCGGCCCAGGCCGCCAGCAGCGGCTCGGCGGCCTGCTGGTGCGGCCAGCGACCCAGGGGGTGGGTGGCCTGGTCGAGCAGGGTGATGCGGTGGCCGCCCAGGGCCAGGTCGTTGGCCAGTTCGCAGCCGATCAGTCCGGCGCCCACGATCAGCACGTCGCGCGGTGCGTCGCCCAGCGCAGCGCGCAGGCGGCGATAGGCGTCGAGGTGGTTGACGCGCCAGCACAGCTCGGCCGGCAGCGAAGGCGGCAGACAGGCCTGGGCCCCGTGGGCCAGCACCAGCCGGTCGTAGCGCAGCGTGCCGCGCGTGGTGCGCAGGCTGCGGGTGTCGGGGCAGATGCGCACGGCCTCGGTGCGGGCCATCAGGCGAACGTTCAGGCGGGCGGCGGCAGCCGCGCCGCTCTCGCGCACGAGGGCGCCGTCGTTCAGCTGGCGGGCCATGGCCACCGACAGCAGCGGCTTGTCGTACACATCGCCGGCGCAGCGGGTGACCAGGGTGATGGGCAGTGCCGCATCGCGTTCGCGCAGGGCCTGGGCCATGGACCAGCCGGCCCGTCCGGCTCCGACGATCAGCACCCCGGCCGATCCGCCGCGCCGCGCCGTGTCCCTCGCCGTGCTCGTCTCCGGAGGCGTCCCCGTGATCAAGATCGCGAAACCCGATCCGTTTCAGGAGGCGGATCATCCAGCGCGTGATAGGATCGCTGCGCATGA
>CAYYVZ010000550.1:0-2418 GCA_964475235.1 uncultured Myxococcales bacterium | reverse complement strand
CGCCCGTCTCGCCTTCCGGCAGGAATGCGCCGTCGGCGACGACCTCCGCGTGCATGCCGTCGTAAGGGAAGCCGATGGCGACCGTGCCGCGGCCCGGAGTTTCGACGACGGGCTCGCTCACCCGCTGCACCGTGCACGCGCAGGCCGCTTCCGTCGGTCCGTACTGGTTGTCGACGATGCTGCGCGGAGCAGCCGCCTGCCACTGGTGCGCCGACTGCACGGGCAGCGCCTCGCCGATCAGGAACGATGCGCGAAGAGTCGGAAACGCGCCGGGCTCCAACAGCTTCATGCGCGAGAGAACCGCGATGACCGACGGTACCGAGGCCCAGATCGTGAGCCGCTCGCGGCGAATGAACCCGGCCGGGGCCATGACCTGCGACTCGGGCACCACGCAGAGGCACGCGCCACCGTCCCACGCGGCGAACAGCTCGAAGATCGACAGGTCGAACGACGTCTCGGCGAGCTGGCCGACGCGGTCCGCGGGTCCGATCCCGTAACGTTTGCGTACGTCGTCGAGAAAATGACGAACGGCGCCCGCGCTCATCCTCACTCCCTTCGGCACGCCCGTCGTTCCGGACGTGAAGATCACGTAGGCCAGTTGCTGCGCGGAGACGCGCGCGGGAGGCGCAGGGTTCCGGATCGCCGGCCCTCTTTCGGCGATCACCAGATCCGGAAGCACGCCTCTCATCTCGTCGGCGTCGAGGTGACGGGCGCCGGAAGCGTCGACGACCAGTGCGTCGAGCGAAGCGCGAGCGAGGATGGACGCAAGCCGCGCGGCGGGCTGCTTCGGATTCAGGGGGACGTAGGCCGCGCCGGATGCGGCTGCACCGAGAATTCCGGCGTACGTCTCGATCGACCTCGTCGCGAGAACTCCGACCCGTCGCTGCCGCACATCGGGGCGCTGCACGGAAGCGAGCCGGGCCGCGACGGCCGCGGCTTCGTCGCGAAGCCCGGCGTACGACCACACGCGTCCGTCGATCGACAGAGCGGGATCGTCCGGCCGGGAAGCGGCGTGGCGCCAGACGCCGTGGGCGAGGTTCAACGCATCGCGCGTGTCGGCGGAAGAAAGCGACACCATCTGGAGGCCTGCGGGCACGGCCGGATAGCAGAGCGGCGACGTTGACACGACCCACGCCGGTCCATACAGCAGGCCGCATGTCGCCAGGGCAGCGCGAGAGCCACGCTGCCATCCTTCGCGGGCTTGCCGGCCTCTTCGTCTTCTGCGAGCTCGCAAGCCGCGCCGGCGTCATGCCGAGCGTCGTGCGCGGCGGTCTCGCTCCCCTGCTCGACCTTCCGTTCTTCGCACCGAGCCTCCTCGGTGCCCTGGCCGCCCAGATGGTGCTGCGGCCGCGGCGCGACGAGCTCTTCGTGACGGGCGGGCTCGCCGCACTTCTCGCGCTGCCCGTGTTCGCCGTCGCCGCCGGCCGGCCGTGGGCGGTCGTGAATACCGCGTGCGCAGCGCTCGGGCTCGGAGCGCTGCTGTCGCTCGGAGTCGCCGCGCTTCGGCGCAGCGGCAGCGAACGCGAGGAGGTACTCGAGGCACTGAGGCCGGCGCTCATTCTGCCGGGCTTCGTGAGTCTCGCGCACCCGATGGTCTACCTGACGGCCGTGCTGTGGCCGACGACGTACGATCACCGCATGTACGCCGCCGACTGGGCGCTCGGCGGACCGCTCAGTTTCACGGTCGCACGCCTGACCGACAGCGTGCCTCTGCTCGGGCCGCTCTGCCTCCTCGTCTACGTGTGCCTGCCGCTCGCGCTCATGCTCGTGCATGCGGGGAGGCAAAAGCGCGGGCTCCGCTCGAGCGACGCGCTCGTCGCCTTCGTCGCCGTCACCGTCGTCGGCTATGCCGGCTACCACGTCGTTCCGGTCACCGGGCCCGGCTACGTCTTCGGCAGCGCCTTCCCGCTTTCTCCGCCGGATCCCGCCACGCTCGGCGACGCGCGCAGCGTCGCGCTGCCGATGCCGCGAAACTGCATGCCGTCGCTGCACAGCGCGTGGGCGCTGCTCGTCTGGTGGAATGCGCGCCCGCTGTCGCGGGCCGCTTTCGCTGCGGCGACGGCGTTCTTCGGGATCACGCTGCTCGCCACCGTGGCGCTCGGCTTCCACTACGTCGTCGACCTCGTCGCGGCATTCCCCCTGACACTGGCCGCGCAGGCGTGGGCGACCCGCGTTTCCGAGCCGCGGCGGCGCCGCGACGCGATGGTCGCCGGCGCCGCGATGACGGCCGCCTGGATCTCGTTCGTCACGTGGAGCGACGCGATGCTCGTCCTTCCCTCCTTCGTCCTCTGGACGCTTGCGGCGGTCGTGATCGGCGGTTCCTCGTGGCTCGAACGACGCGTGTACGAGGTCCGGTCCGAAGATGGCGCGGAGCCGGCGACCGCCGGTCTTCCGTCTTCCTGGAGCGCGCGCGGCGCG
>CAYYVZ010000549.1:0-2419 GCA_964475235.1 uncultured Myxococcales bacterium | reverse complement strand
GTCGCTGCGCATGCTCGCGACGCTGCTTCGACCCGATCGCGGCCGCATCGAGATCGACGGCATCGATGCCATCGCGAACCCCGTCGCCGCGCGCTCCCGTCTGGCCTACGTGCCCGCCGAAGCGGGGCTCCCCGAGCGACTCACTCCCCACGAAACCGTGCGCCTGTTCGGAGAAATCCAGGGCGTCGCCCGGTCGGCGCAGCGTGCAGCCGAGCTGCTCGAGCAGCTCGGCGCGACCCAGTACGCGCAGACGCCCTGCACGTCCCTTTCGACCGGCATGAAGCGCCGCGTGGTGCTCGCCCGCGCGCTCATCCACAACCCTCCGCTGCTGCTCCTCGACGAACCGACCGACGGCCTCGACGTAGCAGGTCGGCGCGACGTGCTCGAGCTGGTGCGCGGTCTCGCCCGCGACGGCCGTGCCGTCATCGTCTCGTCCCACATCATGGGCGAGGTCGAAGCGCTCTGTTCGCGCATCGGCATCATGGCCGGCGGCTCGATCGTCGCCGACGGCTCGGTGGCGACCCTGCTTTCGACGACGGGCACGAGCGAGCTCGGCGATGCATTCCTCAGCCTGACGCGCGACACGGCCGCCTGACCCATGGGCATCGCCGCCGTCGAGATCCGTTCGTCGAACGCGAGGGCGCTCGTCGGCCTTGCGTTCTCGATCGTGCTTCGCCTGATGCGCGAGGGTCTCGTCGTGCGCGCGCTCGTGTGGCCCGGTCTGCTCACCGCTCTGTCCGTCTTCATCTCGGCCGCGTACACGGTCACGTGGAAGGGCGGCAACTTCATCTACACGAGCGAGCCCGAGCTCGTGCGACCCCTCGAAGACGAAGGCTTCGAGGTCACCGTCATGGACAATCCCGAGTCGGTGATGCTCGACCGCCGGGCCGACCGCGCGGTCTGGCGCGAAGGCGACAAGCTGGTGCTCGGAGTGACCTGGGCCGAGTCGCTCAAGTCGCGCGCCGAAGCGCGGCTGCGCGACGTCACCGAGGAACGCTGGCGCCTTCAGCTTCCGCCGACCGCCAGGAAGCAGCAGAACCGACAGGAGCTGAGGCCGATCACGGGCGTGATCGCCGGCATCGTCGGCTTGCTGTTCACGCTCTACGGCGTCGTCATCGGCACCGGCGCGCTCTACCGCGACCGATCGAGCGGCGTGCTCGAATCCGACCTCGCGCTGCCGATCCCGCGCTGGGTGCACGCCGCGGCGCGCATGCTTGCGCTCGCCGTCGTGCTCGGCCCCGCCATGGTCGTCAGCCTGTTCGTGGTCGATGCGCTGCTCGCGATGCACCAGCTCGGATGGTGGATGTTCGACGGCTTCTTCGCGGCCGTGGCCGGCGGCGCGCTCGGAATCGCACTGATGGCACGCGCCGACGCCAGGAAGGGATTCTCCGCACCGCTGTCGCAGGCCCTGATGGGAAGCATGGCGATGATCTCGCTCGGCTACTGGGCAGGCGACTTTGGAAGTTACTTCCCGCTGCTGTCGCTGGGCTCGGCGTTCCGGAACTTCCACTCGGCATGGACCGTGATGCCGGTGACTTTGCTCATCGCCGTCGCGGTCGCCGCCGATTTCCATCGCCGCGAATGCATCTGAAGTAGAAAGGCCCGGGGGGACACGTTGCTGAGAATCGGGAGGTTGCTGGCGGTCGCGCACTACGAGCAGCGCAACCACATGACGGGACGCCAGGCCCTGCGACTGGTCGGCGTCGCGCTTTCGCTGCTCCTGCCGGCGGCCGCGCTCACCGGGGCACCCCTGAAGTCCCTGTTCATCGGCGCCGCACCCAAGTCCGAGGAGCCGCTGAAAGACGGCGAATGGGGCGTCGGTCCGCCGCCTCCCGTCAAGGTCGGCGTGAGCGGCGTCGTGCCGGCCGAGCTCGAGACGCGCATGACGTACGTCGCCGACTCGCCGTTCGTGATCGAAGGCACCGCACCGGTGACGCTGCGCGCGCCGCACGTTTCCGGCGAAGTGCGTGCCGCGCTCGACACCCTCGACGGCCCCGAGAAGCTCGAAGTCCGCACGTACATGTTCCGCTACGACCTGCCGGGCCGTTCGCTGCTGATCGCGATCCTGGCCGTTTCCCTGCTCACCGGCCCGCTGGCCGATGCGCTTCCCGGCGAACGCGCGCGCAAGACGCTGGAAGTGCTGCTCACCACCGGCATCACGCGCGGCGAGCTCATCGGCGGAAAGTGGCTCGCGTGGACGTTGTCGTCCACGTTTACCGCGCTCCTCGCTTCGGCGGTCGCGTGCTGGCGCGGCGTGCAGGAGCCGGGCTGGTGGATTCTCGGTCTTCCTCTCTTCATCGGCTCGGCCGTCGCGTTCGGCCTGTGGCTGGTTCGCCTCGTCGACGACGTGGTGGGCGGCTCGGCCGCGCCGATGCGCGTGCTGCCCGTGGTCGCGGGCACCACCGCGCTGCTCGCGCGC
>CAYYVZ010000548.1:0-2422 GCA_964475235.1 uncultured Myxococcales bacterium | reverse complement strand
CGGCCTCCTGGTAGCCGCCCCGGGCATCGTGCACCCGGCAGCGGCCGCTGATCACGGTGAACAGCTCGCGTTCGGTCGGCCCCATGGCGATGCGCCAGCGCCCCGGTTCGCAACGCCACACGCCGCAATCGACCCGGCCGGCGGCCAGGGCGTCGTCGACGCTGTTCCAGGTTTCCCGACGGGGGTTGCCCCGGACCAGCCGCTCGGGCTTCGGGTGGTCGACGTCCGGTGTGCCGGCCGGATGGGCGGTCAGTTTGAGCAGGGTGGGCGGGGTGTTCATGGGCAGCGATTGTCGCAAAACCCACTTCAGCACAGGGCAGCGCCCACCTACAGTTCTGCCTGACCCGCAAAAGGTTCTGACGCCAGGAGGAAGATCCATGACACCGGTTCCCGATTCGGGGTTCAGTTTCCCGGCCTGCGAGCCGCAGGAGCCCCAGCGCTCGCTGCTGGGCGGGGCCACCGACCTGATCGAGGCCTTCAGCCTGCGCATGGCCCGCCACGGTATGTGCGTGAGCCGCCGCATGATGCTGGCCGACCCGGCCTACGCGCGGCAGCAGGCCGCGCACGCCCACGGCATCGACGATCCGTTGCTGGTCCTGATGGCACTGGAGCTGGTCCGCCAGTTCGAGGTCGATCCGTCTGCATTCGGTCAGCTGCACTGAGATCCGGAGTTCCGAACGATGCAACACAACCCTCTGCTGCTGCCGGTGGTGGCGCTCATGCGCCGCCTGCGGCTGCGCTCCAAGCTGGCCCTGGTGGGCGCTGCAGCCCTGTGGGCCCTGCCGCTGCTGTGGTTCATGCCTGAACTCTCTGCCGTGGTGGCCCCGGCGGCAGCCGTCCTGCTGGTCTGGTTGTTGTGGGGCCTGGACGCCAGCCTGCGCACCGACCTGCGCCAGGTGATCGACGTGATGGAGCAGACCACCTCGGGCAACCTGCGCGCCAGCCTGCGCGCGCACGGGCGCGACGAGCTGGCCGATCTCACCCGCCTGCTGGACCGCATGATCGGCAGCCTCTCCGCCATGGTGGCCGAGGTGCGCAGCAATTCGGCCCTGGTGGCGCATGCCGGCCAGAGCCTGGCCAGCGGCAACCGCGATCTGGCTGACCGCACCGAGCAGCAGGCCGCCAATCTGGAGCAGACCTCGGCCAGCGTGCAGGAACTCACCGGCACCGTGGCCCAGAACGCCAGCACCGCCGGCGAATCCGATGCCCAGGCCGCCCGGGTGCGCGACATGGCCGAGGCCGGTTCGCAGTCCATGGTTCGGGCGGTGGAATCGGTGGAAGGCATCCAGAAGAGCGCCCAGCAGATGAACGAGATCATCGGAGTCATCGACAGCCTGGCCTTTCAGACCAACATCCTGGCGCTCAACGCGGCCGTGGAGGCCGCCCGTGCCGGCGAGCAGGGTCGGGGCTTTGCGGTGGTGGCCAACGAGGTCCGTTCGCTGGCGCAGCGCTCGGCCGCATCGGCCCGCGAGATCCGCGAGCTCATCCAGTCCTCGCGCAGCCAGGTGGAGTCCAGCGTGGGCCTGATCCGCAGCGCCGGCAGCAACATGGCCGAGATCGTGTCGGGCGTGCGTGGCGTGGCCGCCAACATGTCGCTGATCTCCGCGTCGAGCGCGGAACAGAGCGGGGCCCTGAGCGAGATCGCCTCGGCGGTCGGCCAGCTTGACCAGATCACCCAGAGCAATGCCCAGATGGTGGACCTGGCCGTGGAGCAGGCCAACCGGCTGGAGCAGCGTGCAGCCCACCTGGCCCGGGCCGTGGCCAGCTTCATGCTTCAGCAGGGCACCGCCGAGGAGGCCCTGCACCTGGTGGAGCGGGCGGTGTCGTTCCGCCAGCAGGTCGGGCGCGAGGCCTTCGTGCGCGAACTCACCGAACCCTCGCGCGGCTTCCATGACCGGGACATGTACATCTTTGCACTCGACGCGTCGGGCGTTTACCGCGCCTTCGGCGGCAAGCCCGAGAAGGTGGGCAGCCGGGTGCAGGACATTGCCGGCATCGACGGCAATGCCCTGCTGGCTTCCATCGTCGACCAGGCCGAGCAGGGTCCCGGCTGGGTGGAATACGACATCGTCAACCCGACCACCGGCTCGGTGCAGGGCAAGATGTCGTATGTGGTGAAGGTGGACGACCTGTACGTCGGCTGCGGTGTCTACAAGACCGTGGCCGCCCGCGTGGCCGCCTGATCGGGCTGCTCAGCCGCCCTGGCGCCGTGCCCTGGCCCGCGCCAGCGCGGCTTCCACCACCGCGCGCTTGCGCTCCAGCTCGTCCGGATCGGTGATGGCCGAATGGGCCGGCAGATCGGCCAGCTTGGCCTCGATCTGTGAGGTGCGGCGCTGCTCTTGGGCCGACTGCTCGCGCGCCAGCCGCGCCTGGCGTGCTTCGTAGCGGTCCTTGGCGGCCTGGGCCTGCTCAGGCGTCCAGG
>CAYYVZ010000547.1:0-2443 GCA_964475235.1 uncultured Myxococcales bacterium | reverse complement strand
CCTTTGTCGTCGCTCACGTAGAGCGCGCCGTCGGGACCGACGGTGACGCCGACGGGCCGCCCGCGGACCTTGTTCTCCGTCTCGTCGACGAAGCCCGTCGCGAAGTCCTCGGGCTCGAGCGGCTTCCCGTCCGCGTCGAAGCGGATGCGCACGACCTTGTAGCCGGTCGGCACCGAGCGGTTCCACGAGCCGTGGAAAGCGACGAAGAGATTGCCGCGGTACTCGGGAGGAAACGCGCCGCCGTCGTAGAACACGAGGCCGAGCGGAGCCGAGTGGGCCTGCATCTTCAGCACCGGAGCCGCGACGCCCTCGCAGCCGCGCTCGCGCCCGAAGTCCGGGTCCACGATGTCGCCCGCGTGGCAGCGGGGCCAGCCGGCATCGTCGCCGTCCTTCGCAACGTGAACGGTCTCGGGCGGAAGGTCGTCGCCGAGCCAGTCGCGTCCGTTGTTGGAGGCCCAGATCTCGCGCGTCTTCGGATGCAGCGTGATGCCGACGGCGTTGCGAAGCCCGCGCGCGAACACGCGCTCGCCGCTCTTGTCCGGCCCGTCGTAGACGACTAGCGCCGCGCGGCGCGGATCCGCTTCGACGCAGACGTTGCAGCTCGAGCCCACCGACACGACCATGCGGCCGTCGTCGAGGAAGAGGACGGTGCGCGTGCTGTGGCCGTCGACCGGGTAGTCGTCGATGAGCGTACGCCGCGCGTCCGCCTTTCCGTCGCCGTCGCTGTCCTTCAGCTCGACGACGCCGGTCGGAACCGCCGCGTACAGCGCTCCCCGATGCCACGCCACCGAGTGCGGCGCGGCGACACCGGCCGCGAACTCGTCGATCGAATCGGCGACACCGTCCTTGTCGGCGTCGGGCAGAGCGACCACGCGGTTCTTCCCGGCCTCGGCCACGTAGAGCCGGCCGTCGGGCCCGAACTCCAGGAAACGTGGCATGGAGAGGCCTTCGGCGAACACTCCGGCCGAGAAGCCGGCGGGCACGTCGAGCGCCGCGCGGCTTCCGGGCCCGAGCAGGGCCGCAATGGAAATGTGTTGCTGGATGGCGAGGAAGAGGACGCCGAGTGCGACGACGTCGCCGACGATCAGCAGCCAGCGCATGACCCCGGATCGTCGGGCCACGGCGTCACCTCAGCTCGCGACGCTCAGAAGCAGATGTACTCGCCGCAGTCTTCCTCGTCGAGGCCGCCGATGCAGTCGGCGATGCCGTCGCAAACCCTCTCGCCCTCGATGTCTCCCTGGGCCACACCGCAGCGCCAGACCGTCGGTTCGCAGTCGTGCTCGTCCGATCCGTCGTCGCAGTCGAGCTGGCCGTCGCACTGGTCCACCGAATCGACGAAATCGCCGTCGTCGCAGGGGAAGGCCTGGTTCTCGCAATTGAGGAGGCAGTTGTTCGGGTCGTCGAAGCAGACGTAGTCCTCGATGTCCGCGCAGCTCATGCTGTTCACGCAACTCGAGATGCAGATCTGGTACTGGGTCTCGGCGTATGCGTGGCAGTTGTTCACGCCGCCTTCCCAGACACCGCAATCCTCGAAGGCCTTGAGCGTGCTCCGGCAGGAGGCGTTTCCGGCGCCGTCGCCCCCTCCTCCGCAGTTGGCGAGCGTGAGGAGCGAGACCAGGGCGATCCAATGGACTGAACGATTCATGCTTCCCCCTTTCCGGGTAGTCGACGTGACAGGATTCGCCTGTCCTGAGCTGGATGATGCCGGGCGGCCCTCCGGTCCGGCCATCGGAAAATAGCCTGCCCCGGGGCCTCTTGGAAGAGGGGTGCCGCGCGCGGAGCGGCATTCCGCCCGGGGTCCGGTCCGCGCCCGGGTCTCGGATGCGACGCAGGCGTCCTGTGCCGTCGCATCAAGCGCTGTTCCGGTATTCGGTGACGATGTCCTTGCCGAATCGAAGCATCTCGTGGAGCCAGGAGTAGCGGAACAGTCCGCTTCGCCCCGAGAAGCGAAGGTTGGCGAGCGACTCGAGGTGGCCGTGAACCTCGGCGACCCCCTTCTCGTATCCGGTCTCCATGACCGGATAGGCGAAGGGCAGCCGGCGAACCGTTTCGCCGAGGATCTCTCGCGGATCGATCCACCCGAGGGCTTCGAGGGGACGGCGCACGAGCTTGACGATCCCGGCGTCGTCGCTCCGCCAGATTTCGTCGCGAGCGTCGCAGGGGATCTCGGCGACCAGCGATGTCGCGCCCGGCGGCGCCATGAGCGGGCTCCGGTTGCGCGGCTCGTAGATGCGAGTGAACGGGACGTCCTTGTCCGGAAAGTAGACGGTCCCGGCGTCTCCCACCGCGGGCCTGGCGAGGAAGAACGCCGCGAGCACCACGTGCCGATGCCTGGTCGCGCGAGCACGGGCCAGCACGTCGTCCGGAGGCGAGGGTTCGAGCATCCCGGCCAGCAGCGGCAGCGGAAGCGTATTGACGACGAGCCCGTTCGTCTCGGTCGTCT
>CAYYVZ010000546.1:0-2454 GCA_964475235.1 uncultured Myxococcales bacterium | reverse complement strand
CGTGGACATCGTGATGAACAACGCCGCGGCGCCTCACGGCGCGCCGGTGTCCGCGACGACCGACGAAGACTGGCGCCGCGTGATGTCGGTGACTCTCGACGGCGTTTTCTACGGAGTGCGCGCTGCGCTGCGCCGCATGACGCCGCAGGGTTCGGGCAGCATCCTCAACATCTCATCGGGCGCAGGTCTCGGCGGGGAAGTGATGCTCGGCGCGTACGGCGCAGCCAAGGCCGCCGTCATCAACCTCACGAAGACCGCGGCGGTCGAGAACGCGGCGTTCGGCGTGCGCGTGAACTGCATCTGTCCGGGGCCGATCGCCACGCCGCCGCTCGAGGCGTGGCTCGGCGCGATTCCCGGCGGCTCGGAGGCGTTCTCGAAGCAGATCCCGGCCAAGCGCATCGGCGAGGCCGACGAGATCGCGAACGTCGCGACGTTTCTGGCGAGCGACGAAGCGTCCTACGTGACGGGCGCGGTCGTCGTTGCGGACGGCGGCGTGAATGCACGCACGGGCACGCCGCGTTTCGACTGAACCCTCACCCGGACTCACTACTACGGGCCGGGCGCGGGCTGGTGGGGACGCTTCCGCACCCCGACCAGCCGGCGAGCTGCGAGTAGCGCTCGCCCTGTACTTGCGCCCCCTCGAGATCGCGCCGGTGCCCGTGGATGCCGAACAGGCGCACGTTGCACGCATTGCTTTCCTTCGCTTCGGCAAGGGCCGTCCTCCGGCGGGTCTCAACTACGGCGACTGTTTCTCGTATGCGCTCGTCCAGACGCTCGGCGAGGCGCTTCTCTGCAAGCGTCAGGATTCTTCGCAGTCCGACGTTGCGATGGCGACGGATAGAGTAACGGCACAGTCTCGCGCGGCGTGTCGCGTCCGCGACCTTTCCTCGTCCATCTCCGCTCGAGCGCGCAGATGCGCATCGTGCGTCGCGCCGCTCGAAGAAATTGCGGGAGCGATCGCTCCGTTTCGCGAGCGCGGCGTACTCACGGCCGACTTGCTCGCGGGGAGGTGCGGGCGCATAGTCCACAACTGATTCGCAACGGCGATCGTCGGGCGTGACGACCGCGCGCAGATTCTTTCCGGCGCGCTCAGGAGGTCTTCACGTTGAGTAGCATTCGCACGATCGCTGTCCTCGGTAATCACACCCCTCGTCAATGCGGGATCGCTACGTTCACCAGCGATCTCAGCGCGTCCATCACGGCCGAGTGTCCGGACTCGGACTGCTTCGTGCTTGCGATGAACGACGCAGGCCGACACTACGAGTATTCGGCGCCCGTCCGGTTCGAGATTGCCGAGAGCGATCTCGTGTCCTATCGACGCGCGGCGGACTTTCTGAACGTCAACGACGTGGACGTGGTGTCCGTTCAGCACGAGTACGGCATCTTCGGGGGCAAGGCGGGAAGCCACGTACTCCCGCTGCTGCGCGAGCTGCGGATGCCGATCGTCACGACGCTGCACACCATCATCGGCGAGCCCAGCCCGGCGCAACGCGCCGTGATGGACGAGATCACCCAGCTCTCCGAACGTCTCGTGGTGATGAGCGCGCATGGCGCCGCTCTCCTGAGCGAGGTTCACGGGGTGCCCGCGAGCAAGATCGACCTCGTTCCCCACGGGATCCCGGACGTTCCGATCGACACGCGCAGCAAAGACCGCCTCGGGCTCGAGGGCAAGAACGTGATCCTGACGTTCGGACTGCTCTCGCCGGACAAGGGGATCGAGCACGTCATCGACGCCATGCCGGCGATCGTCGCGCGCCATCCGGATACTGTCTACGTCGTGCTCGGCGCCACCCATCCCCACGTCAAGCAGCAACAGGGCGAGACCTATCGACTCATGCTCGAGCTCCGCGCGCAGCGGCTCGGCGTGGACTCGAACATCATCTTCCACGACCGCTTCGTGAGTCAGAAAGAACTCGTCGAGTTTCTTTCGGCCGCGGACATCTACGTGACCCCGTACCTCCAGCCGGAGCAGAGCACGTCGGGGACGCTGGCGTACGCGGTGGGTGCCGGCAAGGCCGTGCTCTCGACGCCGTATCGCTACGCGAGCGAGCTGCTCGCCGACGGCCGCGGCATCCTGGTTCCGTGGCGAGACGGCGACGCCATCGCACGAGAGGTCGTCGAGCTGCTTTCCGACGATGCCAAACGCCGCGGCCTGTGCGAGCGGGCGGCCCTTTGCGGACTCGAGATGCGCTGGCCGGCGGTGGCGCGCCGCTATGTGGACATTTTCACGCGGGCCCGTCTCGAGCACGCGGACCGGCGTCGCACGGTGTTCCAGGCCAAGACCCTGGCGAAGCGGCCGGCCGAGCTGCCCGAGATCAACCTCGACCACGTCCGCCTCATGAGCGATGCGACCGGCATGCTCCAGCACGCGCTCTACAGCGTGCCGCGCTACGACGACGGCTACTGTCTCGACGACAACGCGCGCGCACTGCTGCTCATGGCGCTCGTCGAAGA
>CAYYVZ010000545.1:0-2465 GCA_964475235.1 uncultured Myxococcales bacterium | reverse complement strand
ATCGAAGCTGGCGGCGATTTCCGGGCGGGACTTCACGGCGATGTCCGCGCGGTGCACGCCTTCGCGCCCCTTCACCTGCAGCTTGCACTTGGCGGACAGGCTCTGCGCCGGGCGCAGCGTGTAGGGGGCCGCTCCCCCCGGGCCCGGGCGTCGGGGGGCCCTCCGACGCGTCCCGGGGCAAGCGTCCCCGTTCCTGCATCGGCGCTGTTTGAGCGGCCTCGGGCCGGGAGTAGAAACGGCGGGTGCGCCTCCTTCACACGTCGGACTGGCATCTCGGGCGCAGCTTTTTCGGCGCCTCGCTGCTCGACGACCAGGCGCACGTCCTCGATCAGCTCGTCACCCTCGCCGCCGAATCTCGTATCGACGCGGTCCTCGTCGCCGGCGACGTTTACGACCGCTCGGTGCCTCCCGCCGACGCCGTCGCGCTTCTCGACGAAACGCTGACTCGCCTCGTCGCCGCCCACGGCATCCCGGTGGTCGTAATCGCCGGCAATCACGACAGCGGCGACCGCCTCGGGTTCGCATCGCGCCTTCTCACGGAGCGCGGGCTCCACGTTGCCGGAACCGAGCCGCTCGTCGTCCGTCTCGGCGATGCGCACGGCGCCGTGGACATCGTGGCCGTTCCGTTCGCGGAGCCCGCCGCGACCGCTGCGCGCTGCGAAGACGATTCGATCTCCGACCACGACGCCGCACTTCGCGCCGACCTCGCGCGCTGCCTCGCGGGCGGCGCGAAGGCCTCGCGACGCATCGCCGTTGCGCACGCGTTCGTCTCGGGAGGCATGACGAGCGAATCGGAACGACCTCTCGTGCTCGGCAACGCCGCTCTGGTCGCCGCCGAGGCCTTCGAGGGTTTCGCCTACGCGGCGCTCGGCCATCTGCACCGTCCCCAGCGCGTCGGCCGCGACGAAGTGCGGTACAGCGGCTCCCTGCTCAAGTACTCGTTCGACGAAGCGTCGCACCGGAAAAGCGTGTCCATCGTCGAGATCGGAGCGGACGGCTCGGCGAAGATCGAGGAAGTCCGCCTCGGCGTGCGGCGCGACGTGCGCGTGCTCGACGGAAGCCTCGACGAGATTCTGGCCGCAGCGCCCGGCGACGGATCGCGCGACGATTACGTGCTCGCGCGTCTCACCGACCGCGGCGCCGTGATCGACGCCATGGGCAAGATGCGCTCTGCGTACGCAAATTGCCTGCACATCCAGCGAAACGAGTTTCTCGCCGCGCGCGGCGAAGGCGAGGGGCGAGTCGACCTGCGCAGGCATACCGAGTCAGAGATGTTCGACGCATTCTTCCGCGAGATCACCGGCACCGAGCCCGACGACGACGAGCGGCGCGCGTTCTCCGACGCGCTCGCCGTCGCGCGGCGGCAGGAGGGTGGCGATGCGTGAGAGAGGCCTCGTTGCGCGGCGGCAGGAGACCGGCGATGCGTGACGACTTCGCGGTCGCGCGCGTCCCTCGGAACGGCTGCGGACGAGGAGCGCCCTGACGTGCGTCCACTCCGCCTCACGATGACGGCCTTCGGTCCCTACGCGGACACGGTCGAGCTCGACTTCGACGACCTGGGCGACCGCTCGCTTTTCCTCATCCACGGCCCGACCGGCGCCGGCAAGACGTCGATCCTCGACGCCGTGTGTTTCGCGCTCTTCGGTGGTGCGTCGGGAGGCGACCGAAAGGGCAAGGACGCGCGCAGCCACTTCGCGGACGCGGCCGTCGTGACGCAGGTCGTCTTCGATTTTGCGCTCGGTGACGCGCGCTGGCGCGTGACGCGTACCGCCGAGCATCCGCGTCCGGGCGGCACGACGATGCGGCCGCCGCGTGCGTCGCTCGAGAAGCTCGGCGACGACGGCGCGGCGGAAGTGCGCGCTTCCCGGGTTACCGACGTCGACGACGAAGTCGCGCGGCTGCTCGGCTTCGACCTAGACCAGTTCCGCCAGGTCGTCGTGCTTCCGCAGGGAGAATTCCGCCGGCTGCTCGTCGCCGATTCGAAGGATCGCGAGAAGATCCTCGAGAAGCTGTTCGCCGTCGAGCTGTTCCGGCGCATCGAGAGCGAGCTTCGCCGTGCAGGCGCGGTCCTCGAACGGGAGGTGGCCGCCGAGAAGACGCGCATGGAAGGCATGCTCGGCAGCGCCGGTGTGGCGAGCGCGGAAGAGCTGGACGTGCGCGGCGAGACGCTCGCGGCGCGGCAGAAGGAGCTGGAGAGCGAGTCGAAGAAGCTTCGGGCGGCGGCTACCGCAGCGCGAGCGGAGCTCGCGGATGCGGAGAGGAAAGCGAAGCTGCTCGGCGACCACGAGGCGGCCGGTCGCGACGCGGCCTTGCTGGAGGCCGAAGCGGCCTCACGCGCGCGCGACCGCGAAGAGCTCGCGACGGCGAGACGTGCGCTCGCAATCGCGGCGCAGGCGGAACGAAACGCGGCCGCGCAGGCGGCGGCCGCTCGCGATCAGGCTGCCGCCGCTCGAACCGCGACCGAG
>CAYYVZ010000544.1:0-2477 GCA_964475235.1 uncultured Myxococcales bacterium | reverse complement strand
TGCGCTTCGGCGGCCGCTGGCAGGAGCTGAAGGACCTGGAAGCGATGGGCGTGAAGCCCGGCGCCATCGTGCTCGCGCGCCGCACCGCCCGCGACTTCCTCGCCGCCGACGGAAAGCTCGTCGCCGAAGCGTTCACGCGCGTCGAAGGCGTTCCCGACGAGTACGCGCTATGGCTGCGCAAGAGCGCGGATCCGCTGCCCTAGTCGACCTGCCAGCCACAGGCGGTACACTCCTCGATACGGCTCGCGCCTCGAACGCTTCCGTTCCCGACTAGTACCGCACCGTCCCTTCCGGCTCGTCGATCACGCGGTTCTCGATGGTGCCGAGACCCTCGATCGTCACTTTCACGACGTCGCCGTCCTTCATCCACGCCTTCGGGTCCATCCACACGCCGACGCCGCTCGGCGTGCCCGTCACGATCACGTCGCCGGGCTCGAGCGTGAATGCGGTCGACAGGTGCTCGATGATCTCGTCGCAGTTGAAGATGAGGTCGGACGTGTTGGCGCTCTGGCGCAGCTCGCCGTTGACCCAGGTCTTGAGGTCGAGGGCGCCGGGGTTGGCGACCTCGTCCTCCGTCGTGATCCACGGTCCGAACGGACAGTGCGTGTCCCACGACTTGCCCATGGTCATCGTCGGCGTGCGCGCCTGCCAGTCGCGCACGCTCACGTCGTTGGCGACCGCATAGCCGGCCACGACCGTGCGCGCCTTCGACGCGGGCACGCGGCGACAGCGCTTGCCGATGACGATGGCCAGCTCGCCTTCGTAGTCGAGCTTTTCCGACTCGCGCGGACGGTGGATCGCGTCGAACGGGCCGGCGGCCGAGGTGGATTGCTTGTTGAAGATGATCGGGACCTGCGGGATCGGCAGGCCGCACTCTTCGGCGTGCGCACGGTAGTTGAGGCCGACGGCGAGGATCTTCGGCGGCCGCGCGATCGGCGCCTCGAGCCGCACGTCCTTCAGCGCGAAGCGCTTCGCGCCGGCGACGGCATTCTTTGCCGCGGTGAGCGCACTCTCGCCCGCCTCGATCAGCGCGAGCATGGTCGGCGGGATATTGGCAGCGGACAGATCGGCGATTTCGTCGCCGACGACGGCGCCGAGCCGGGTACGATCCTGATGCGTAAACGTCGCAAGTTTCATGTCGTTGCTCCTCGATTGTTCCTTTCAAATAGCCGGCGGGGACGGCTACCTGCCCTCCTTCACGCCGCCTTTTCTGCCGGCGCGATCGTCTGTCCGAAGTCCGGCGGCATCGAAGGACCCCACTGACTGTCGCCTTCGTCCGGCGAATGCACGCCGGGCTCCCAGGTCGCGTCCAGCAGGTCGCCGTCGGTGTAGTGCTCGTGGATCTGGCCCCACGGGTCGCGCCAGTAGTCGAAGATCTGGCTGCCGAGCGTGTGGCGGCCGATGCCCCACGAATGACGGTAGCCGCGCGCGGCGAGGTGCTCGTGCCCGAGCCACACGTCGTCGAGGCCGGTGACCTCGTAGGACACGTGGTTGAGGCTCGTCGTTCCGTCCATCGAGCGCGCGAGCAGGAAAGTATGGTGATCGGTGTGCTCGCTGCCGCGGTCGCAGCGCGAGAAGTGCGCGAGCGTGAAGTCGCCGATCGCGATCGTGTCGCTCTTCAGGATGCCGAAATGCTCGTGGTACCAGTCCCACGCCGCGTCGGGATCGCCGACGTTGATGCCGACGTGTCCGAGCCTTTTTACGCGCCCCGGTCCGCGGCCCACGCGCGTCACCTCGCCGCGACGCTCCACCCTCTCGCCGAAGTTGAACCTGGTGGGATTGGCGTCGCGGATGGGATCGACCGCCTCGATGCCGTGCACCAGCTCGAGTCGCGTACCCCACGGATCGTGAATCACCACGCGGCGACCGCCGCCGGGTTCCTGGATGTCGTGCACCGGCGAAGCGCCGGTGACGCGCGCGAGCGCTTCGAGATCGTCGGCGCTCGACGCGAGAAACCCGAAGGCTGCGAGTCCGGCCCTGTCGCCCTTCTCGCTGATATGAAGGTGGTGGCTCGGCCCGGCGCCGCGCATGTAGAGCGCGCCGCCGGTGCGTGCGCTTCTCTGCATGCCGAAGTCGGCGAGGTACTGCTCCATGAGGTCGAGATCGGGCACCGTGAGGCGCACGTAGGCGACATCCCGGATCTTCGTAACGGACGGCTTCATTGGATTCCTCCCTCCGGAGCGGGCGCGGACGTGCCTTCGATCATCGACCTCAGGCTCGCAACGAGGTCGTCGAGCGAATGGGTCTCGTCGGTCACTCCGAAAACGTAGCGGTCGGGCCTCACGACGGCGGCGCCGTGACGGTCGAAGAGGCGGTCGCGGTTGCCGCGCACGAGCTCCAGCGCGTCGAACGAGACGACGCCGGCATTCATGCGCTCCAGCCAGGCGCGGCTGCCTTCGCTCATCGCGAGCGAGCCTTTGTCGCGCGCGACGACGGCGAAGCCCGGGCCGAGCAGCTCGTCGAGCATGCATTCGCGG
>CAYYVZ010000543.1:0-2485 GCA_964475235.1 uncultured Myxococcales bacterium | reverse complement strand
CGGCGTGACCGGCTGATCGAGAAACTCGCAAGCCTGCCGCCGGTGCCTGGCGCGCGCGATCAGATCGTCCAGCGCTTCGGAGTGGACTTGGTTGCCGAGGTGACCGGGCGATCGCGGCGCATCATCCGCGCGGGGTCGCGTCGTTCGTCGCCATCCCGCTGTATCTCATCCACCAGGCCCTGCGGCCGTTCCACATCTTCATGGACCGCTATCTCACGCCCTTCCTCGAACAACTGGCGGGCGGGACGGTGGCCGACGAGGAGGTCCGAACCGAGGAGATCGTCCGGCTGGTGCGCCAGCAGGCCGAATCGGAGACGAAGGCGCCGACCGGCTCGCTCTCGGCCATCATCGGCGCCGCCGCGGGCGCCTCCGAGATGACCGTGTCCGACATCATGGTGTCGCGTGCCGAGGTCACGGCCTTCCCGGTCAGTACCCCCGCTTCCGAGATCCTCGCGGGCGTGCTCGAGGAGCGTTTCACGCGCGTGCCGGTGTACGAAGAGTCTATCGACCAGGTCGCCGGCGTGCTGCACCTCAAAGACCTCGTGCAGCTGGTGCAAAGCGGCGGGAGCGACGTGCGCGGCATCCTCCGCAACGTGCTGCGCGTGCCCGAGCGCAAGCCCATCCTGCCGCTGCTCGCCGACATGCAGCGGTCGCTTCTGCACATGGCCATCGTCAAGGACGAGTACAACGTCACGCTCGGCATCGTCACGCAGGAGGACATCCTCGAAGAGCTCGTCGGCGAGATTCGGGACGAGTTCGATCACGACGAGCTGCTGACGATCCGGCGCCTCGCCGACGACCACTACGAGGCGCTCGGCCGCGTGAAGGTGCTCGACTTCAATCGCGCCAGCGGCTGGTCGATCCCGGCCGAGCGCGGCGACACGCTGGCCGGCCTGCTCTTCAACCATCTCGAGCGCGCACCGCGCCGCTGGGAGACCGTGAGCCTGCCCGGTTACGAGGTCGTCGTCGTGGACGTTTCCGGCAGCCGCATCAGCCAGGTGCGCGTGCGGCGCGTCGAGGACGTCGAAGACGAGCGCGCGGAGGCCTGAAAAAGCGTAGACTCGAGCGATGGAACCGGGCGCCGAGGAGGCCCTCCCGCCGGTGCGCGCGCGCGCAGGCCGCATCGCGTCCCTCTTTCTCTACGGCGCCACGGAAGTCCGCCTGAACGTCTGAAATCGGGGACGGATCCCGATTGACGGATCGCGGCGGTCACCGTGTTGGTCTTCACACCACGACCGAGTGCCGACGTCAGCCAGTTGACTTAAGTACTGCCGGAAGATTTACGGTCCCCCTCGATCGGAATCCGATTTCAGGGAGCATCTTCCATGCGCAAGTCATGTTCTTTCGCCGTTGTCGCTCTCGGGTTGTTCGCGCAGTCGGCGATTGCCGGGCCCACGCCCGCGGAGAAATGCGAGGCGAGCAAAAACAAGATCGCAGGCGCGTACTACGCCTGCCTCGAGAAGGCCGAAGCCACGGCCATCCTCAAGAATCTGCCAGCGGATTACAGCAAGTGCACCGTCAAATTCGATGAGAAATGGGACGCGACCGAGACCGCCGGAGGCGTCGACTGTCCCGACAGCGTCCTGACGGCTACGATGAACGCGTATCTGACCGCCCAGGCTGCAGAGACCGCCGCCATCATCGCCGGCACGGCGGGCATTCCGGTTTGCGGAGACAACGCGGTCAACGCGGTGGGCGAGCAGTGCGACGGAAGCGACCTCGACGGTACCACTTGTGCCAGCCTGAGAGGCACCGGAGGCACCCTGGCCTGCGACGTCGATTGCACGCTGGATGCAACCGATTGCTTCGATTGTCCGGGCGGAAGCACGGCTTTCGCCGGTGCCTGCTGGCTCCTCGGCGCTTCGGCCCCCTCTGCGGCGACCGTCGCCAGCTGCGATACGGCGTGTTCTTCGATCGGCCTGACCTGCGATGAAGCGTCGCTGCAGGCCGTCGGTTCCGCGGGATCGGACTCCGACTGTCGTGACGTGGTCGACGTCGTCGACCCGGGCGGAGCACCGCACGCGATCTTCGCGAGTTCCCCCCAGGATCTGACGGCTTGCGGGCTTGCATCCGACTACGCGGCAGGATGCGTACTCGGGATCGGGTTCCCCTTGCCCGGATTCGACAGCGTCGCCAGGATGACCTTCACCGGCTCGGGGACCCTGTGCTCGGCCGATATCGAAGGCGGCTCTTGCAGTCCCAGCCCGGGAACAGTGCGAAGGGCCTGCGCCTGTAACCCCTGAACGCCGCCTCTGTCCGGATCGGATGGCGCGAGGCCGATGAAGGCGTGGACGACGTGAGCAAGCTCGCCTGAACGTCCGAGCCCGGGAACGTTCTGCTACATGTCCGGGGCGGCCATCACGCTCTCGAAGATGACCTCGTACGCCTCGGAGGAAATCGCGAGCTCGCCCGAGAACGGCCAATCCCCGATCGCAATGAGCACGATCACCATCCCGATGATCGTGGCGAGAATGCCGGAGAGCGC
>CAYYVZ010000542.1:0-2520 GCA_964475235.1 uncultured Myxococcales bacterium | reverse complement strand
GGGCTTGAACGGAACGCTCACGTCGTAACCGCCGTCCTTCGCGGCTTTTTCGATCGCCGCACACCCGCCGAGGACGTTCAGGTCCGCGATCGAGACATTCTTGCCCGATTCGTCCTGTATCGCCTGAAGCTTACCAACTACCTGTGCGAGATCTGTCGGGTTATTTACTTCCCACGTGTTCTGCGGTTCCAGACGAACACGCGCACCGTTCGCTCCGCCGCGTTTGTCGCCGCTGCGAAACGTCGAAGCCGAGGCCCATGCCGCGCCGACAAGCTGTGAGACCGAGAGTCCTGAGGCGAGGATCGCAGCTTTTAATTCGGCGATGTCTGCATCGCTTAGATCAGCGTTACCCGCCGGAACCGGATCCTGCCAGATCAGTTCCTCCGCCGGGACTTCGGGTCCCAGATAGCGGACCTTCGGCCCCATATCGCGGTGCGTCAGCTTGTACCACGCCCGAGCGAATGCGTCGGCAAATGCGTCAGGATTCTCGAGGAAGTGCCGCGAGATCTTCTCGTATGCCGGGTCGAACCGGAGCGAGAGATCAGTCGTAAGCATTGTCGGCTTGTGCTTCTTGTTCGGGTCGTAGGCGTCCGGGATGATCTCCGGAGCATCTTTCGCTACCCACTGTTGGGCTCCGGCCGGGCTCTTGGTCAGTTCGTATTCGAAACCGAAGAGGTTCTCGAAAAAGCTGTTGCTCCATTGAGTCGGGGTGGCCGACCACGTTACTTCGAGTCCGCTCGTTATCGTATCCGCGCCCTTACCGCTGCCATACTTGTTGTGCCAACCGAAGCCCTGAGCTGCGACGCTTGCACCCTCTGGCTCTACACCGACGTTATCCGCCGGAGCTGCTCCGTGGGCCTTACCAAAAGAGTGTCCGCCGGCGATCAGTGCCACGGTCTCCTCGTCGTTCATCGCCATGCGGCCGAACGTCTCGCGAATGTCATGTGCGGCAAGCAAAGGGTCAGGATTGCCGTCGGGGCCCTCGGGATTAACGTAGATCAATCCCATCTGAACCGCACCGAGCGGATCTTCGAGTCGTCGAGTATGTACATTTCCGTCGGCAGTGTCGTCGGAAACGAGAACTCCTTCACCTTCTACTCCGGACGACCCATGCTGGTAGCGAATATCGCCCGCCAGCCATTTATTTTCTGCACCCCAATACACGTCCTGATCCGGTTCCCACGTGTCAGGCCGCCCGCCACCAAATCCGAATGTCTTGAATCCCATTGATTCGAGCGCGACGTTTCCGACCAGAATGAACAGATCGGCCCACGAGATCTTGCTGCCGTACTTCTGTTTGATCGGCCACAGCAGGCGACGGCCCTTATCGAGACTGACGTTGTCCGGCCAGCTGTTGAGTGGAGCAAACCTCTGCTGTCCGCGCCCGCCGCCGCCGCGTCCGTCACCTATGCGATACGTTCCCGCTGCGTGCCATGCGAGACGAATGAACAGGCCCCCGTAATGACCGAAGTCCGCCGGCCACCATTCCTGAGAGTCCGTCATTAATGCTTCGAGATCCTTTTTCAGCGCCCAATAATCGAGCTTTTTGAACTCTTCCGAATAGTCAAAATCCGAGCCCATCGGGTCAGACTTGGACGAATGCTGTCGCAGGATGTCCAGCTTCAACTGATTCGGCCACCAGTCGCGGTTCGCCCTGAAGGTACCATGGGTGAACTTCAGTGCCCCGCTTGTGAACGGGCATTTGCCCGATCCGTTACCGTTCTTTCCGTTCTCTTCCATCTCTTTGTTTTCCCTCTTTGTTGGTTTCGTGAACTTTAGGTACTACTTTTCTCACTTGCAGTCGGGGCAAAGCCCTCGCAAAACTACTTCGATCGAATCTGCTTTGAACTTTGAAAGGCGCTCTCCTTTCTTAAGGATCTCATCCGGTATCGGCAAGTTTAGGTCGATCAGCTTTCCGCATTCATTGCAGATCGCGTGATCATGCCTGTCCAACGTGCGGTCGAACCGCGCCGCATCGCTGCCAAATCGCACCTCGCCTATCATTCCCTGCTCTTTCAGAAATCGCAGGGAATAGTAAACCGTAGCGAACGAGATGCCCGGCTGTATCTTCCGCGCCTTGTCGAACACTTCGTTCGCGGTCAGATGCTCCTCCGAATCCTGGATCACCTGCAAGACAGCTTGCCTCTGTTTAGTGATCCCTAAACTTCCTGTCTCTTTCATGCTTGTTTGGTAAACTACCCTAAGATGGGAGTTAGAATAATTCTAATTACAATATATGTCAAGGGGAGTTTGGGGGATCGCAAACTAGGTGGCTACTCGTACGACCGGCTCATCGGGGCGAGCTTCATTGCCCTTCGCCAGACGGAGATCTGACCGATGTGGAACGCAGTGTGGCCGAGTAGGACTTGGGCCAGGGCGTGGCGGACAGTCGGAAACACATCGGCATAAGCCGGATCGGGGAACGGGGCGTCGAGACCGTCCTTGCTAACAGCGGCGACCGCTTGGGTCAGCTTCGTTTGGGCAGTATCGAGCGCAAAGAGGAGAGTTCGGCGGGAGATA
>CAYYVZ010000541.1:0-2545 GCA_964475235.1 uncultured Myxococcales bacterium | reverse complement strand
TCGCGAAGTGCGCGAGGCTCGTCCACACCTTGTGGCCGTTGATGATCCAGTTGTCCCCGTCGCGCACGGCGCTCGACTGCACGCCGGCGAGATCGCTGCCGGCGCCGGGCTCCGAAAAGCCCTGGCACCAGATCTCGTCGGACGAGAGCAGGGCGGGCAGGTAGCGCTTCTTCTGATCCTCGGTGCCGTGCACGAGGATGGTCGGCGCGGCCATGTTGAGGCCGATGATGTTGAGCATGTAGGGCACGCCGGCGCGGCCCATCTCCTGGATCGCAATCGACTGCAGGCCCTTCTTTCCGTGCCCGCCGTATTCGCTGGGGTAGTCCGTTCCGACCAGTCCCGCGGCGTGGCACTTCTTCTGCCAGTCGTGAAGGTAATCGAACTGCTCCTTCGTCATGACCTCGATTGCGGAGATCGGCAGTCGGAAAGAGGGTGGGGCAGGCTTGTTGTCGGCGAGCCAGCGACGACAGTACTCGCGAAACTCCGCCTGCTCGGGCGTATCGACTCGTTCGGCCATGGAAGTCCTCCGGTGTTGTTGTCGCGCCGGGCCGCAGCGTGGGCGTCGCTGGCAGGCGGCCCGGCGTCGCCGACCGTGTTAGCGGCGACAGCGGCGAGAGCAACTGCAAGATCGTGCTATCGCGTGCACGGGTGCGGCCGTCCGGCCCGGACAGGCGGACGGACACGACTGTCCTGCAGGGAGCAGTGCGGGGTCGACGATTCGGGTGGCAGCTCCTCCACGGTCTGCCCGTGCCCGGCGCGGGAGGCTGAAAAAAGGCTGGACCATGGTCATTGACCATAGTAGGGACCGGCCGATGGATTCGATGGCCATCTCGAAGTTCAAGGCGACCTGTCTCGCCACGCTCGAGCGCGTTCGCGTGACCGGCCGTCCCCTTCGCGTCACGCGTTTCGGAAAAGCGGTCGCCGACATCTTTCCCGCCACGGTCGAAGCACCGGCCGGGGACTGGATGGGAGGAATGCGCGGGACGATCGAGATCCGCGGCGACCTCGTCGACCCGACCGGCGCGAAGTGGGAAGTCGACGAGTGAACCTGCTCCTCGATACCCACATCTGGCTGTGGAGCCATCTCGAGCCCGAGCGGATCGGCAAGCGGGCCGCCGAGGCCATGCGCGACTCCTCGAACTCGCTATGGATCTCGCCGGTCAGCGTCTGGGAGTTTCTGGTTCTCGAATCCAAAGGACGTCTCGTGCTCGCCGCGCCGTCGTCGGCCGAGGACTGGCTCGACGCCGCTTTCTCGCGGGTGCCGATGCACGACGCCCCGCTCACGCGCGAAGTCGCGATCCGAAGCCGGGCGATGCGCGTCACGCACGACGATCCCGCGGATCGCTTCCTCGCCGCGACGGCCCACGTCTACGAGCTCACGCTCGTCACCGCCGACGAGAGGATGCTGCGCGGCAAGGGGTATCGCACGCTCGCGAATCGCTGAGCGCGCTTGCGCCGGAAGTCCGAACATCCCGCCGTGACCGGGTACCCGTGCAAGGAGGCACAGGTCGATGAAAGCCACCTTCTCCGACGATCTTTATCTCGAGCACCCGGCTGTCGGCATCGCCGGCCGCGTGATGTTCACGCTGATCTTCTATGCGTCGGGCATCACGCATTTCACCGACATGGCGAACTACGTGAGGCTCATGCCGGCGGCGATCCCGGCCCGCGAGTTCTGGGTCGCGATCTCGGGCGTCGTCGAGCTCGTCGGGGCGACGATGATCCTTTTCAACCGGATGCCGCGCCTCGGTGCATGGCTGATCGCGCTCTTCCTCGTGCCGGTGACCGTTACCGTCCACGGCGTGATGATGGCGAACGCCCCGGACGAGACGATGCGCCAGATCCAGCTCTCGTTCTTCCTGAAAGGCGTGACGATGACGGGCGCCGCGCTGATCTTCACGCAGCTCGGGGTAGCACGGCGCGGCTGAACCCGGCGACGCAGCCGTCAGGGCGTTTCCAGCTCGCCGAGGCAGAGGCCTTCCAGCGAAGGCGCCAGCTCCTCTGCGACGATGGTTCGAAGCTGCTCGAGGAAGAACGAAAGCCCGAAGTTGGCCAGCTGGCAGGAAAGGCCGCCCTTCAGCGCAACATCGTCCGTCGTCAGGTCGGAGAGGTTCACATCGCCGACGTTCTCCACCACGAGGCCGGAATCGTCGAGGTGAAGGGGAATGTCGAGGCGAATCGTCGGCGACGCGCCCGGCGCCGTGTCGATCCTGAGTCCGCACACGCCGACGAACGGGAGCGTGAGCGGCAGGTCGGAGAGCGTGTTCAATGCGACGACTGCGGTGAGGTCCACACGTCCCGCTCCCTGGGGAACTTCGAACGAGCTATCCGCAAGCTCGACGTGAATGGGACCGCACGGCAAGGTCGGAACGCCGCCCGTACAGCAGAGCTTCGAGTCGGTCTCGCAGCCCGGTTCGGGCTCGAAATTGTCTTCCTCGTCGAGGGGCGCGAGCAGGGCGTCGGTGAACGTCTGTGCGGTGGCCGAGAACGGCCCGACACACATTTCGCAGCTCGGGCACACGAGCGTGGCCGGCTGCCCGACGGC
>CAYYVZ010000540.1:0-2550 GCA_964475235.1 uncultured Myxococcales bacterium | reverse complement strand
CGATGTCGGCTATGGGCAGTTCGCGTGGGCGCTGCGCAACGATGCGCGCGTCGTCCTGATGGAGCGTACCAACCTGCGAAGCATCGAGGCCGCGTCGCTCGAGCCGCGGCCCGGGATCGTCGTCGCCGACCTGTCGTTCGTCTCGCTGGCGAGCATTCTGCCGAGCCTCCTTGCGCTGGCGTCGCCGGCCGGCGCGGGGTTCGTGCTGCTCGTCAAGCCGCAGTTCGAAGTCGCGGCGGGAGAGACCGACCACGGAGTCGTCGTGTCGAAAGAGGTGAGGGAGGCGGCGCTCGCGAAGGTGCAGGCCGCCGTGCGCGAGTGCGGGCTCGAGGTGATCGCGACGATGGAGTCGCCGCTGCGCGGGGCGGAGGGGAACGTCGAGTATCTTCTCTACGCCCGGCGCTGACGCATCACGCCAGGTCTACGCGCGGCGCTGAGGCGTCACGCCAGGTTTACGCGCGGCGATGACGCGGCCGATCGTCCACGCGGCCGCGACGCAGAAGATGGGCATCAGCGGAAAGTGGAAGCGCTGCGTTCCGTACAGCACCACGACGAAGAATCCCGTCCACAGCACGACGACGACGGGCAGCACGAAGCCCGCTTCGCGCGCGCGCGCGCCGAGCGCGGCAAGTCCGGGCAGAGCGAGCAGCATGAGGGGCCAGTAGTAGAGGGTGCACAGACGGCCCAGCATCTCGATCGAGCTCGCGCCGATGCGCGAGTCGGGTGCGAGCCTGTACCATTCCCCCCACACGCGATCCCCGCCGTACATCGCGACGAACCGTTTGCCCACGAGTTCCACTTCGCGGCCCGGGTTCTCGAGCGCGTAGCGCAGACCCGCGTCGCGAAGGCGATTGTCTACCGCGAGGTCGAGCGCGGGGTCGCCTTTCAGCCGGTCGCGCTGGTCGGCTTCCGGGTCGGGGGACCAGAGGTTCATGTCGCCGTCGGCAACCGGGTTGTGGCCGATCAGAAAGGTACGGCCGAAGCTCGTGCTGACGGGAACGACGCGTCCGAACAACTGCGCGTTTCGCAGCAGCCACGGGAGCTCTGCGAGCAGGGCTGCGGCCGCGAGGACGAGGCCGAGCGTCGCCACGCGCCTGGGCGATGTTCTCGAGCAGAGCAGCGCGACGAGCGGCGCAGCCAGCAGCACCAGCGCCTCGGCCCGAACGAGAGACGCGAGGCCGACCCCCACGCCCCACGCGAACCACGGAGCGAGCGCCGGACGGCCGCCATGGACGAGCAGAAGCGCGGACAGCACGAGTCCCGTCATCATCGTGGTGTAGACGGTCTCGCTCATGACCAGCGAGGCGAACAGGACGTGACTCGGCAGCAATGCCATCAGCGCCGTCGTGATTTCCTGTTCGCGCGGCGACCAGAGAACGAGCGCGATCCGGCCGGCGAGCCAGCACGTCACGGTCCCGGCAACGGCGTTGAGCAGGAAGGCCCACGACGGATCGGGACCGAACAGGCGGTAGAAGACGGCGAGGATCGCCGGATATCCCGGCGGCCATTCCGCCGTCGGCATGCGCGTGAAGTGATGGACGTAGCCGAGCCCGGCGGCGAGCGACGACGCCGTCGAGTGATACCAGAGCGCGTCGGCGTCGATGACCGGCGTCGGGACCGTCAACCACCAGTTCGAGAAAAGCCGAAGCGCGAAGGCCGCGACGAGGATTGCGCCGACGCGCCAGCTCGACTTCACCTGGTCCGCTCCATTCAGAAGAACAACGCTGCGTGGTTCCAGTAGATCGCCAGCGAGATGGCCGCGCCGACGGCGATGCCGAGCCACGGAAGCTCGTGGACCACGAGCTTCCCGCGGCCCGAGACGATCGCCGCGAAGGGAACCAGCGAAGTCTCGGCGTAGAACTCGTCGAGCGTTCCCTTCTCCGTGATCTTCTTGCGTGCGTCCTGGTGCATGCAGCCGAAGAGGCCGACCAGCGCGACCCCGCCGAAAAACAGCACGTCGTTGACGAAGCCGTTGAGGACGACGTGTGCGAAGGCCCACACGCCGATGTTCATGAACAGGGGATGCCGGGTGATGCGTGTGATCCCGTACGCGCGCGTCCGCACGCGCGGCCCGACCGCGACGGGTCCGGGCTGGAACAGCGCCGCGATCGCCAGCGTGAACGTCACGAAGGAGATCAGGAGTCCCGCTTCGGAAACTCCCGGCACGCCTCGCACGTTCCAGAGCATCCCGCCGCCGTGGATGCCGCGTACCCAGACCGTTACCAGAGGCACGAAGGTCGCGAACGAGACGAGGGAGTAAAGCCCGAGGTAGGGCAGCTCGCCGATTCGCGAGACCAGCCGGGGCCGGACCCGGATGGAAGACAGGCCCATGTGAGTGGCCGCGAATGCGACGGTCCAGAGTACGATGGCGGTAGCGGTGGTCATCCGGGTTGCTCGGGGTCTGGAAGGGGTCTGGCTCCGATCTCACCAGGCCAGCGAGGCGGGCAACCGCGACATCACAGTGAAATCGGTGTCCGTCCCCGTCTTTGACTTCGACACGAGGTGGACCATAATCTCGCGAAATCCCTGAAGGAAGTGCGCGGAGAACCC
>CAYYVZ010000539.1:0-2563 GCA_964475235.1 uncultured Myxococcales bacterium | reverse complement strand
TTCAGGTGGGCCATCGTGATGCCCTTATCGACGCACAGCCCTTCGATCTGGTGGAACATCGGCGTGTGAGTCATATCCGGCGTGTCGCGGCGGAATACGCGGCCCGGAGCGATCACTCGCACAGGCACACCGCGACGCTCCATCGCGCGGATCTGCACCGTCGAGGTCTGTGAGCGCAAGGCGTAACCGTCCGTCGTATAGAACGTATCCTGTGATTCGCGTGCGGGATGGCCTTCGGGAATGTTCAACGCGTCGAAATTGTAATAGTCCGTCTCGATCTCGCGGTCGTCCTCGATCGCGTAGCCCATCGACACAAAAATATCTTCGATCTTCTGCCGCAGCAGCGTGATCGGATGCAGATGCCCAACTCGCGGACGGCGACCCGGCAGCGTCACGTCGACCCGCTCGCGCTCGGTCTGAGCGTCCGAGATAAAGCCGTTCAACTTCGCCTCGACCTCATCGATCGCCTCGGTTATCTCTCGCTCCACCGACTGCACAAGCTGCCCGAATCGTCCACGCTCTTCCGCGTCGACTTTACCGATCAGCTTCTTCGCCTCGGCGATCTCCGACTTCTTGCCCGTGTGCTTGGTCTTAAATTCGGCAAGCTCCTTGCTCAGGGCAACCGCCGTCGCCAGCTTCAGATCATTCGCCGCGTGGCGGACATCCGCAAACCGCTCAAACTTCGCCTTGAACGCCTCACGTATGCCCTCAACCTGTTTCTTCTGTTCTTCCATCGATATGGGCGGATTTCCGCAAACCGTTATTGTAACAGCGACAATACTTTGGGTAAATCTCCGTGCTCTCTGTGTGCTCTGTGGCGAAACAAAACTCTGCTAAGATATCCGCTTATTAACCAATGAAAGCAATCGTAAAAAGCAAAGCCGAGCCGGGATTGTGGATCGAAGACGTGCCCGAGCCGGAAATGGGTATCAACGACGTGATGATCCGCGTTAAACGCGGCGGCATCTGCGGCACGGACCTGCATATTTATAACTGGGATGCGTGGGCGGAGGAGACGATCAAAGTCCCGACCACGATCGGCCACGAGTTCGTCGGTGAGTTGGTCGATGTCGGTTCGAACGTGCTTGATTTTCAGGCGGGCGACATCGTCAGCGTCGAAGGCCACCTCGTATGCGGCCGCTGCCGGAACTGCATGGCGGGCAAGCGAGCCTTGTGCGCCAACACCCGTGGCGTGGGCGTGAACACCAACGGCGGATTCGCGGAGTTCATCGCCGTCCCTCAAACGAACATCTGGAAGCACAAGCCCGGCATCGATCTCGATGTGGCTGCCATCTTCGACCCCTTCGGCAACGCCGTTCACACCGCGCTTGAGTTCGAAGTATTCGGCGAAGACGTGCTAATTACAGGAGCCGGCCCGATCGGCATCATCGCCGCCGCCGTCGCCAAACACGCCGGTGCCCGCAATATCGTCATTACGGACGTAAATCCGTTCCGCCTCGAACTTGCTGAGAAAATGGGCCACGTCACCAAGGCAGTCGATGTCAGCAAACAGTCGATCAAAGACGTGCAGAAAGAGCTTGGTATGAAGGAAGGCTTCGACGTCGGCATGGAAATGTCCGGAGTGCCCTCCGCTTTCAAAGACATTCTCGCAAATATGTTCCACGGCGGAAAGATCGCGTTCCTCGGCATTCCTTCGACGGAGTTCGACGTCAACTGGAAAACCGTCATCTTTAACATGATCACCATCAAAGGCATCTACGGCCGCCAGATGTACGAGACCTGGTACCAAATGTCCAACCTCCTCGACGCTGGCGTCGACATCTCGCCGGTCATTACACACAGGTATTCTTACAATGATTTCGAGAAAGGATTCGAAGCGATCAAGGAAGGAAACTGCGGAAAGGTCGTGTTGGATTTTGACGATATTTAGGCGTTTGCACTTATGATATCCCGATTACCTGGTCGGCCAGAGCAGTTCGCGCTATTGCTCTTAGTTTTCTTGGCGGGTTGTTCCGACCCGGGCTCCCCTAAAATATCAAAGGTGCTCGACAAACCTTTAGAAATACCTGCCCGTAAAGCATATCTCAATGATTTTAGTAGTCTGCTGACTCCTTCAGACCGCGAACGCATAGATTCAGAATTGAGTAGTCTTGATGAGGAACTTGGCGTTGACTTCGTAATTGTGATCAGTGAATCGACAGGTGGTTATTCGATTGAAGATCATTCCATGGAGATTGCGAGACAGTGGTGCCTCGAGTGTAGATCGAACAGTAATGGAGAGATCCTTTTGGACATCTTGCGTAAGGATCAACAGTTTCGTTTCAATGTGAGCAAACCACTTTGGGGGAGGCTGTCGGGAGAGAAGGCTGAAGAATTACAAAAGGCCCTGGAAGATTCATTTTCGCAAGGGCGAAGCGCTGAAGGCCTTACTCAACTTGTAGCGAGTGTGCGAGCCGTCCTTGAAAAAAGGTAGGGTTTGCACCTGGAGATTTAGCAGAATGGAAGGACGGAACGGCTCACTTCCCCGATGACCCTGGTGACATATGCTTCTACGCGTATTGCTATATAGGAGATAATCAAGATATGCCCATTAGAAGAAACC
>CAYYVZ010000538.1:0-2564 GCA_964475235.1 uncultured Myxococcales bacterium | reverse complement strand
GCCGGGCAGTCGGCCGACGTGCCGGTGCAGTTCTCGGCCACGTCGCACTGGCCGGCGTCCGCACGGCAGGGGGTGCCGCTGGCCACGAAACTGCCGCCCGAGCAGCAGGCGCCCGTCGAGCACTCGACGACCGGGATGGGCGGGTCGAAGATGATCTGCTCGCAGTTGCACTTCGAATCCGTGCCGGGGACCGCGCCCGTGTAGTTGGGGCAGGAGGTATCGTTGGTCGTGCCGGCGTTCTGCTTGTAGCTGGAGCAGACCTGGAGGTCGGCGTTACCATCGCCGCTCACGTCCACGCAGGCGAAGGTCGTGCTGGCGATGTTGATGCTGACCGGCACGTCGCTGCCCTCGTAGTCGCCGCAGCTGTCGCCGTCGTCTTCCGCGCCGGGGAAGGGGAGGATGTGGACGTCGCACTGCGGGCCGTTCTGGTCGGCGTCGAGGGCGTCCAGTCCGTCGAGCGCCAGGTAGACGCCAATGTCGTAGCGCTTCGGGTTCGACGGCGTGATGTTGACGGTGCCGCTGATCGTGACCGTGTCGCCCGCGAAGGCGCAGCCGTCGTCGAGGACGACGACGTTGGTGATGTCGGCGACGCCGAAGTCGTTCGCGGTGCAGCCCGTGACCGCCGTACCGGTGTGCTGGAGCGACGCAGGAGTGATGCAGTCGTCGGTGGCGGCGTGCGCCGGGTCGGACAATCCGACAAGCGCGAGACTACACAGCGACAGCGTCGCGGCGAGACGCGCGGCGCCCCGTGCGACCGGCGCAACAATGTTCAGGTTCATTTCGACCCCCAAGGCCCGGGGCTCGTGCCCCGTTCAGCTAGGTTGCCGAGTCGCGATCGGCGGACGCATCCCCACGCCACCGGATCGTGATCGACCGTTCCGCCAACCCCCCAGCGAAGATTGCCGCGTTGTGATTTCGCGAACGGAGAGAACTCTGGCTCGGACTTCCGCTTCCCCCGGATGTCCAGCCCGCTTCCTGCGCGCTCTCACGCGAACCGCGGCTACCACTCACCCCTCGGATGAGTGGGTCGCGTATACCTCAAGTGGGTGGCGAGGGGCAAACCCCTTAGGGCAGATTAAAGGTGCACTGAGGGGCCTGTTCGTGGAACGGGTCACATTTCGGGCCGGAGGGGCTGCCGGCCAGCCGGGCCCAGGCCCTACCGCCCGGCCCGATGGCCTCCAGCGATGGGGATCCTGGCGTCTCGCCGAAGGCACGCGCGAGCGTGCCCATCAGAGGCCTCGCCTCAGCGACCTGCCTATTGAACGCGGGACTAGCGTCCCGCTTTGATCAGCGACGCCACCGAGAACCAGTCCTCGTTCACCGACGTCGGCGCGTCCATGCCGAGGTCGAGGTACCAGCCCGGCTCGTTCTGGAAGGCGAGGCCCGGAATCGCGACGCGCGTGCCGTGCATGAGCTGCGTGTCGATCACCGAGTACGCGTACGCGAACATGCGCGGCTCGTCGTAGGTGAAGTCCACCTTCGGGTTCGGCTTCTTGTCCACGCGGAAGCTGATCATCACGGTCTTCCACATCTGGCCGGCCGGATCCTGCAGGTCGGAGTAGCCGATGATGTTCGACTCCCTGTCCACGTAGATCACGCGGCTCGAGTACGCGTAGCCGGGGAACTTGGACTTGCCCTGCACCACGTACACCGACGGGCGGATCTCCCACGGCTCGCAGAACGTCATGCCGCCGTCCATCTTGCACATCTGCGGAGGAAGCCGCTGGCCGTGCAGCGACATGAGCAGCGGCTTCTCGCCGAGCAGCTTCCAGTCGAACCACGGGATCTGGCCCGCGTAGCCGCCGAAGCTGTCCACGTCGATGTCCTGGCCGAAAAGCGCGTCGGAACGCTGCGTGGTGGACATGCGGCGCACGCGGCGCACGAACGGCAGGTAGAGCCACGTGTCGTCGTGCCGCGACTGGTCCTGGTAGCGGAAAGAAACGCCGCCGACGCCCTTCAGGTCGAACGGCTCGATCAGCGGATAAAGGCCCGCCTTCTGGAACGTCTTGTCGTTGTTCGGCAGCACGAGCGGCTTCGGCTCGTTCTTGATGCGGCCTTCGTAGCGGAACACGCGCAGCCACTCGGGAACGAAGTGGCGCTCGACGTTGTAGTGGCGGTTGCCGTTGGCGTCGATGTACAGCGAGCCGGTGTCGGCGTCGGTCAGGTTGAGGTCCAGCGTCTCCGTGTAGTAGTGCGTGTGCTGGAAGTTGTACATGATCTTCTGGGCGGCCTGCGGATCGTTGTTGTCGATCGCAGGGAACGGCTTTCCGGCCACCCAGTTGTCGAGCGTGTTGTTGGCGTTGAGCTTGACCTGCGCCGAGTACTTCTCGGTCGCCGCCTGGTAGTCGGCCGGCACCGTGATCTTCTCGTAAGGGACGATGTCGAGCTCCATCCCGTTCTCGACGCACCATCTCACTCCGGGCGAAACGAGATCGGCCACGCGCTCGGCGTTGGCCTTGGTGATCTTGTCGCCGGGTTTGACGCCGGCAGAGTTGGCACCGCTCGGCACGACGGGCTCGGCGACGGCGCCGCTGGCCGGCTTCTTCTCTACGCGGCGGCCTCCG
>CAYYVZ010000537.1:0-2569 GCA_964475235.1 uncultured Myxococcales bacterium | reverse complement strand
CTTCGCACGATCGAGACTGCCAGCACGAGCCAGGTCACCACGAGTACCGCGTTGACGACGAAGAACGCCTGGGTCGACAGCTCGAGATACTGCACGCCGACGAGGACGGTCAGAGCCGCGAAGCCGTCCCCGAGGCGCACGAACAGGGAGTCGATCGCCGGCTTGGCACGGAACTTCATCTCGGACGACGTCGGCAGCCAGAGCACCTGGCGCGCCGTGTTGTTGATCGAATAGTCGGTCGCGTTCTCGGCGATCTTCATCATGCGTACGACCGCGAGCACCGGATAGAACGCCATCATCGAATAGGAGATGAGCGCGATCGTGGGCAACATCAACATGATCGCGCCGAAGCCGCCGTAGCGCAGCAGCCGCGACGCGAGGAAGGCCTGGAAGAACAGCGCGACGCAATTGACCCAGAAGAAGAAGCTGCCGTAGAAAGCCGCCGTCCCCTGGCGCAGGAACTGCGTGGGTTCGGCGATGCCCTGCGCGGCCGCCTGGGCGGTGAGTCCGTCCTGGACCACGCGGAACAGCAGGTTCTCGCCGTTCGTGTTGACCCAGTTCGTCAGCATGACCACGAGCGCGACCGTGACGAGGAAGGGATGCGCGAAGATGAAGCCGAGCGCGCCCTTGCGTGAGGTCACCTTCTTCGGCCCGCTTTCGGATTTTGTCTCGTAACCGGCCCCGAGCGGCCCGCGCGCGTCGGCCAGGCGCGTGAGCAGGATCGAAATGCCGAGCGGCAGGATCGAGAGCAGCAGCAGGTGCCCGCTGTCCATGTACCCGACGAGGATGCTGGTGATCCATGATCCGGAGGCCGCGCCCGCGGTCGCCCCGATGGCGATGAGCGGCAGCAGCCGCGTACCGCGCTCGCCGGCGTAGAGGTCGGCGGCAAGCGTCCAGAACTGCGCGACGATGAAGACGCCGAACATGCCGACCCAGAGGTAGAAGACGACGCCCGCGTACGGCAGGTTCTCGAGGAAGAAGCCGGGCTGCAGGGCCCAGAAGACGAGCAGGTTCGACATGCACACGAGCGTGCTGCCCGTGATGAGCTTCTTTCGCGGCATGCGGACCGACAGGCGCGCGAAGAGGCTCGCGACGCCGGCGAGCAGCAGACTCTGTCCGAAGCTCGAGTAGGCCTTCACCTCCATCGTCGAGAGGCCTGCGACATTGGAGACGGCGATCCAGCTGTCGCGCAGGGGCTTGATGAAATAGTAGGCGCACAGGATCAGGAAGACGTTGGCGAACAGGATCGTGCCCGTCCATCCCTCGCCCGGACGGATGTCGGTGAAGGTGCCGAGGAGCCGCTCCAGCGGAGACAGTCGCGAGTCGTTCTGCACCTTGTTCCTGTGTGTTTCCGGAAGCGCCCGCGCATGCCGCGGAAGTCCCCCTTATTGCGGGTCGCGGGCCCTGTGACAACGTGGCCTGTCCGCAAACGACCGCGCGATCGGGCATCCTCGAGGCTGAAATTTCAGGCGCTTGCGGCTGCGGGACCGCCGGGATGCGAAAAGTCGGCTACCCCGGCCGGAGGGTCTCTGTCACACTGCCGGGTCGTGCACCGGTTTCCTCTGGCACTCGCGTGCGCCGCTCTCGTCCTCCTCACAGCGGCTCCGTCCGCGGCTGCTCCCGATCTCGTCGTCGACACGCTCACCGTCGCACCGACCGCCGGCCCCAACGGCACGACCGTCACCGTCTCCGCCACGATCCGCAACCAGGGCGACACCGAGGCTCCCGCCTCGGTCACGAGGGTACGCATCAACCAGAGCCCGACCAGCGTCGGACCTTCCGACGACGCGATCTGCAGCAGCGTGGCGACTCCGGTGCTGGCGCCCGGGGCCAGTGCCGAGGTCGGCTGCACTCCGAAGCTGTCGGGGCGGCCGGGCGGAGCGAACTACATCTGGGCGATCGCCGACGTGAACAAGAACATCGGCCAGGTGGTCACCGACAACGACCGCCGCAGCGCCCTCTTCACGGTCGACGCCGAGGCGGCCGATCTCGTCGTGGACGAACTCGTGGTGGATCCCGAGACGATCGCCAACGGCGAGGAGCTGCGGATCACCGTCACGATCCGCAACCAGGGCACGGCCCCTTCGCTGCCGTGCACCACCCGCATCCGCATCAATCAGGACCAGTCCGCCCTCGCCGCCAGCGATCCCATCCTCTGCAACATCGACACGCCTTCCGTGGGCGACGGCGACTCGCTCGAGGTCGAATGCGAGAAAGTCCTGTCGGAGCGTCCGCCGGGAACCAACTACGTCTGGGCCATCGCCGATGTGAACAAGGTGGCCGGACAGTTCGACACCACCAACGACCGCGCGAGCACCGCGCTCGAGGTGGCCGACGAAGTGAGCGACCTCGTCGTCGACAGCATCGTCGTCGATCCGGCCTCCGCGCGAGCGGACGAACAGGTTTCCGTCACTGTCTCGATTCGCAACCAGGGTGCGCGGACGGCCTCGTCCTCCGTCACGCGCATCCGCATCAACCAGAATCCGGAGACCGTCGGCGGCGCCGACTTCCAGATCTGCCCGGACATCCAGACGGCGCAGATTTCGGTCGGGCAGACGAAAACGCTTTC
>CAYYVZ010000536.1:0-2577 GCA_964475235.1 uncultured Myxococcales bacterium | reverse complement strand
CTTGCGATGCTCTGCGGCCTCGCCGCGGTGATCGCGGTCGTCGTCGCGGCCTCCGTCCGCGAGATGCTGTTCGTGGCGTTCGACGAGGAAGTGGCGCGCGCCTACGGCCGCCGCGTGGATCTCTACGATGCGTTGCTCATCGTCGTGCTCGCGCTCACGGTCGTCGCCGGCGTGCGCGTGGTCGGCGTGCTGCTGGTGGAAGCCCTGCTCGTCGTGCCCGCGGCGACGGCGGCGCTCTGGACCCTCGACTTCCGCCGCCAGGTCGCGCTGTCGATGACGCTCGGCGCGGCGTACGGGGCGGTGGGCCTGTGGCTGTCGTTCGCGTTCGACGTCGGGGCGGGCGCCGCCATCGTGCTCACGGCCGTGTCCGTGTTCTTCCTGACGTGGGTTGTGCGGCGCGGCACGTAACCCGGCCCGGCGGCCGATACCCTTCGACTTTCTTCGCGGCTTTCTCTGGAGGCCGCGCGGCTGCTATGAGCGGGCCATGGCTTCGTCCACGGATCTCGATCAGACCCTGCTGCGTGTGCTGCTCGAAGAGCAGGTCGACAAGTTCCGGGCGAGCCTCGAACGCGAGAACCCGGGCCTGTCGAAGACCGAACGCGAGCGATACCTGCGCGCAGTGCGCCTGTTCTGCAGCCAGCTCCTCGGCAGCGCCCCAAAGACCAGAGGCCGAAAAGCCAAGCCGACGAGCGCCAAATCCTGACTACGACCGACCGAATCCGCCGCTGATCGAGATCGCCTGCCCCGTGATCCACGACGCGCGATCCGACGACAGGAACACGATCATCGGGGCGATGTCGTCGGGCTGGCCGAGACGGCCCAGCGGATAAAACTTCGAAGCCTGTTTCTCCATCTCGGCGTCGATGTACGCCGTCATCGGCGTGCGCGTCACGCCCGGACAGACGGCGTTCACGTTGATGCCGTAGCGGCCGAGCTCGGCGGCGAGGCCGCGCGTGAGCGAGATGACGCCGCCCTTGGTCGCGCCGTAGACGACCATTCGCTTCTCGTTGGCCTTGCCGGCCTCCGACGCGATCGAAACGATGCGACCGCTGCCGCGATCGATCATGTGATCGGTGACCGCGCGGCAGCAGTTGATCACTCCCATGAAGTTGATGGCGATCAGGTCTTCCCAGTCGTCGGGGCCGGTATTGGCGAAGAAGGTCGTCGGGCCGCCGATGCCGGCGGAGTTCACGAGGATGTCGAGCTTGCCGAAGGCCGCGATCGTCTTCTCGACTGCCGCGCGACACTCGTCCAGGCTTCTCACGTCGAGGCGCACCGTCTCGACGTCGGCACCGGCGGCGGCGAGCTCTTTTTCCGCCGCCTCGAGCGATTCCTCGCGGAGGTCGGCGATCATGACTCGCACGCCTTCGGCGGCCATCGTGCGCGCCGTCTCCTTGCCGAGCCCGGAGGCTCCGCCCGTGATCAGCGCCGACTTGCCGGCAAGTCCGAGGTCCATCTTCGTGCTCCTTCCGCCGGCTCAAAGAAGAAGGGCGCTTCCTGTGAGGAAAGCGCCCTTCGGGCAATCGCCAGCGCATGCTGCCGCGAAGGGTTCGCGGCGTGTGGTCGTTACTCGATCGGCGGCGCCGGCGGAGTCGGCGGCGGATCCGGGCAGTTGAAGAACACCGACAGGCCGACCGAGTGCATGAGGGCCCTCAGCGCGTCCGTCGAGTTGATCAGGAAGTTGCCCGTCAGGTCGCAGATCGACACGTCGCACGGCACGTTCAGCACGCTCGCGTTCAGGATGTACTGCGCGTCGAGAATCGTGACGGCGCCGCTGTCGTCCGTGTCGCCGCAGTCGACGAGCAGGCAGGCCGAGTTACAGAAGTCGCCGCTGTCGTAGATGCTGTCGCCGTCGTCGCAGCCTTCCTTCACCTCGAGGAAGCCGTTGCCGCACGTCGTGCTGACGTCGGGGCAGGTGAGCGCCACGTTGAGGCCGACCGCGTACTGGAGCATGCGCAGCGCGTCCGATGCACGGATGCGCAGGTCGCCGGTCACGTCGCAGACGAGAATCGTGCACTGCTCCACGCCGACCGCCGCGCGCAGGATGTAGAGGGCGTCGGTGATGTCCTGGGTGCCGTTGTCGTCGGTGTCGCCGCACTCGACCTGGCTGCAGTCGCGGCGACAGAAGTCGCCTCGCATCCAGTCGTTGTCGCCGTCGTCGCAGTCCTCTTCCACGTTGAGCACGCTGTTCCCGCACTTGGTGCTGCACGGGAAGATCAGGTCGAGCAGGCGGAAGACGTCGTTGTGGTGGAAGTCGAACATGCACTGCGTGAGCACGGGCAGCGGGAACACCGAGTTCTCGTCGTTCGGGAACTCGCACATCCACGGGAAGCCGAGGTTCTCGAGGTTGACGGCCGGGCAGGAGTTCGGAAGGTAGACGAGGACGTGGTTGTGAGACTCGATGACCGCGTCGTCCGTGTAGGGCCGGTTGATGCCGGGGTCCTGGGGGTCGATCTCGCGGCGGCAGTCCACTTCGGGCGGGTACTCGAGGTCGCCACGGACCTGGGCGAGGATGCAGTGACCGCGCCGGTCGAACTCGGTCGTCGTCAGGCGCGAGGAAAGACGGCCGATGTCGTC
>CAYYVZ010000535.1:0-2582 GCA_964475235.1 uncultured Myxococcales bacterium | reverse complement strand
GGCTCCGGTCGGGCCCGAGCGCGGTCGCGAACATCTCGCGCACCGGCTGCAGCGCGATCATCTGGTTGATCTTGACCATGCCCCACTGGCGATCGCAGCAGACGAGAAACACGGGCCGGAGGCCGCAGCGCACGGCGGTTTCGACTTCCTGCATGTGAAAAGCCATCGCGCCGTCGCCGATGATGCAGTAGACCTGCCGGTCGGGGCGCGCGACGGCGGCACCGAGGGCCTGGCCCACGCCCGCGCCGAGATGACCGAAGTGCGCCGTCTGGAGCATCGTGTTCGGACGGCGCAGCTCGGTGTAGAAGTGGCCCCACACCGCCGTGTTTCCGCCGTCGAAGACCACCACGGCATCGTCCTCGAACACCCTGCGGCAGACGGCGGGCACGTGGCCGGTGATCATCGGCGCCGACCGGTTCTCCAGCACGGCATCGAGCGCAGCCCGGTCGCGGCGCTTGCTCTCGGCAAGCTGCGCGACCGCGACGCGCCGCTGGTCGAGGGTCATGCCTGGAGCAGAAGCGCGCAGCGCAGCCAGAAGCTGCTGCAGGAAGCAGCGGACGTCGGCCAGCACGAGCAGCTGCGCGCGGCGGTTGCGGCCGAGACAGTCGTCGTCGACGTCCACGTGGATGACCTGCTGCTTCGACGACGGCGCCCAGTACGGCGCCTTGCCCCACCAGTCGGTCTCGCCGAGCTCGGAGCCGAGCACGAGCACCACGTCGGCGGCGTTGCGCAGCTCGTTGCACGCGTCAATGTGAGGCATCGGCCAGACCAGCGGCGAAGTCTCGGGCATGGCGCCGCGCGCACTCCACGACGTCGTCACCGGCGCGTGCAGCAGCTCGGAAAGTGCGGCCAGCTCGGCGAACGCCTGCGCGTGGATCGTGCCACCGCCGACGTGAATCATCGGAAGCCTGGCCTGCGCGAGCATGCGGGCGGCGCGCTCGACCTGGGTTTCGGAAGCGCAGATCGGTTCCGTGCGGCGATACTCGGCCGGCGGCGGCAGCACGGCGTCGGGCCCCATGCCGTTGAGCAGGTTCTCCGGAACGTCGAGGTGGACCACGCCGGGGCGTCCGCTGTAGCACGCGCGCAGCGCCGCCGCCGTCAGCTCGGGAATCCGCGCGAAGGACGGGACGGTCTCGGACCATTTCGACATGGCGCGAATGACGCCGACGTGGTCGAAGCACTGGTAGGCGCCGCCGCGATCCGGGTACGCGACGCCGGTGCGGCGCGAGCTCGTGATCAGCAGAACGCGGTTGCCCTCGCCGTTCTCGACCGCCACGCCCGGGAGGATGTTGGCGACGCCGGGCCCATTGCTCGCGATGCAGACCCCGAGCTTGCCCGTCAGCCGCGCGTAGGCTCCGGCCATGTGCGCGGCCACCGATTCGTGCCGCGGCGAGATCATTTCGATCCCCTGCTCGACACAGTGGGCAAAGAGCTGGAGATACGTGCCGTCGACGATGCCGAAGAACTTCTCGACACCTTCCTGGCGCAGCATCCGTGCGATGAGGGCGCCGCCGCTGGTCTCGGTCATCGTGGCCTTTCCCCTCCGGTCAGGTCTCGATCGTCTCCGGAGGCGGAAACGCCGGAATCGCTCCTCACCGGATGTCCGGGCGGAGCAAGGTTCAGGCCATCGCACGAAATATGCAGGAGGTGGCGGCGATGCAGCGTTTCCGTCCGTCTTCCGCCGGCCGGATTCCCGCGAGTGAGAAAAGCTCCGGCTGGCTGCCCACAATTCGGAAAATGGACGCGGCGTCGCACCGGCGCCGCGCAAGGAGACGATCATGGCGAACATCACAGGTGGGGAGCTGCTGGTTCGATGCCTGGCCAACGAAGGCATCCGTTTCGTCTTCGGCCTTCCGTGTCCGGAGGTCGATCCCATCCTTGCCGCGCTCGAAGCCCACGGGATCCGCCTGGTGCCGGTGCGTCACGAAGCCGCCGCCGTGCACATGGCCGAGGGGCTCTTCAAGACCACCGGCAACGTGGCCGCAGTGCTCGGCAATCCCGGTCCGGGCTCGGCCAACCTGCTGCCCGGCGTGATCACGGCGCGGCACGAGGGCGTTCCGGTCCTCGTGCTCACCGCGCAGCATCGCCTCGGCATCGTCTATCCGTCCACGCCGGCGACGTTCCAGGGCCAGGACCAGCTCGACGTGTTCAAGCCCGCCGTGAAGTGGGGCGGACCGATCTTCGACTGGGCGCGGATTCCCGAAGTGACGGCGCTCGCGTTCCGCGAGATGTGGTGCGGGCGCCCTGGGCCCGTGCAGATCGAGATCCCCGGACCGGTCGCCTACGAGACACGCGACGAGGCTTCCGTCCGCATTCTTGCGCCGAAGCTCACGCGCGCGAGCGCGCCGGAAGCCCCGGAGTCACGGCTCGATCTTGCGGCAGAGCTGCTTCACTCCGCGCGCCATCCCGTGATCGTCGCCGGCAGCGGCGTGGACCGCGCAGGCGCGAACCGGGCCGTCGTCGAGCTCGCCGAGCTGCTCGGGTGCCCGGTGCTGACCACGATGGCCGGTCGTGCGGCCTTTCCGATCGACCACCCGAGCTGGCTGCACGGCTATGGACCTGCCGGCGACCTCGCACGCAAG
>CAYYVZ010000534.1:0-2589 GCA_964475235.1 uncultured Myxococcales bacterium | reverse complement strand
GCCCGCGACCGCCTAGGCTCGGGCCATGAGCCGCAACATCGAGAAAGCCCGTCGCGCGGCCGCGCTCGCCGAGCGGCCCGGCGAGGTCTGCAAGGCCGGAGCCGGAAGCTGGCGGCCCGTCGTCGATCACGCCCGCTGCGAGGGAAAGCGCGACTGCGTCGAGGTCTGCCACTACGACGTCTTCGAGGTGAGACGCATCGAGGGCGCGGACTTTGGCGCGCTGCCCTGGCTCGCGAAGGTCAGGGTCGCCGTGCACCGCATGCAGTCCGCGTACACGCCGCGGGCCGACGCGTGCCAGGCCTGCGGCCTGTGCGTGGTCGCGTGCCCCGAGGGTGCGATCGCGCTCGCGCGCCTCTGACGTCCCCTAACGTTCTTCGATGTGCTCGCGCGCCTGCGCGAGAAGCTCGGCCGACGCGGCCGCCACGATCGGAAAGCTGCGGTCGGCGTACCGGCACTCGGCGACCATCGGAAACGGCGAGCTGCCGTCGATGGTCTCGATGACGCCGCCGGCTTCCTCGACCACGCACCACCCCGCCGCGAGGTCCCACAGTTTCGGCCTCGTCTCCATTCCGATGGCAGCGCTGCCGCGCGCCACGCACACCAGCGTGTAGGCAGCCGAACCGTAAACTCTCACCTTCATGGGCAGGTTCACGTGGTAGAGCCGCGGCGTGCGCGCACACGAAGCGAGCATTCCGACGGGTCGCGAGGACGACGGCGCACGAACCCGGATCGCGTGCCCGTTCAGCGTCGCGCCGCCACCGCGCCATGCGACGTAAATCTCGTCGAGGGCTGGAAAGTAGAGCACGCCGACGTCCGGGCCCTGCTCGTCGCAGCGCGCGATGCACGTGCCCCAGTGCTGTACGCCGAGCGAGAAGTTCGTCGTTCCGTCGAGGGGATCGACGACCCACGTGTGCGGCTTCGCGACCGCCGACGCGGCCGCCGCGGTAGGGGCCAGCTCCTCGCTGAGGATCGCATCGCCGGGGAAATGCTTCGCCAGCTCGCCGGCGATCAGGTGATCGGCGGCAACGTCGGCCTCGGTCACGATCGAGTAGTCGCTCTTCCAGTCGCTCGTGAGCGTCTCGTCGCGGAAGTAACCGAGCAGAAGCTCGCCGGCCGACTTCGCAATGCCGGCGGCAATGCGCGCGGCGTCCGCCGCAGAGGACGCGTTCACGGGTCGAGTCCGCTCCCATTGGACGGGTCGAGTCCGACCCATACATCGCAGAGCCGGCGGCCGATGGCCATGACGGGCGGCAGGAAGAGCTCGGACGCATCGGTCTCGCCGCGGCACGCACGCAGGATCTGGTCGCGCGTGAACCAGCGCGCATCGTCGATCTCGTGCGGATCGATCTTCACCTCTTCGGTGATCGCCTCGGCGAGGCAGCCGATCATGAGCGAGGACGGGAACGGCCACGGCTGCGACGAGTGATACGTCACGCTGCCGACTTCGATGCCCGACTCCTCGAGGATTTCGCGGCGCACGGCTTCCTCGATCGACTCTCCCGTCTCGACGAAGCCCGCGAGCGTCGAGTACATGCCGCGGGGCCAGGCGGCCTGACGGCCGAGCAGGCAGCGGTCGCCGCGCACGACGAGCATGATCACGACGGGATTGACGCGCGGAAAATGCTCGGCGCGGCATTTGCCGCATCGTCGCATCGCCCCGCCCTGCAGCGCATCGGTCGGCTGTCCGCACCTGGCGCAGAACGGATGCGTCGCATGCCAGTCGACGAGCGCGCGCGCCTGGGCGACCATCGCCGACTCCTCGTTCGAGAGCCGGCCGACCGCGGCGCGAAGGTCGAGAAACTCGGCGACCTCGGCGAGCCCGAGCGTCTTCGCCGGGTCTTCGATCGCGGAAACGTCGACGGCGTAGTGCGCCACGCCTTCGCGCAGGCCCAGCAGAACGGGGACCGGCCCCTCCCCCGTTTTCGCCAGCAGTCCGCGGCGCGCCCACGCGAGCCCCGAACCGTCCCTCTTCACGAGCACGTCGAGACGGTGCATCGGAAGGAAGCGGCTTCGCGAATCCGCAAGGGATTCGGCGAGCCAGGCGTCGTCGAGGCGCCGTTGCTGGGCGCGGTCGAGGGGATTGCCGGAGAAAAGATGCATCGCGGAAACGCGGGACTTAGCCGGAACTGCGGCGCGGTCCAAAAGCGAATCCCGGCCGGCGACGTTCCAGGTCTGCCGGCCGGAGCCCGGAACATCCTGAACGGTCGGTTTTGTGAAGACGCGACTCCGCTCGTCCCCGGCGGGGACAAGCGAGGCGCACACCTTCGGGAAAAAACGTTTTGGGGTCCCAAGAAGGACTTCCTCGAAGGCGCCCATGGTCGTATGGTGCGCGCGAACGCGAAGCGTGCGCAGCGGAGCGATCGATCGCGCTCCGGCACGAGCCGAACGCCGGAGAGAGAGGAATGACGACGAAGCCGTGTGTCTCGCCCGAGGCATACGCGGGAGTCGCGATGGTCGAAACACGCGTCGACGATCTCACGGGTCACCTCGATGTGCTCGCCGACCCTTCCGGTGTGCTCGCCAGCCTGATCGAAAACACGCCCTGCCCTCTCGCTCTCTACAACCCGGCCGGCTTCTGCGTTCGCGTCA
>CAYYVZ010000533.1:0-2592 GCA_964475235.1 uncultured Myxococcales bacterium | reverse complement strand
CAGCAGCGCGAGCGCGAGCGTTACCCGCTCGTCCACGGTGCGCGTCTCCGCAAGCGCGACGGCGAAAAGGTCAAGGCCGGCGAGCTCATCGCCGAGTGGGACCCGTTCATGACGCCCATCATCACGGATGTGGGCGGCAGCGTGCACTTCGAAGACATCGTCGACACCGAGACGATGGAAGAGCGCGTCGATCCGAACACGGGCCTCGCGACCAAGGTCATCACCGCGTCGAAGCAGGCGAAGGACCGCCGCCCGACCATCATCATCCGCGACGCGCACGGCAAGCCCATGCTGCGTCCGCGCGGCAACGAGGCCCGTTACTCGCTGCCGGAAGGCGCCTACCTCAACGCCGAGGAAGGCACCCAGGTGATGCCCGGCGACGTCATCGCGAAGATCCCGCGAGAGACGACCAAGACCAAGGACATCACGGGCGGTCTGCCGCGCGTGGCCGAGCTCTTCGAGGCGCGTCGCCCGAAGGAAATCGCGGCCATCAGCGACATCGACGGCGTTGTGTCGTTCGGCAAGGACACCAAGGGCAAGCGCAAGATCATCGTGACGCCCGACGTCGGCGATCCGCGCGAGTTCCTCATCGGCAAGGGCAAGCACATCCTGGTGCAGGAAGGCGACTACATCCGCGCGGGGCAGCAGCTCCACGCAGGTTCGTCGAACCCGCACGACATTCTCACCGTCAAGGGCGAGAAGGAGCTTGCCGCCTACATGGTGGACGAGGTCCAGGAAATCTACCGTCTCCAGGGCGTGCGCATCAACGACAAGCACATCGAGGTGATCGTTCGCCAGATGCTGCGTCGCGTGCGCGTCAAGGATCCGGGCGATTCGACCATGCTGGTCGGCGACCAGATCGAGAAGGGGAGGTTCGAGGACCTCAACCTGTCACTGGTGGACGAGGGCAAGCGTCCCGTGATCGCGGAGCCGATGCTGCTCGGCATCACGAAGGCGAGCCTCGCGACGGAGAGCTTCATCTCGGCGGCGTCTTTCCAGGAGACGACGAAAGTGCTCACCGAGGCTGCGGTCTACGGGTGGACCGACCACCTGCGCGGGCTGAAGGAGAACGTCATCATGGGACGTCTCATTCCGGCCGGCACGGGGCTTGTTGGTTACCTCGGCGTCGATATCGACGTGCCGGGAGTGACGGAGCAGGCGGAGGACGATCTGACGCAGGCTCTGCAGCTCTGACGGCGTAGCGCCTCAGACTCTCGCTGCAAAACGGAAGGGGACGGATGGGAACATCCGTCCCCTTCCGTTTTTGTCGGGGGCGATTCTCGACGAGGTCGATCGCTAGCGCGGAGTCGGCGGCGGCGGCGCGAGACCCGAAGGCTTCCGTTTGACCGGCTCGGCCGGCGGAGGAGGTGGCGGAGCCCCCGATGCCTCGAGCACCGGCAACTCGCCCGAAATCACACGACCGTCCTTTCCGAAGACAACGTCGAAGCTTCGCACGCGGCTTCTCCAGTACGTCCACGTGTCCACGCCGAGATCGGGGGTCCGGAACTCGGGTGGATAGCCGATCGCGAAAATCACACCCGCCTTCGTCATGCCGTTGCCGATCGTGCCGGCTTCGATGTGCCGACGATCGATTTCGCCGAGTTTGGCGATCTCTTCCTGCGGGCATCGCGGGCCGAACACCATGCCGAGGTGGTCACGGAAGGGACGGGGGTTGGCGCTGTTGACGTTCTGGTAGCGGTACTCGACCTTGCTCCCCGGAATGAGGAACCAGATCGCGGTCCTGTGCGACCTCACCACCGTCACCTGCGTGCACACCGGGATGAGGCCGCCGCGGATGAAGTTCTTCGACCACAGCAGCGGGCGCGGGTAATCGGGGTGAAGGTTGGTCAGCGTGTACACCGGCGCGCCCGCTTCGATGCCGGGAATCGCCAGGCTGGCCTTTGGACCCCGGACAATGGGCGCGCAACCCGACGACAGCGTAAGCGCGACGAGAACAGCGACGAAGGGGCGGAGTGCGGTCATGGAGTGACTCCCGGCTCGATTCTGTGTGGTGGCGCGCATTGACGCGAACCGGCCGCGCGCATGGCGGCGGCGCTGCAGCTCTGACCGAGCGGCAACGCGTCAGGCTCTCGCACCCCGTCTCTATGACCGGTGGCGGAGGTGCGGCGATCCCCGCTACCGTGATTCCGCCAAGCCGCATCGTCGTGCACCGCTCGCCGGCGGGCGTGCGTAGCCTACGCATCCGCGATATCGGTATTCGCAGGACCCTCGCGCAGCGCATCCGCAGCCTGCTCGAAGTACGTGCCCAGGCCCGGCGGGGCCACGAATCGACGTAAGAGGCAGGCGGAGGCGAGGCCACCGCCAGGAGGGTTTCCAGTTGTATCTTCCCGGAAGTTCGCACCGTTCACGCCCGGCACGTGGGGCACTTCGCTTCATCCAATCGACAGCCGCCATCGCCCTCTTGCTGTTCGCGGGGCGTGCGGATGCCATCGACTACATCGTGAGCGACGAGGCCAGTTGCGAAGCGTTCCTCGCCGGGGTCGGGGCCAGCGAGGAAGATTTCAAATGGGCGGGCGATCTCTGTTACGTGTATTCGGCGACCCTGCCGGAGGGAGATCGCCTGTTCATTCA
>CAYYVZ010000532.1:0-2603 GCA_964475235.1 uncultured Myxococcales bacterium | reverse complement strand
CATGCACACCGGGCGCTACTCGGGTCGCACCCGCGCGTGAAATCCTTCCTCGTCGTTCGACTCTGCCTCCTCGTAGCGCGCGCTCCAGCACGCGCCGGATTCGGCCACCCACTGCACCGTCAGGCCGGGTTCCATCGCGAAGATGCGGCCGTCGTCGCGCACGCGCGGAGCGTCGAACTTGTCGCGGCAGTCGCGCGTGCAGCCGCCGCCGGCGCCGGCGCGCAGCCGGAACGTGGGCGCGCCGTGCTTGCTGCCGCCGAGACGCACCGACGATACGCCCTGCGTGGTCCCGTTCTCGGCCCGCAGCGTGTAGATCAGGTCTTCTCCGCGCCAGGTGCGCTTCCACGCCGCGCCGGCGAGCGTCGCCCTGTCGAAGTCGAGACGGTACGCCAGCTCGGGCAGCTCGCGGCTCTCGTCGTAGAAGCAGACCGCGATCGCATCTCCCCGGCTCGGATCGCCGAGGTCTTCCTGCCACGTGAAGTCGTCCGGCGTCTCGCTGCGCCACGACGTCGTCAGCTTCTCGGAAGGCTCGCCGTCGGCGGGAGAGAAGCCGAGGTCGAGGCGCGTCATGCTCTTGCCGATCACGCGGCACGTCGCGGCCGGCGCATAGGAGTGGTGGCAGGTGCCGTCGGACGGGTCGCATTCGTCTGCGCTGCAGAGGTCGTCGTCGCGGCAATCGATCCTCTCGGTCGCGCCGCACTCGCCGCTCATGCAGTGATCGTCGGTGGTGCAGGCGTTGCCGTCGTCGCACGAGGAGGAGTTGTAGCTGCGCACGCAGCTTCCGTCCTCGCCGCAGAACTCGTCGGTGCACGGGTTGCCGTCGTCGCAGGAGGTCTGGCCCGTCGAGGCGCAGTGGCCCGCGAGGCAGTGCTCGACGAGGGTGCAGGCGAGGCCGTCGGTGCAAGGCGTGCCGTCGAGGTCGGGGCCGGTGCACGAATCGGCCTCTTCGTCGCAGGATTCCGTGCAATCGGCGTCCGCGTCTCCCAGGAAGGCGAGGCAGGGATCGCCGATTCCGCGGCAGCCTCCGCGGCCGTCGCAGCGGTCGTCGGCCGTGCAGAAGAGGCCGTCGTCGCAGGGTGCACCGTCGTCGTCGATCGCGGTGCAGCTGTCGGCCAGCTCGTCGCAGCCGTCGTCGCAGCGGGTGTCGAACGTTTCGCCCGCGCACGGCGAGAACGCGCCTTCGCAGGTGCCGGCAGCGGAGCACGTATCGACGCTCGTGCAGAACCGGCCGTCGTCGCAGGACGCACCGGCGGGGTCGGGCGCATTGCACGCGTGGGTCGCCTCGTCGCAACTCTCCCGGCAATCGGCATCGTCGTCGGGGCCGGCGCAGGGGCTTCCGGCGTGCGAGACGCACTGGCCGCTCGCGCAGAGATCTGCGCCGTTGCACCAGACGCCGTCGTCGCAGGTCGAAGCGTCGGGATCGGGCGCGTTGCACGCGTCGGTCGCTTCGTTGCACGACTCCGAGCAGTTCGAGTCTCCGTCCGGGCGCTCGCAGGGCTCGCCCGTCCCCACGCACGTGCCGCCCGCATCGCACCTGTCGACCGCCGTGCAGAAGCGCCCGTCGTCGCAGGCCGCGCCTTCGGCAGCGATTTCGCAGAACGCGGTGCAGCAGTCGCCGTCGCGGTTGTTGCCGTCGTCGCAGCCCTCGCCGGCGTCGAGAACGCCGTCTCCGCACTGGGCGCTGCGGCAATCGGAAACCGTGCGCGTGATCGAGTCGGCGACGCGCGCATCCACGCGCTCGCCCCAGAAACGGCCGACGTAGTCGTTGTGCTGGGCCAGCATCATGCGCCCCGGCGTGAAGAACGTTCCCTCGATGCGCGCCCGGGCGTTGGGCCCGCCCTGGTCGAACTCGAACGCCGCGCCGCTCGGCGTGAGCGAGGGATTCTCGGCAAGCGCGATCCAGCGGGCCCCGCACGCGCCGTCGCCGGTGATTCGCGCGCGGCCCGCGGTGACGAGGTAGTCGCGCAGCAGCACGAACGTACCGGCATGGGCCTCGACCGTGGCGGCGGCGCGAAGCCTCAGGCTGCAGAACTCGTAGCGGCCCCCGGCGACGAGGCGCAGCGTCTGCCCCGATGCGACCGTCACGTTGCCGTAGCGGCCGGGCTCCAGAGTAAGCGGCGACGTGTCGCTCTCGACGTCGATGTCGTCGTCGTTGCACGTCACGGCCGGCGCGACCGGATAGTCGATCGGGGCGATCAGGTCGCCGTGAAGCGGAGCGGGCGCATGGGCGATGGTGACGTCGCCATCGGCTTCGAGGGACGACGCGTACACGAAGTGCAGGCTCGAGCCGTCGCGGAGGACGACCGACGGTGCTGCCACGTAGCTCTCTTCGCCGTCGGCGACGGTCTCGTGCGTGATCTCGACGCTGGCGAGAGAGCCGATGCTGCCACGACGCGGCATCGACGCGGCGCCGTGCCACTCGACATACTCGCGGCCGAAGACGGCGTATGCGCCGATGTCGCGGCGGAGCGCGGGCGGTGCTTCTTCGGCGTGTACGACGGGCGACAGCGAGCCGAGAAGCGCAGCGATGAGAAGAAGAGCGAAGGAAGGGCGGCGGATGGCGTGATGCATGGTGAGGACCTCCGCGGCCTTGCTAGGAGAGA
>CAYYVZ010000531.1:0-2607 GCA_964475235.1 uncultured Myxococcales bacterium | reverse complement strand
GCGGATTTTGCGGCCTCGGCACCGCGCGCCACAGCGTCGTCGACGACGGCCGTTCTGGTGTCGAAGACGACGACCCGATGTCCGATGGCCACCAGCCGGCACGCGATCGGGAACCCCATGTTTCCCAAGCCGATGAAGCCGATGTCCATTCCGCGCTCCTAACTTTCTCCGGGGCCCTGTTCGATCTCGTCGAAGGCGGCTCGCGCGATGCGGAAGCTGTCGACGGCGGCGGGCACCCCGCCGTAGATCGCCACCTGCAGGAGGATCTCCCGAATCTCCTCGCGCGTGACGCCATTGGTGAGAGCACCTTTGACGTGGGCCTTCAACTCGTTCGGCCGATTCAGCACGGCGAGCATCGCGAGGTTGAGCATGCTGCGCGTCTTCAGTGGCAGACCGTCGCGACCCCACACCGCACCCCAGCAGTATTCGGTAACCAGATCCTGCAGCGGCCCAGAGAAGTCGTCTGCGTTCGCGGCCGCCGCAGCTACGTAGGCCTCGCCGAGAACTGCGGTGCGGATCTGCTTGCCCGTGTCATAAGTGTCCTTATCCACGCGCTTTCTCCCTTCGAAGGCATCTTTGCAAGCTATCGTGCTGGAAATGCGACGGTTCGCGTCAGCCCTCTGCTCGGCGGCGTTCTTGATTTCCCTTGTGACCGCATGCGGTGGCTCCGGCGACTCACACCAACCGAATGCCGGTGCCGGCGATGAGAGCTTTCGAGCGCTCGCCACGGAGGTCCTAGAGTTCTATTACCAGCAGGATCCGACGACGGCGACTCTGCTTGGAATTCATAAGTACGACAACGAGATAGCGGACATGTCCGCGGCGGCGATAAGAGCGAACAGCGAGACCGTCAAGTCCCTCCAAGCGCGACTGAATGATGTTGACGTGCAATCGCTCTCAGCCGAGGCGCAACTCGATCTCGAACAGACCAAGCATGCGATGGATGGCATGTTGCTGCGTCTCGAAGTCATCCGGCCGTGGGCGACGGACCCTGATATCTACAGCAGCTACCTCACCCAAGACGCGTACGTGATGATCTCGCGTAATTTCGCCTCGCCGGAACAACGCCTGAAATCCCTGATCGCACGCCTGAAACTGATGCCGACAAACCTGGCTCAAGCCAGAAAGAACCTCGACAACCCTCCTCGTATCTATACCGAGATCGCCATCGAGCAGATCGACGGCAACCGGGACTTCTTCGCCGTCGATTTGCCCGCCGCATTTGCCGAGGTTAAAGACGCCGCGCTGCTCGGCGAGTTCAAGAAGGCGAATGACGTGGTCATCGCCGCACTCGACGACTACAAGGTGTACCTGGAGAACGATCTCCTGCCTCGCTCCAACGGTTCCTTCGCGTACGGCGCGGACACCTACGCGAAAGTGCTTGACGCCGACGAGATGGTCACCACGCCGCTCCCGGAATTGCTTGCGATCGCCGAAGAGGACCTCAAGCGAAATCAAGAGGCGTTCTCCGCGGCCGCGCACGAGATCGACCCCAACAAGCCGCCGATGGACGTTCTCGCCGATGTGGAGAAGGACTATCCGCCTCCTGCCGAGCTGCTTTCCGTCACGCAGGACAACCTCGACGGTCTACGCCGCTTCGTCGAGGAAAAGCAGATCATCGGTCTCCCAGCGGCCCCGCCTGCAAAGGTCATCGAGACTCCACCCTTCCTGCGCGCGACGACCTCGGCGACGATGGACACCCCGGGTCCCTTCGAGAAGGTGGCGACCGAGGCGTACTTCACCATGACACTGCCCGATCCTGCCTGGCCGCAGGAGGAGCAGGACGACTTCATGTTGCAGTGGTATCGGCAGATGATCAGCAACGTGTCCGTGCACGAAGTGTGGCCCGGCCACTACGTGCAATTCCTTTACGCAAAGGACTTCCCGTCGGATATCCGAAAAGTGTTCACGACAGCGAGCAATTTCGAGGGGTGGGCACACTACTGCGAGCAGATGATGATCGACGAAGGTCTGCACGCCGATGACCCCCGCTACCGACTTGCGCAGGTTCAGGACGCCCTCTTGCGTGACGTCCGTTTCATCGCGGGTATCAAGATGCACACGCAGGGCATGTCCATCGAACAGGCCACGGACATGTTTGTCACCGAGGCCTATCAACCGGTATCGAGCGCGGAGTCGGAAGCCAAGCGCGGCTCATCCGACGCAACATACGGCTACTACACGATGGGCAAGCTGATGATCCTCAAACTGCGCGAGGATTACGAAACCCAGAAGGGCGACGCGTATTCGCTGAGAACGTTTCACGACGAATTCGTCAAGCTCGGACCCTTAGCGTTGCCACTCGTCCGAAAGGCAATGCTCGGGGAATCGGGCGACCCTTTCTGAACGCGCGTTACCGTTGCGCCGTGGGGAACTCACAGGACCCGCTAGACCGCGTCGCCGGCCTTGCATCCGGCGCTGCGCGGTTCTGGCTCCGTACGTCCATCAGAACGCAGGAACAACTGATGGGCTGGCTCGGCGACGAAACCGACAAGCCCTCCGACAAACCCACCGCCGCGCCCGAGCGTCCGCCGCAAGCTGCGGCCGCGGCGCCACAGGCCGACGGCCTCGGGTCGAAGATGCGGAACCTGCTCGACCGTGCACTCG
>CAYYVZ010000530.1:0-2612 GCA_964475235.1 uncultured Myxococcales bacterium | reverse complement strand
GCCGGCGAAGGCTCCGCTCCGGTGTCCGTGCGCGTGCTGCCGACAGATCTGTTCGCGAACGTCGCGGACCTGGAGTCGCCGCTCCCCGTGACGATCCTCGTCTCCGGACCGGCGTCGATCGTCTCGCCGAATACGGACGCGGACCCGAAGACCGAGACGCTCGCACTCGACGGCGCAGAGGGTGTTGCGGTCGTCCTCGACGACGACGGGACCGGCATGGCCACGCTGAGGCTTTCGATCGGCGGTGCCCTCGTGCAGTCGCTCGACCTGGCGGTCGAAACGCCCGACTCCGACGGCGACGGCGTTCCCGAAGACGGCAACGCGAGCGCTGCTGCGGGCGACCTGCCCTGCGACGCCGCTCCCGGCTCCTGCGACGACAACTGCGCGCTCGTGATCAATCCGAGCCAGCTCGACAGCGACCACGACGGCCTCGGCGACTGCTGCGACGGCACCTGCGTGGACGATCCCGCCGGCCCTGCCTGCGGCGAATGCGAGCTCCCGGCGGCGCCGGTGTTCGGAGAGATCTCGGAAGGACGAATCGGGCTGCGCTCGGGAGGCGGCGGCGACCCGGACAAGCTGACGATGAAGCTCTCGTTCGCGCTTCCGCCTTCGGCCGTACTGGCTCCCGACGCCGAGACCGTTTCGATCGCGCTCACCCAGAGCGGCGCGGGCGGATATTCGGCGTCCCTCCCGTCGTCGTTCGCCGACGTCTCGCGCGGCCGGCCCGCCTTCCGCTACGCCGACCCGACGGGCAGCATCGACGGCGTGGTCAAGGCCCAGCTCCGGCGCCGCGACGACGTCCGATGGAAGATGACCCTTCGCGCCGGCGCCGACTCGCTCGCAGACCTTGCGGCCGGGCCGATGACCTTCTCGGCATCGCTCGGGGACGACGTGATCGGCGGAACCTTCGAGTGCGAAGGGGCCCCCCCGCGCCTCACGTGCCGAACGCTTCCGTGACCCTGGAGAAAGTCGCGACGAAACTCTTGCACACGACTCCTCGGTGATTATTTCCGGAGTGCCGCCAGCGTCGCCTACGACCGGCGGAAATTTTGGGCATGGAGGATTGTTGGAACATGAGAGCGCTTGCCACCAGAACTCCGGATCTCTCCCCGTTTCACCGCGAGTTCGACAACCTGATCGGCCGCTTTTTCAGCGGCGGCAATGACCTTCCCGGCGTAACGACAACGGGGCGCTGGGTTCCCCCCCTCGAGTCCTTCCTTCGCGATGGCGAGCTCGTCGTGAGAGTCGATGTCCCGGGCGTCGATCCGAACCAGCTCGACATCTCGGTCGAAGGCGACCGCCTCACGGTGCGCGGAGAGCGCAAGACCACCCGAGAAGAAGACAAGGGCGGCGGACGCTCGTACCGCGAGGTCGTCTACGGCGCCTTCGAGAGAACGGTAACCCTTCCGTGGGACGTCAACGCCGACGAGGTGAAGGCGGCCTGCAAGGACGGCGTGCTCGAGATCTCGATGAAAGCGCCGGAGAAAGTCGGCGCGAAGAAGATTCCGATCGCCCAGTAACGCCTGCGACCCTCTCACTCCTTCTTCGGTCGTGGGCGACGGCCGGTGCATCTTCGCCTCGTGCGACTTGCACCGGTCGCCCGGCAAGCGGCGGTTTCCTCACGGAGCCGCCGCTCTCTTTTTCCGGGTGCTGGGCTGGGCGGCGGCTTCCTGGCCGGAGCCGCCGTTCCCTTCGTCCGCGCGGCAAGCCGCGGAGCTCCAGGGCGCGGGCAGCCCTGCCGTCGCGTTGGGAATTCGACTCGTCGCGCGCGCTGGCAAGGCCCGTCGCAATCTGAAACTCTCGACGACCGATGGCCGAGCCCGCCAAGAAACCTTCTGCACGCCGCCGCGCGCCGCGGCGCAAGAAGCCCGACCCCGCCGCTTCCGGCGAGCTGACGATGCTGTCGGGCCTCGCGGCGATGACGGGCGACGCGGCCGGAAGTGCCATCCAGTTTTTCCTCAACGTCACCGGCGATCCTCTCGGCCTGAAGCCCCTGCTCTCGGGGCCCGCGCATCCGGGCAAACTGGCACGCGAAGCCGGCGTCTACGTGCGCGAGCTCCGCGAGCTCGCGGGTCTCACGATCTCCGACCTCGCACGCGCGCTCGAGCTGCGCGACGTGTCGTATCTGGAAGCCGTCGAGGCCGGCACGCAAACGCTGTCGTTCGATCTCGTGCTGCGCCTGGCCGCCATCGTCGCGCGCAACGATCCTCTGCCTGCGATCCTCAAGCTTACCCGCACGAGCAACCCGGCCGTGGCCAAGTTTCTCGAGGACTGGGGAGCGGGACGCCTTCCTCTTCAGATCGAGCGCGAGCGCCTCTTCGTGAATCTGCTGCGCGGGAACGACGAAGCGCGCGAGCTCTCCGACGAGTCGTTCGAGCAGGTGCTCAGCTTCACGAAGGCAGCGCTCGACAGCGCCGTGTCGCTCGCGGCCGAGTTCGAGCATCGCGAGGCCGGCTCTCTCCCTGCGAAAGCATAGTGGGGACGGTCCCCTTTTCGCGAAGGTCGGGACCTGACCCGATTCGCTTCAGTCGTCCGTGAATGTGTCGTCGAGCTCGAAATAGCGCTTGAGGCGCTTCGGCAGTCCGGCCGGTTCCGCGTCGGCAGCAAGATCG
>CAYYVZ010000529.1:0-2616 GCA_964475235.1 uncultured Myxococcales bacterium | reverse complement strand
TCCGCAGGAATCGGGATCCGTCCCCGATTTCCCCGTCCCGGCCTTTCAATGAACGGGATGCCGTTCGAGGGGTACGCCCTGTTTCATCACGACCTTGATGCGCGCCAGGTTTGCGAGGTCGGCGGTCGGGTCGCCGTCGACGAGCAGCAGGTCGGCGCGCTTGCCGACGGCCACCGTGCCGAACGGCGGGTCCATCGACCGCGCAAGAAACCTGGCGGCGTCGAACGTGGCCGCACGGATCGCTTCGGCCGGCGTCATGCCGCTTTCGACCAGCAGCCCGAGCTCGCGGTGGAGGCCCGCCCCCGGAAACACGCCGGACTGCGCATCGCTGCCCGCGAGGACAGTCGCGCCTTCGGCCCGCATGAAACGAATGCTCTTCCGCCAGGCTTCCCGCGTTGCAGCCAGCTTGTCGAAATATTCGCGGAAAATCGGCGAGACGGCTTCCGCCGGGACCTGGTCGAACGAAGCGAGCACGGCGGGGTCGGCGATCTCCTTCTCGAGCGGCGTCGCCACGCGCGGCGCGCGCCCGAGCAGCGCGTAGCTCTCGAACACGCCCATCGTCGCGACGACCGGAATCCCGTACGACGCGATCCTGGCCGCCTGGTCTTCGTCCAGCGGCTCCTTGTAGACCATGTGCATGAACGCATCGATGCCGGCGTTGCCCGCCATGACGGCGTCGGCAAACGTCCCGATGTGCGAGACGACGCGCAGGCCCTTGCGATGCGCTTCGCTCACGATCTTCGCAGCGAGAGGGTCGGTCAGTCGCGGCGTGCCCTCGGGAATCGCGTCGATCGCCATCTTCACGATGTCGGCGTGCTGGGCGACGAGGCCGTCGACGGCGGCGATGACGTCGGCCTCCGTCGCGAGGGGGCGAACGGCGTGGCGCATCACGTACCAGCGGATCCACCACGGCGCGAGCTCTTCGATGACGGGCATCGGGTGTCCGCCGACGGCGGTGAGCATCGGACCCGACGCGTAGACGTGCGGGCCGACGATGCGTCCGGCCGCGATCTCGTCGCGGCGCTCGAACGCGTCGGGCTCGAGGTCCGCAGGATCGAGCACCGTCGTCACTCCGCAGTAGAGAAACGCTTCGAGGTTACGGTTGGGATCGGGGAACTCGCCGGCCCACGGGGGGGCCGGGCTGTTGCCGACGTGGCCGTGACTGTCGATCAGCCCCGGAAGCAGCGTCGCGCCCTGCGCGTCGATGCGCAGGGCGGCTTCCGGAATGGCGAGCGTCCCCGAGGCGCCCATCGCCGTGATCGTTCCCTTGCTGACGACGACGTCCTGATCGGCCGCTCGCGTGCCGGTCGCGACGTCGAGCACGCTCGCGTGCTCGAACACGGCCACGGCAGGCGGATTCGCGGGTACCGTGACGAGGGGAGCGGGCTTCGAGCAGCCCGCCAGCAGCGCGGCGACGGCGAGCGTCGCGGCGACCAGGGGCCGTCCGGCCCGGACGATCGGTCGGTCGGAAGCCTGCGACAGGCGTGTCGGATCCACGTTCATGGCTGCTCCATCGAAGGATCGGGCTCGGGAGAATTCCGGGGCGGCGGCCTCTGTCGAGCAGGGGTCGGCCGTCGCTTCCCTTAGCAGAGGGCGCCGCGGACGCGAGGCTTCGCTCGCCCCGCCGTTGTGCTAACTTCGCGGCGATGCCCGCGGAGACCATCAAGTCCGGTCGCAACGAGCTCTGCCCCTGCGGCAGCGGCAAGAAGTACAAGCGCTGCTGCGGCTCGGTCGACGCTGCGGTGGAGGACACGGCGAGCCGGTTTTTCGGGGTGGCGGCCGTGCTTGCCGGTGTCATGGCGGTCGGCGGGGCTTTCGTGTTCGCGCGCGCCTTCTTTGTGGAGACGCCGGGCAAGAAAGTGTGGTCGGCCGAGCACGGTCACTACCACACCGTCGGCGGCGGCGAACACGCCTCGTCCGAAGGCGGCCCGGGCAAAGTGTGGAGCGAAGAGCATGGGCACTGGCACGACGCGGCCTCGGCCTCGCCCGAGCCGCCCGTCGTGGGTGCGTCGCCGGTCACCGGTGCGCTCGAAGGCATGCGAGCTGCCGAGCTCGACGCGGCCGCGGGAAAACACGCGACCGAGCCAGCAGCCGAATAGCGCGTCTCGCTCGTGCCGGCTCCGCCGGCCCGAGCATCAGTCCTGCTTCTCTCGTCCGCAACGGCGTCGCCCCCCGGCGCTTCGACAGCTTTTCGTGCATCGCGTATAGCCCGCGCGGAACGCCGGGACCGGCATCCGCGCCGCGCGCCGTGTCCGACACCGGTTTCCAGAAACCGTTCCCCCAGGAACCCGCCCAGGAGTGACCATGCGCAGCCACAAGCCTTTCTTCCGACCACTCGCCATCGGTGCCCACGAGCCCCTGCGGGAAATCCCGGTGCGCACGTAGCGCATGATTCACTTCTTCGATGCGAGCAATCCGAAGATGGCGTCGAAGGTTCCGGAGATCGCGAAGCAGGTGGACGTGCTTCTCGGCAATCTCGAGGACGCGATCACGACGGCCAACAAGATTCCGGCTCGCCGCGGCCTGATCGAGATCGCGAAGAACACCGACTTCGGCGACACGCAGTTGTGGACGCGCGTGAACAGCCTCGACTCCCCGTGGGTGCTCGACGACCTG
>CAYYVZ010000528.1:0-2650 GCA_964475235.1 uncultured Myxococcales bacterium | reverse complement strand
CCTCGAGCTCAGCTACGCGATCGGCGGCTTCGAGATCCCGTTCTCGAGCCCCTTCGACGGCCGCCGCGTGGGCGCGTGCCGCTAGCAGGCCGGACAGCTCAACTCGACCGCCTGACCGACCGCCACGCGCAGCACGGCGAGCGCATCGGTGACGGTCGTCTCGCCGTTGTCGTTCACGTCGCAGACGCAGGCTTCGCACGAGGCCGTCCCCACGCTCGACCTCAGCACGTGTAACGCGTCGCTCGCCGCGACGACGTCGTCGTCCACCGGGTCGCCGCACACGACGGAACCCGGCACTGTCGTCGAGGTCGTCGTGGGGACCGGCACCTCTTCGATGCGGAAGACTTCGCCGCCGTGGTCGACGATGTAGAGGTTGCCCGCGGCATCCACGCCGAACGACGAGATCGAGTTGATCGCCTGGCTTCCCGGCGGATCGAGCTCCTCGGTCCGGTCGAGCAGCTCGGAGAAGTTGGTGCCGTCGTGCGCCGACGGGTCCGAGCCGTCGTACACGAGCGACCAGATCCGCTCGGTGCCGTAGTCGGCGAAGAAGTAGCGTCCCTGCAGCTCGGCAATCGGCCCGCGGTAGACGTAGCCGCCCGTCACCACGAAGCCCTCGAAGTCGCCGTCACCGTGCACGTAGTCGTAGATGGGATCGACCGCGCCGGCCGGCCTGGCGCCGCCGACGGAGGGGGTCTGGATCGTTCCTTCGCGAAGGCGCCATCCGTAGTTCGTGCCGCCCGCGGATTCGCCGGGCTCGACGTCGATCTCCTCTCGCGAGTCCTGGCCGACGTCGCCGATGTAGAGGCGTCCCGTCGGAACATCGAAGCTCGCGCGCCAGGGATTGCGGAGACCGTACGCCCAGATCTCGTCGTCGCCGCTCTTGCCGACGAAGGGGTTGGATGCGGGGATCGCGTAGTTCGCGTTCTCGTCTGCGGGGAAATCGTCGTCGTCCACGTCGATGCGCAGGATCTTCCCCAGCAGGTTGTCGGTGATGTCCTGTCCGTTGCCGGTGCCCGGTGAGTGGCCCGCGTCGTCGTCGTAGCCTCCGCCGCCGTCTCCGGACGCGATGTAGAGAAAACCGTCCAGCCCGAAGCCGATCCAGCCGCCGTTGTGGTTCGCCTGGGGCTGGTCGAAGCCGAGCACGAGCGTCGCGGACTTCGGATCGGCGACGTCGGGATCGCCCGAGACCGAGTAGCGGCGGATCTCGGTGTCGCCGCTCGCGTTCGTCACGTTCACGTAGAACAGGCCGTTCTTTGCGTACTGCGGATGGAACGCGAGCCCGAGGAGGCCCTGCTCGTCTCCCTTCGAGATGCCCTCGACGGTGAGAAAGGGCGTAGCACCGACGGCCTCGCTGTCGAGATCGAGGATGAGGATCTTTCCGCTGTGCTGCTCGACAAGAAACAGGCGATCCTCGTCGTTCGGCGGCGACGTCGCGAAGACCGGCAGGTCGAGGCCGCTGGCGACGCGCACGCTGGTAATGGCGGCACGCGCGTCGTACGGCGCGAGAAAACAGAGTGCGGCAAGGGCGAAGGAGATGCTCCGGGTCATGCCGTCATTCATGGACGACTTCGCGGCAGCGAACAACGGCGGCGAGACGGGAAGCGGTCGTCCGCTCTTTCGAGAGGGGCAGAGCATGGGGGATGTCTACAGCCACGGTCACCACGAATCGGTGCTTCGCAGTCATCGCTGGCGCACCGCGGAGAACTCGGCGGGCTACCTGCTGCCTCACCTGCGGCCCGGGCAGGACTTGCTCGACGTCGGATGTGGCCCCGGCAACATCACGCTCGACCTCGCGCGCCGGGTGGCGCCCGGCCGCGTCGTCGGCATCGATGTGGTGGCGGACGTCGTGGACGCGGCCGCCGGCGCGAACGACCAGCCGGAGCGCGTACGCTTCGCGACCGGTGACGTTTATGCCCTCGGCTTCGCCGGCGCTTCGTTCGACGTGGTTCACGCGCACCAGGTGCTGCAGCATCTGTCGGATCCGGTGGCCGCTCTTCGCGAGATGCGGCGGGTGCTGAGGCCGGGCGGAATCCTGGCGGTGCGCGATAGCGACTACTCCTGCTTTTCGTGGGCTCCGCTCGATCCCCTGCTTACGCGCTGGAACGAGGTGTACCACGCCGTCGCCAGGAGAAACCGCGCCGAACCCGACGCCGGCCGCTTCCTGCTCGGCTGGGCGCAGCGTGCCGGGTTTGCCGATACGGTATCGACGAGCTCGACGTGGACGTACGCCGATCCCGAGAGTCGCGCGTGGTGGGGAGGGTTGTGGGCGGACCGCGTGACGTCGTCGTCCTACGCCGCGCAGGCTCTCGAGTACGGGCTCTGCGATCGCTCGGAGCTCGACGCGATCGCGGCGGCGTGGCGGCGCTGGGCGGAGCAGCCGGACGGCTGGTACGCCGTGCTGCACGGCGAGGTTCTCGCGAAGGCGTAGTCCGACTACTCGCTGTAGGGGCCGGGCTCCCAGAATCCGTCGCCGTCGGGGTCGTCCGTGGCGATGCCGGATAGCTCGGTCGTAAACGGTGCGGCGCCGCGCGGTATTCCGTTGAACAGGTTGGCCCATCGCGGAGTGCGGCCCATCGCGTAGTGAACGGCCGTCGGCGTCTCGACTTCGGGATCGGAGACGACGACTTCGTTGCCGTTCTCGATGCGCGCG
>CAYYVZ010000527.1:0-2652 GCA_964475235.1 uncultured Myxococcales bacterium | reverse complement strand
TTATACAAATGGCAGCAGTTTGGGAGAGCTTTACAGGAAAAGAAAATGAACCTATAGTCGCACGAGAACGATTCATCAACTCACGGAAAGGAAAGTCGTATGTTTTTGACCAAGGACGAGATAATCGCGCGGCATGTTACGGAAGAGCGGCTTTTCGAGCTTTTGAAAGCCGACGACGCGACAATTACTAAAATGGGGGTTGGGAGAAATTCTCATGGCGAATTTCTGTTCATTCAGGTTAAGTGGGAGAGGTACCCCGAATTTCATGACTACTGCACGGGCTGTGGCAGATACCATGTTGGACCCTTTCCAGGAGTTGGCTTTATGGGGATGGGACTTAATGAAACCGAGGGCCGTTTTATGGAGAGCGAGTGGCGCCTTATGGGTGCAACAACCTACGTCATAGATACAGGTGTATCGGTACCGCTTGAGGAAGTTCTTCAGGAAATTGAGAAGAGAAGGCCAATCAAATTGCCTCAATCACTGCCAGCGTAATGCTGGCTTTTTCTGTAGTGGTTCCAAGCCGTCAAAACATCCCGTTAGGGTGCTCCAAACGGCGTTGAAAAATAAGGCTAAAAAATTTGTGACCCTACGGGGATTCGAACCCCGATTACCGCCGTGAGAGGGCGATGTCCTAGCCATTAGACGATAGGGCCGGTGGTCGAAATTCTAACAGTAAACCGTTGAAAATCAAGGTGAAAACTCTCTTAATAGAGGGAGGGCTGGGCTAGTTCCTCTTCCTTATCGAAGACCGAATATCAAAACGAGGATTCACCTTTTTGCCTGGATTAAAAATATCCTCAGGATCAAAAATGTGTTCTAAACGGCGGAATATATCTAAGACTCCTTTAGAGAACATCAGTGACAGGAAAGGTGTACGGATAATACCGTCGTTATGCTCTCCGCAAATATTTCCTCCGTACTTTATAGCTGTAGCGAAGAATTCTTCCGCCATTTTCATAACAAGGGCTGGAGTAGTCTTGTTTGTGAAATCGAGAAGAGGATAGAAGTGGAAATGGGCGTTACCACCATGACCATGCACGGCCGCGGTGACATTGTATTTTTTTAGCAGCAATTTGATGTCAGCAAAAAACTTGGCGATATTTTCAGGCGGCACGGTCATATCTTCCAAGAAAGCAGCCGGGCGCTTTCCAGGATCAAGTAACTTAGCTAAGAGGAAGCTGGCGTCGCGCACTTGCCAAAACATCTGACGTTCGTATGGATTGGTGATAAGTCTAGCTTGAGACCCTCCGCCAGAGCGCAAGGCGGTAACAATCGTTTCAGACTTTTGATTAATCTCAATTAAGTTTTTTTGATCGAGAGTAATGAGAAGAACAAACTGCGGCAATTTTCTTCGCCAGCGTACGTGATAGGTGGTGTAGAGAGAAAGGAGGACGCGGTAGTAATCGAGGTTTGAAAGTCGAGTGCGGAAAAACTGGGGGTTTTTCATCGCCGCATCGTAGGTGAGAGCGTCAAATACTTCAAGATTGATCGGATTAAATTTCAGCGCCTCGAGCACGACCTTGCCGGCACTCGCAAGATCAAAGACTGGTACAGCGATGAGTGCAGTGTCATGCGCTATCGGTTCAGTCTTCATGGTCACGGACACAATGATGCCAATAGTACCCTGACTGCCAGCAATTAGTTTTGTGAGATCAAACTTACCCTTGCCTGCCTCGAAGTCCCGTACCGAAGTATCGATTACGTTCCAAAGCGCATACCCGGCGGTATTTTTGGCAGTTTTGGGCTTGGCGCGCTTGATCGTTGTCTCGTTGTCTTTTATTAAGGCAAAGACTTCCTTGGCGATTCTGGCCAGTTCGTTTTTTTCTTTAAGTAGCGACTTAAATTCTTTAAAACTCAAAGGACGGACGGTATAGGTTTTGCCATCACGCAAAACTACATCAAGTGATTCAACCCAATTGGCAGTGTGTCCATAGCGAAGAGAATCAGGACCAGCCGCGTTGTTAGCGACAGCACCACCAATAGTGCAAATATGCTTCGAAGCCGGGAATGATGGTATGTAGCTGTCGTATTTTTTTAACTCAGCCTCGACATCCTTCCACATCGCACCCGGCTCACAGGTGAAAGTGACCCGGCCATTTTCTTTGCCCACGCGCAAAGTTTTATTGAGATGCTTCTTAATATCGATAACGGCGGAATCAGTGAGTGAACCGCCGCCAAGGCCAGTGCCAGCGGAACGAGGAGTGAGTGAGAGGGAAGGGAAACGTTTAGTTTCTCGGCCAAACACCGTAACTGCTACCTCGACATCATGGACGTCCATCGGCTGGAGCACTATCTGTGGCTTGATTTCAAAAATACTTTCGTCGGTCGAATATTCATTGAGTAGTTCAGGGCGGGTTGATACTTCGCCTTTGAAACCAGCTTCACGCAAGAGGTGCTCGATCAAAAGATGGCCGAGTGGTTCCCTCGTAGTTTCTTTGACCACTTCGCTTTCTAAGAGTACCCGGGCCACCGGACTATGAGGATGGGCCTTGTGTACGGAAGAGGCGACGCGAGGGACCGCCTTACGCCGCTTGGCGCTTATAACCGGCAGCTTTTTCTCTTTGGTGGCTACGTTAGAACTCATTTTGTGTCAATTGTATCGCAGCCATGGTCGTAAATGTTAAACTTATACCCACCACATATATGACT
>CAYYVZ010000526.1:0-2664 GCA_964475235.1 uncultured Myxococcales bacterium | reverse complement strand
AGCGGCGCTGCGCTGGTACCGCTCGGGCATCCATCCGGCCATCTCGATGTGCATCCGCGTACGCGGCGAGGTCATCGTGCGCCGCTCGATCGGCTACTCGCACGGAGGCGGGCCGACCGATCCGCACGGAACTGCAAAGATCAAAGTCACGCCCGAGACGCCGTTCAACGTCTTCTCGGCGTCGAAGCCGATGGCGGCGATGGCGATCCATCTGCTCGACCAGCGCCACCTGATCCACCTCGACGATCCGGTGTGCGAGTACATCCCCGAGTTCTGCGACAACGGGAAAGAGTGGGCAACCATCCGCCACGTGCTCACGCACCGCGCGGGCATTCCCGTGATTCCCGACGCAGCGCTCGACCTCTCCTACCTCGAGGACATAGAGAACAAGGAAGCAATTCGCCTGCTCTGCGAAGCGCGTCCCGTATCGCGGGCGGGAAGCCGGCTTGCCTACCATGCCGTGACGGGCGGCTTCCTCATGGGCGAGATCGTTCGCCGCGTGACGGGCAAGAACATCCGCCAGTTCGTGGACGAGGAGCTTTGCAAGCCGTTCGGCTGGCGCTGGATGAACTTCGGCGTGAAGAAGCGCGACGTTCCGAAGGTCGCGACGAGCTACTTCACGGGGCTGCCGCTCGTGCCGCCGTTCAACCTGCTCGCGCAGCGCGTGCTCGGAATCGACTTCGTCGAGGCCGTCGAGCTGTCGAACGACCCGCGCTACCTCATGGGCGTGCTGCCGGCGGCCAACCTCATCGCGACGGCCGACGAGCTTTCGCAGTTCTACCAGATGCTGCTGCAGGGCGGGGAGCTGGGCGGCAAGCGGGTGTTCGACAACCGCACGGTATGGCGCGCGACATCGGAGCAGTCGTACGGCGAGCTCGACTTCACGCTCGGCGTGCCGCTGCGCTACGGCATGGGCTTCATGCTCGGTGGCGAATGGCTGAGTCTCTACGGGTTCGACAGCCAGCATGCGTTCGGCCATCTCGGCCTCACGAACATCGTGGGCTGGGCCGACCCGCAGCGGCATCTGTCGGTCGCGATCATGACGAGCGGCAAGCCGGTCGTTTATCCGGAGATGCACCGCGGGCTGCAGCTCATCTACACGATCGCGTCGTCGTGCCCGAAGGACCAGAGCATGCCGCCGCGGCCGCGCGTCGAAGAGCGGGCGCGCGGGAAGACGAAGGGGCGCAAGTCGAAACGAGCGGCGCGCGTGACGAAGAAGCGTGGAAAGAAGGTGGCGCCGGAGCGCGCGGTTCCGGAGAAGCCCGTCGTCGCGAAGAAACCCGTCAGGAAGAAGAAGCGTCGCGCGAAGAAGTAGCGCGAGACGCTATCGCGGTACGATCTGGACGCCGGCCGGGGGGAGCAGCTCGGCGGCTTCGAACTCCATTCCTGGAAACGCGTCGATGCCGAACGTTTGCGACCCGGTGTACCGCTCGACGGCCGCATACCTGCTCTTGCGGCGGTCCGGTCCGCGGAACACTTCCACGCACCGCTCGCGAAGGTTGATCAGCCAGTAGCAGGGAACGCCTGCGCGAGCGTAGATTGCCGCTTTGGTGATGCGATCCTGGATCAGGCTGCTGAGGGCCACCTCGACGATCAGGAAGGCGCGACTCGGGTGCTCGTGGACATAGTCGTCGAAGGTGCCCGGTACGACGGCGAGGTCGGGTTCGGGTACCGATCGATCGTCGAGCTGGAATGAATCCTGGAGCCGGATGTACGTGTCCGGCCCGAGCTTGCGCATCAGCACCGAATGGACCCGCGATACGGCCGACGAGTGCCATGGCAACGGCGGCGTCATCGCGACGATCAGGCCGTCGAGAAGCTCGACGCGCTCGTCCGGGGCAAAGACCCCGCATTCGGCCATCGCGAAGTACTGCTTCGCGGTGAGGTGGCCGTCGTCGAGTACGGGCTCGTCCATCGGGCCCATCATCACACCCGTCCATCTGGATGCAAGATCGGTTCGATCACGGAGGCGTCATCAATGTCGGGGACAGGTACGTTCTCGCGTTCGCGAAAATGTACCTGTCCCCGGTTTTCAGGCGTCGAAGGCGTCGGCGAGGCGGGCGCGGTGCCAGGTGCCGTCGCCCCACAGGAACTGGTTGTGCTGCTGGCGCTTGGCCCAGATGTGCACGTCGCATTCCCACGTGAAGCCGATGCCGCCGTGGAGCTGGATCGAGCGTCCCGACAGGAACTGCGCCGCATCGGACGCCGCGGCCTTCGCCATGCGCGCGAGGCGCAGGGCCTGCCCGGGCTCGTGGTCGACCGCGCACGCCGCGGCGTAGACGAGCGACTTCGCGCGGTCGACGTCGAGCATCATGTTGACGATCGGGTGCTTGACGGCCTGGAAGAATCCGATCGCGTGATCGAACTGTTTCCTTGTGCGCGCGTACTCGGCTGTCGTCTGCAGCTGCCACTCGCCGGCACCGCAGATGTCGGCTGCCACCAGCGTGAGAATGGCCGCAAGGGCTTTTTCCATCGCCGCGTCTGCACGTCCGGGAGCCGCGAGCACGTCGCCGGCCTTCACCTCGACGCCTTTCAGCGTGAGGCTGGCCTGGTCGCGCGTGAGGTCGGTGATGCGGTCGATTTCGACCGTGAGCCCGGGCGCGTCGGCTGCGACGCGAGCGAGCAGCGTTCCGCCCTTCGCACGACCCGCGACGACGAAGAACG
>CAYYVZ010000525.1:0-2667 GCA_964475235.1 uncultured Myxococcales bacterium | reverse complement strand
CACCGCGTTCCAGATGCGGTTGCGCTCGACGTGGAAGGCCTTGAACGCGGAGTGGTACCCACTCGTCATCGACTTCTTGTGGTAGGCGACGGCCGCCGGCACGTACCTGCACTGCCAGCCGCGCAGCTGGCCTCTCAGACCCAGGTCGAGATCCTCGAGGTAGGCAAAGTAGGCGTCGTCGAAGAAGCCGACCTCCTCGATCATCGTGCGGCGATAAACGGCGGCGCAGCCGTTCGGGCAGAGCACGTCGGCGGGCTCGTCGTACTGCCCCCTGTCCTCCTCCAGCCAGCCGCGCGAGCGGCAGATGCCGTCCGGGTAGACGAGGAGTCCGGTCGAATCGAAGACCGTGCGCCGGTCGAACATGCGCACGCAGGCGGCGAGCAGGCCGAAGCCGGGGTGCTCGTCGGCAGCCGTGTCCATCGCTTCCAGAAAACCCGCGTCGAGCTCGGCGTCGTTGTTCACGAGGACGATGAGGTCTCCGGTCGAAGCTGCGAAAGCGGCGTTGTTTCCGCCGCAGAATCCGGCGTTCTCCGGCAGTGCCAGAAGTCGAGCTTCGGGAAACGCCCGGCGGACGTACTCGGCGCTCATGTCGGTGGAGCCGTTGTCTACGACGATGGTTTCGAAGTCGCGGAAGGTTTGCTGTCTCAGCGACGTGAGACAGTCGCCGACGAGGTCGCGGCCGTTCCAGTTGAGGACGAGGACGGAGAAGCGCGGCAAATCAGCAGCGGCGCACGAATCCGCCGTCGTCGCGCGGGCCGACGCGGCTTTCGACGAGGTGGTCGGCCTTGGCCAGAAGCTCTTCGCTCTTGCAGTGCTTCTCGATCATCAGCGAGAGGTCGCTCAGGTCGTGGAGCAGCATCTGTTCGGCCTGGCTGCGCGCGGCCGGATCCGAAAGGATGTGGATGAGGTCGAGCACGAGGTCTTCGAGCTCGAGGCTTTCGAGCTCGAGCGAGATCTCGAACGCGCGATCGACGCTGACGGGTCCGCCGGCCTCGTCGTGCAGCGCCTCGATGATGCCGCCGGCCTCGCGCACCACCGAGTCGTCCACCTCGAAGCGCAGCGAGTCGCCCGCCTGGTCGAGCAGCGCGCCGATGAGCGCGAGCGCGCCGACGTGGCCGGCCTCGTGGCGGGCCATCGACATCCAGAAACGGTGCAGGTCGGGGTCGTCGCGGAAGGTCGCGGCCAGCCGCGTGTACAGCCCCATCGCGAGCGACTCGAGGCGCGAAGCCTCGGCAATGATGCTTCCCACGGGCTGCGCCATGGACGCGTGCTACCAGAGCGCCGGTACAGAGAAAACGGGAGGAGCCGAATCGGGGACGGATCCCGATTCATGCGACGTGGGAGCGGGTTCCGGAGGCCGGCTGGCCCCAACCTCCGGAAGTTCGACCGCGCGAAATCGGGATCCGTCCCCGATTTCCGGAATATCGACCACGCGGAATCGGGATCCGTCCCCGATTTCCGTGCCCGCTTAGATCTCGGCGGGTGGCGTGGGGGCGGCGCCGGGCATGCGGCCGCGCAGTTGCGGCGACGTGCCGAGCATCTTCTCCATCTGCTGGAGCTTGGCGGCGAAGCTCGTGTCTCCCGACTGACGCTCGGCCACCGAGCGCACGGCACGCAGGATCGACGTGTGATTGCGCCCGCCGAGCGCGTGCCCGATCTCCGGCAGCGACGCCGCCGTGAGCTTGCGGCACATGTACGCCGCGATGTGACGCGGCCATGCCACGCGGCGCGAACGGTCGCGCGAGAGCAGCTCGTCGCGCGTCAGGCCGTGGACCCAGGCCACCGTGTCGATGACGACGTCGAGGTCGATGGGGCCGCGACGCGACAGGTACGGCGTGATCATCGTCTCGACGACGCCGTCGTCGAGAGGCAGCGACTGATGGTTCGAGGCGGCGCGCAGGCGCGAGACGAGTCCCTCGATCTCCCGCACGCTGCCCTGGAGCTGCACCGCAAGGCGGTCGAGGATGTGGTCGTCGAGGTGGATGCCTGCTTCGGTCAGCTTGCCCTTGAGGATGCGCAGGCGAAGCTCGCGGTCGAGCGGCCCGAGGTCGGCGAGAAGTCCGCCGGCGAAACGGCTCTGCAGCCCCCGCTCCAGGTGCTCGAGCTCGTCGGGCGGCCGGTCGGACGCGAGCGCGATCGGCTTGCCGCTCTGATGGAGCAGGTTGAAGACGTGGTACAGCTCCTGCTGGGTACGCTTCTTGCCGGCGAGGAACTGAACGTCGTCGATGAGGAGTGCGTCGGCGCCGCGGAACTCGCGATGGAACTGTTCCATCCTGCCGCCTTGCAGCGATTCGACCATGCGACGCGTGAAGTCTTCGCCCTGGTAGTAGAGAACGCGCTTGCCGCGGCTACGCAGTGCCTGGGCGATCGCAAGGAGAAGGTGCGTCTTTCCGAGGCCGACGCCGCCGTAGAGGAACAGTGGGTTGCCGCCTTCGCGCGGGCTGCCCTCGGCCAGCTGGCGAGCGCCGAGGTACGCGAGCCGGTTGCCCTCGCCTACGAGGAAGCCGTCGAAGGTTTTCTCGCGAACCGGCTTGGGTTTGGCAGCCGGAGCGCCGGCGCGTGCAGGAACCGCCGCGGGCCGCGCGTGACGGCCATGCTTCTGCGAAGACATGCCGAGCTGACCGACGACCACGACGACCTGGCACGGCTTCTTCGCGCTCTGAGCCA
>CAYYVZ010000524.1:0-2674 GCA_964475235.1 uncultured Myxococcales bacterium | reverse complement strand
ATCGTGACAAACAGAAACCGCATACCTAAGCCCTAAACCAGACTCAAGAAGACCCTTTAGACACCTCAGGCCGGATCGATAGGGAACCCTTCTGTAGCGGGGCCCATTCCTCATGTTCGTCTCCGACGACGCTCAGGTGACGTTCGCCGGAGATCTCCCGGCGGGCTTCCTGAATCAGCACCTCAGCGCTCCGGCGATCGTCCTCGTCGAGATCCGCCATCACATGCGCGTAGGTCGAGAGGGTCATCGTCGGGGCGTGTCCGAGCTGGGCTGCAACTTCGACCACTGACATTCCTTCGCGAATCAAGAGAGACGCGTAGGAGTGGCGCAGGTCGTAGGGGCGAAGGTCCGGCCGGCCGGCGGCGGCTGCCGCAGGCTTGAAGGACTTCGCGACCCAGCTCTTGTAGGCCTCGTGTCGCCACGGGCCCTCGGGGTTGGTCTTGCTGGCGAAGACCAGGCCGCTGTGGTGAGGCGGCGCGACGGCCTGCCACGCCTCGAGGTCCTCGCGCAGTGCGGGGACGATCCTCACTGAGCGGATCTGGCCTGTCTTGGTCGTCTTGATCTCGCCGTGAGAGAGCGCCGACTCGATCAGGAGTGTCTTGCTTCTCACGTGATCCCACCGAAGCGCGAGCGCCTCACCGGGCCGCAGGCCCGCGTAGCCGAGCACGGAGACGAGCGTTGCGTCTCTGTGTTTCTTCTGTGCGAGTAGGTGCTGGCGAATCAGTTCGATCTCGCGAGGCGAGACCGGCCGCACGGCTAGCTTGCGCTTGCCGGACGGCTTCTTCACCACCTGCACCGGGTTCATCTGGATCTCGCCCCAGACGACGGCATGCTGCAGACAGGTCTGCAGAACATTCATCGCCTTCTTGACGGTCTGGTCTCGCCGGCCGTCGTGGGTGAGCTGCGTCCGCCATTCCTCGATCACGCGAGGAGTTAGCTCGCGCAACTCCATCTCGCCGAGGTACGGCAGCACATGGTTGTTCCAGCAGTTGGCGTAGATCCGCCGCGTGCTGGTCTGAAGACGCGGCGTCGCGGTCGACCACCACTGCTCACCGAAGTCGGCGAGCAGAGTCTCTCCCGTGACGAAGTTCCCCGAGGCGGCCGCGGACTTCTCCATCCGCATTGTCGACTCGAAGATCTGCGCGTCCCGTTTTGTGGCAAACGTCTTCTGGCGGTTTGATCCCGCAACGCGATAGCGAACCATCCAGTTGACTGTGCCGTTCTTCTTCACTGATTTGTGAATGCTCATGACGCATCTCCTATTTGAGGATTCCGCGCCTGGGTGTCTGCGCTCCAGCATATGGCCCGCGGCGAGCAGTTCGCGAGGGCTGGGCAGGGTGCTTGATTTGAACTTCGCTAAGTGCGGGTTCTGGTTCGACCGCTGCGCCGTCGATCCATTCGTCGAGCCATTCGGGGCGGATTCGGTAGCACTTGGTTTGGCCGATGCGGGCGTGGCGGAGGCGGCGGGATTCGATTGCGCGGTAGATCGTCTTGGTGGAGACGCCGACGTAGGCGGCGGCTTCGGCGACGGAGAGGGTGAGTGTCGGAGCATTCGCTTTCATCACGCAGCCTTCTGTCCCGATTGGTTAGCAGCGTCGACGATCGAATTCAGGCCTTCCAGAAGGTCGGGCTCGCCGATGGAGCGGAGCTGAAACCGCTCCTCGAGTCCGGCCTCGTTGGCGAGTTCTTTGAGCCGCTTTGGGCGCGCTGACGGATCCACGAGGTACAGCACCCCGATGAAGCCGTCGACGTCGACACGGTGACGATAGGCGCCGAGAATCGCTCGCCACCGAGGGACATTCTTATTGCGGCGCTCGACCTCGATCGCAATGAACTTGTCTGTGTTCGGTATCTCGCAGATCAGGTCCGGGAGGTGGGAGATGTATCGACGATAATCGTCGTCGTACACCTCGAAGTCATAGCGCCGATCGTCTTCCGCGCGCCGGTAGGCGCGCAGCTCGCGCTCAGTCAAGAGAGGTACTAGCTGCGACTCCAAGTTGCAAACAACCTCCGTCATCGCTTCGTCATGAGCTAGATGAAACACGTCAGGTCGCGCGGGCCGAAGATTTAGCTCAGCGAGCTCGAGCCCCCTGCGAGTCGCCGCAAAGACGCTTCCGTTGAACGAGATGTCTTCGAGTTCGACGAGCAGCTCGCGCCGGGTCAGATCGCGGAGGTGTCGATATGCGGTCGATCTGTCGTATCCAAACCTCCATTCGACGTGGACCGGACGCACGCAGCTCTGCCGACCGACGAATTTCAGCGTTTCCATTTTCTGTTTTGTCAGGCGTTCCATGCCTTTGTCTCCTTGGCGCTTCGCGCCGCATTCAGGTTTCTTCCTTACTCCTGAATGCGTGAAAAGACAAAAACGTCACGGTTCTGGAACGACGGACTGTGGCGCCACGAGCACCCCAAGGGTGGCAATGGCCACAGAGATCGGCAGAATAAGCCCATGCAAAATGAACCGACACCGGAACCAGTAAAGACACATGAAATTGAGTTTCGCTGGACCTCGGCCGACCCCGACCTTCACGCGTTACTAAGTGGCGAGTCAGAATTTGACTTCGACGTTGGATCGGTCCACGTGGTTTTCGGCCCCCGCGAGGGCAAGGCTGGAAAGCGCTCCGACGTCATGCAGATTGTCGCAACCGTTCGGCGTGATCTCTCGGACGAAGAT
>CAYYVZ010000523.1:0-2680 GCA_964475235.1 uncultured Myxococcales bacterium | reverse complement strand
CAGGAAGCACCCATTTCGCGGAAAGCCAGGCTTCGAAGCGCGAAGTGGAGGTTGCGGCGGCAGCGGCCGGGCGCGGCGGCGCAGAGCGCGACGTCTCGGGCGCGGACCGTGACTCCGGCGCCGCCGGATTCGCGGGCACGCCGGATGTCGTCGCAGGCGCCCCCGGCGTCCTCGCATCCGGCTCGCGGCGCGAGTCGCCGCGCCTCTCCCCCTTGCGACGCCGGGCCATCCCGTCGCGTGTACCATGCGCGCGGGGGATGGAGAAAGCAGAGCCTGTCGCGCGGTAGAGATTACAGAGATGTCTCGTTCGCGGATCCACCCCTTTTCGCGTTCGACCGAGGCTGGTAGGGTTCGGACATGTACGGCGAGTTGGAACGAGACCCGGGCTTCACGATCACGAGCTACTTCCAGCTGGTCGAGAAAGGATGCCTCGAGGCAGACGATCGCGTGGAACTCCTAGAGGGCCTCGTCGTCGCCTCTCCTCCTGCCGGACCGCTGCACGCGTCTGTCATCATGTGCATCGACCAGGCCCTGCGGGCGGCGATCGGCGATCGGGCTTCGATTCGAGTGCAGATGCCGCTGCTGGTTCCCCCTCGTTCTGCGCCGGAGCCTGACGTTGCGGTTGTGGCCGGGTTCGCCAGAGACTACCGCAAGAGCCATCCTCTACGGGCCATGCTAGTGGTGGAAGTTTCCGAAAGCTCACTTCCACAAGACAGGCTGACGAAGTCCCGCATCTATGCCCGCGCTGGAGTCCCCGAGTACTGGATCGTGAACCTTCGCGATGAAGTTCTCGAGGTCATGCGCGAGCCGGATCCGGAAAAGAGGATCTTCGGATCGACTCGGAAACTCGAGTTGCACGAGACCGTCGAGTTGGTCGCACTTCCTGGCGCGAGGATCTCGGTCAGAGACCTGCTGCCGGCCGACTGATCCGTCGGTTAGTCCGGGCGCCCTTCACCAGGTATCGACGCACGGCCTCTTCTTTCCCGCCCGCGGCAGCGGCGGCGGCGCGCTCGTGAGCGCGCCCATGATCCAGCGCCGCGAATCCACGGGGTCGATCACGTCGTCGATCTCGAAGTGGCTGGCCATGCTGACGCCCTTGCCGAGCTCGTACATGCGCGCGACCATCTCGTCGAAGAGCTTGCGGCGCTCGGCCGGATCGGCGACGGCCTCGAGCTCCTTCTGGAAGCCGAGCTTGACCGCACCTTCGAGCCCCATGCCGCCGAACTCGGCCGTCGGCCACGCCACCGTGAAGATCGGCGCATGGAAGCTCCCGCCCGCCATCGCCTGCGCCCCGAGCCCGTAGCCCTTGCGCAGCACGATCGTGAAGAACGGCACCGTAAGGCTGGCTCCCACCACGAACATGCGCGAAGCGTGGCGCACCATCGCGCGTTTCTCGATCTCCGGACCCACCATGATGCCGGGAGTGTCGCACAGGAAGAGCAGCGGGATGTCGTGCGCGTCGCAAAGCTGCATGAAGCGCGCGGCCTTGTCGGCGCCGTCGGGATCGATCGCACCCGCGAGGAAGGCCGGATTGTTCGCGACGATGCCGAGCGGGCGGCCCTCGATGCGGCCCAGCGCCGTGATCATCCCGGCCGCGAAGTCACGGCGCAGCTCGAGCAGGGACCCCTCGTCCACCAGCGTGTCGAGCACGCGGCGAACGTCATAGATGCGCAGCCGGTTCTCGGGAATCACGCTGCGCAGCAGACGCTGGTCGGGCGCGGTCCACTTCTCGAGCGGGCCCTGGAAGTACGACAGGTACTGTTTCGCGACCGCGATCGCTTCCGCTTCGTCGCGTACGGCGACGTCGACGACGCCGTTTCGCGTCTGCACCGCCATCGGGCCGACCTCGTCCGGATGGAAGACGCCGAGTCCGCCGCCCTCGATCATCGCCGGTCCGCCCATGCCGATACTCGAGTTCTCCGTCGCAATCACCACGTCGCAGCAGCCGAGCAGCGCGGCGTTGCCGGCGAAGCAGCGTCCCGAGTTGATGCCGACGAGAGGCACGAGTCCCGACAACTTCCCGAAGAACTGGAACGCACGGCAATCGAGGCCTGCGACGCCCATGCCGTCGGTGTCGCCGGGCCGGCCGCCGCCGCCTTCGGTCAGGATCACGACGGGCAGCTTCTGCTCGTGCGCGATCTCGAACATGCGGTCCTTCTTGCGGTGGTTCTGGAGGCCCTGTGTGCCGGCGAGCACCGAGTAGTCGTAGGACATCACGACCGCGCGGGAACGCTCGGGTCCGAACGTGTCTCCGCCGATGTGGGCGAGCCCGCAGATCATGCCGTCGCCCGGAGTCCGGCGCACGAGATCGTCGAGGCCGCGGCGGCGGCGCTGCGCCGCGATCACGAGCGCACCGAACTCGCGGAACGAACCCGGGTCGCAGAGGTCGTCCACGTTCTCGCGCGCGGTGCGCTGACCGCTCGCGCGGCGTTTCGCGACGGCTTCGGGACGGGCCGCGTCGAGCCCGAAGCCGTGCCGCTCGATCGCTTCGGCAAGATCCGGACGGATGTGGTCGAGATCGATCGCGCGGTCGGCGGCGCGCGCATCGCCCGCCACGTCGGCCTCCTGGAGGAACACGAGCGAGTGTCCCTCGAAAACGGTGTCGCCGGCGGCTACGCCCAGAGCCAGGCAGATGCCGGACGCCGGCGCGCAAACGACGTGCTCCATCTTCATCGCTTCC
>CAYYVZ010000522.1:0-2699 GCA_964475235.1 uncultured Myxococcales bacterium | reverse complement strand
CCCGATTGCGCTGCGCGCAATCGGGATCCGTCCCCGATTTCGTTCGCGGCGCGCAGGGCGGGGTTCAGGCGCTCGTCGTTGTAGGCCTTCATCTGGAAGTAACTGCGGAAGTGACGGCGGCCGGCGGCGAAGTCGTCGAGCAGGCGCGTGAGGCAGCCGGCGAGGTCGGTCCGCTGGTCGCGCAGCACACCCGCGCGCGACGCGCACTCGCCAACCAGGGCGCCGTCGCCCTGCGCCGACGCCTCGCGCGCGATGCGCTCCATGTTGCGGATCTTGAGCGCGAGGATGCTCAGGCGATCGATCATCATTCCGGCGGTTTCCGAGTGAAGCTCGGAGGTTCGAAGGTCGACGTTCGCGAAGTACGCGAGCAGCGCCGAGTCGATGCGCTCCATGAGGTCGTTGCGCCGCTGGTTCCACGGGTCGATGGCGCGCTTGACGGCGGCGATGCGCGCGTCGCCTACGTCGCGACGCCGGGCCTCGTCTTCGAGAACCCAGATCGTGAAGTTCGCGAAGTGCCCGGCTTCGACGAGGGCACGAAGCGACGCACCGTCGCCGGACTCGCCGGGCTGCGGCGGCACCGAATGCGACGCCAGCGCCTCCCAGCGGGCGGGCAGGCTCTCGTGGAGAGCCACGATGTCGGAGACGGCGATCGGCGGCGGCACGGCGCGCGGACCCTACGGCAGTCAGCCTCGGCGGGCCAGTCGCAGCGTGCTCAGCGCCGCGGCCATCACCTCTTCGATCCCGATCCCTTCGACCGCGCGGCGCGCAGCCTCTCCGCGGAGCTTGCGCTCCGGCTCGCTGCCGCCCGCCGACAGCATCGCCGACGGCACCGGCGCCAGCGGCCGGTCGGTGCGGTGCGGCCTCCCGCCGACGAGCACCACCGAAGCCACGCCCTGCATCCACGCCATGTGAAGAGCAGCCGTGTTGGCGCCCACGTAGAGATCGAAGCATCCGAGCAGGGCCATCATCCCGCGCAGCGAGGTGGGCGGCGCAACCGTCGCGGACGGCGAGCCGGCGGCGATCTGCCGGGCGGCGTCCTCGTCGCCCGGACCCCAGACGACCATCACGGGCAGTCCCTCTTCGCCGAGACGGCGCACGACCTCTTTCCACCTGGCTACCGGCCAGCGGTCGTCGGCCCGGCTCACACTGGTTCCGGCGAAGATCGCGACCGGAGGACTGCCGGCGGCGGCGTGCAGGGTCCTCGCCGCTTCGATCTCTCCGGCCGCCAGCCACAGGCCTCGCGAGTCGGCAGGCAGATCCATGCCGACCCCGAGAGGGGCCAGCAGTCGCGCGAATCGCGTCACGCGATTTTCGTAGCGGTCTTCAAGCCTTACGTGGCAATTCGTAAACAGGAAGTTTGCTTCGGTGCCCGACGCCCGGTCGAAGCCGATCCGCATCGGCGCGCCGCTTGCGCGCGCCAGGTAGCCGGTCTTCAGCCGCGTGTGGAAGTCGATCGCGACGTCGAAGCGGCGCGCCTCGAGCTCGCGCCCGACGCGGTGAAGCTCGGAGCACGCGGAGAGCAGGCCGGCCTTCATCCGGTGACGGCGGACCACGTGAAGCTGCGCGATCGCAGGGTGGCCTTCGAGCAGGGGGGCGGCGAGATCTCCGACCGCCCAGTCGATCTCGGCCGCCGGATAGGCCCGGCGAAGCAGCGACACGGCGGGCAGCACGCGAAGGCAGTCCCCGATGGCGCCCAGCCGGAGGACCAGAATTCGGTCAGGCGGCGGCGCCGAACCCCGCCCCGCGCCAGCGCTTTCCACGCCGATCAACTAGCGAACGATGGCGCCTGACGCTATTCATCGCCGTCGCCTTCGCTCGGGAGGGCGCCCCGTGCCGATGACGACCGCCCTTTCCCCCACCGCACTCCTTCGAGGGCGACCTGCGGCATTCTTCGCCGCGGCCGGCGTTCTCGCCGCCCTTGTGTCGTCGTGCGCGGCGACCGCTCCCGTGAACGGCGGCGACGAAGCGCCGACTCCGGTCTCCCTCGCCCGCACCGCCCTTGCCGCCGGCAACCTGGAGGGCGCCGACGCCGTGCTGGCGAAGGCCCTCACGCCGACTTCCTCCGACAAGAAGAACGCGGGCGGCACGACCGTGCGGGGCGGCGCCGACACGCCGGAGCTGCTCGCGCTGCGCGCCGAGCTGCGCATCCGCCAGGGGCGTTTTCCCGAAGCCGAGTCCGACGCACTCTCGGCGATGGCGCTGGTGCCGCCGACGGCCTCGGCAGCCGCCGCGGCCGAAGCCAACGAGCCTTACGGCCCCAAAGACGGACGAGACGGCGCCGAACAGGAGAAACCGAAGAACGCCGCGAAGTCGCCTCCGCGCGTCTCGCTCACGCAGCGGGGCATTCACATCCGCGTCGCGCATGCTTACGAGGACGCGGGCCGCGACTCGTACGCCGAGCATCACCTGGCCGCTTCGCGCGCGCTCTGCCGCGACGACGCCGAGCTCGCCGAGCGCCGCGAGTGCGAGTTCGAGCGTTCGGCCATCGTGCGGATCCAGATGGCCACCGGCGACTATGCGCGCGCCGAGCCGCTCGTGCTCGACGAGATCGCCGACGTGCAGTCGCGCTTCGGCGCCGACGACATCCGGCTTTCGTTCGCGCTGTGCCACGTCGCGCGCTTTTACGCGCGCCAGGGCAAATACACGCTTTCGGGGCCGCTTTACGCGCGCAGCTTCGAGCTTTGGAAGAGCGTGCGCGA
>CAYYVZ010000521.1:0-2719 GCA_964475235.1 uncultured Myxococcales bacterium | reverse complement strand
TATCGCTCGACGAGCCGCACGAAGTTCCGTTCGCCTCGAACACATCGGCCGGGCACAGGCCACCGCTGCAGGTCTCGGCGACGTCGCACTCCCCTGCGTCCGCGCGGCAGACCACCGAGCCAGGCTCGTTGTTGGCTGCGCAGGCTCCGGCGCTGCACGTGTCCGGGTTGTCGCAGACGGTATCGCTCGACGAGCCGCACGAAGTTCCGTTCGCCTCGAACACATCGGCCGGGCACAGGCCACCGCTGCAGGTCTCGGCGACGTCGCACTCCCCTGCGTCCGCGCGGCAGACCACCGAGCCAGGCTCGTTGTTGGCTGCGCAGGCTCCGGCGCTGCACGTGTCCGGGTTGTCGCAGACGGTATCGCTCGACGAGCCGCACGAAGTTCCGTTCGCCTCGAAGGCATCGGCCGGGCAGCTGCCCGCGCCGTTGCAGGTCTCGGCCACGTCGCACTCGCCGGCATCGGCGCGGCAGGTCGTCGTCACCGGTTCGAAGTTGGACTGGCAGTTGCCGGTGCCGTTGCAGGTGTCCGGGTTGTCGCAGACCGTGTCGCCGTTGCTTCCGCATGAGGTGCCCGGCGAGTCGAAAGCGTCGGCCGGACAGGACGCGCCCGTGCCCGTGCAGCTTTCGGCCACGTCGCAGTCGCCCGCGTCCGCTCGGCAGGTCGTGGTCGTCGAGTGGAGAGCGTCCGCCGGGCAAACCGCCGACGTTCCCGAGCAGACTTCGGCGACGTCGCAGACTCCGGCGGCCCCGCGACAAGTCGTCGTCGTTCCGAGGAAGGCGTCTGCAGGACAGGAGCCCGACGTTCCCGAACAGACTTCCGCAACGTCGCAGACCCCGATCTCGGCGCGGCAGACCGACGTCGTCCCGAGAAAGGAGTCGCTCGGGCAGTCGTCGGAAGTTCCGGCGCACAGCTCGGCGACGTCGCAGACGCCGTTCTGGGCGCGACAAGTCGTCGTCGTGCCGAGACGCACGTTGGCCGGGCACGTCGAGGAAGTCCCCGTGCACGTTTCGGCTGAGTCGCAGACGCCCGCCGACGCGCGGCAGACGGTCGCTGCGGACGCGAACGAGTCCGCGGGACAGGAACCGCCGGTCCCGGTGCAGGTCTCTGCCACGTCGCAAACGGAGCCCGAAGCAGCGCGGCAGGTGACCGTCGATGCCGCGAAGCTGTCGGAAGGACACGAGACCGCATTGCCGGGGCAGACTTCGGCCACGTCGCAGGTTCCGTTTGCCGCACGGCATGTGCTCGCCGTCGTGAGGAAGGCGTCGGAAGGACAGGACCCCGACGTGCCGGTGCAGCTCTCCGCGGCGTCGCAAACGCCCGACGAGCCGCGGCAGGTCGTCGCCGTACCCAGGAACGAGTTGGCAGGGCAGTCGTCGGAAGTTCCGGTGCACAGCTCGGCGACGTCGCAGACGCCGTTCTGGGCGCGACAAGTCGTCGTCGTGCCGAGACGCACGTTGGCCGGGCACGTCGAGGAAGTCCCCGTGCACGTTTCGGCCGAGTCGCAGACGCCCGCCGATGCGCGGCAGACGGTCGCTGGCGCGGCAAAGCCATCCGCGGGGCAGGTTGCGGTCGTTCCCGTGCAGGACTCGGCGGCATCGCAGACGCCGCCGGAGGAAGCGCGGCAGGTCACCGTCGTGGCCAGGAAGGCGTCGGCCGGGCAGGTCGAAGCGGTACCCGAACACACCTCGACCGCGTCACAGACGCCGGCCGAGCTGCGGCAGGTGGTGGTCGTACCCAGGAACGTGTCGGCCGGGCATGTGGAGGAAGTACCGGAACAGGTCTCGGCCTGGTCGCAAACGCCGGCCGAACCGCGACAAGTCGAACCGGCCGTGCGGAAGACGTGAGGCGAAACGGAAGTGTCGCAACAGGGGCCGCTGGAGCACTGGTTCACCGCAATAGGCGGCTCGAGTACCACCTGGCTGCAGTTGCACTTCGACGGACTACCAGGCACCGCGCCCGTGTAGCTCGGACAAGCGTCCGCTCCGGTGTTTCCGCTGTTCTGCTTGTAACTCGAGCAGATGTTTACATCGACGTAGCCATCAGGAATTCCGCCGGGACCGGTCAGATCCGCGCACGTGAACGTCACACCTGCGACGGCCACCGTCATCGACGCACCCGAGCCCTCGTAGTCTCCGCAGCTGTCGCCGTCGTCGACCGGCACGCTCGGCGCCGGGCGAATGAAGACGTTGCAGAGTGGGCCGTCGCCGGCGGCGTCGAGGGCATCGGTTCCGTTAGTCGCGATGTAGGCAGCGATGTCGTAGCGCCGCGGGTTGCTCGGCGCGAAGTCGATGGTTCCGCTGATCGTGATGGTGTCGCCGACAGACGTGCATCCGTCGTCAAGCACGACGACGTTGTTGATCAGCGAGACGCCGAAGTCGTTTGCCGTGCAGCCGGAGACGCCGTCGCCGTCCTTCACTCCGTCGTTGAACTCGTCGGAGGCCGGGGTCACGCAGTCTTCGACGACGGCATAAGCGGAACTGTGCCCCCAGAGGGCAAGCGCGGCGACAAGGCAGGCGGCGACAGGGCGCCGCGCGAGAGTGCCAGGCCGTGTCTTTGGCCCGCGGATCGAGGGGAAAAGTGAAAAGCGCATCTTCTTCATCGTTGAGTCATCCCGGGGCGGACGTCGTCTCGTGTCCTTCTCCGGACGGGCCAATCCACTCACGTGTCACGTGCGAGAAGCGCCGCGCCGGCCGGGTCTGAAGGAGACGGGACGACA
>CAYYVZ010000520.1:0-2725 GCA_964475235.1 uncultured Myxococcales bacterium | reverse complement strand
GTCCGCCTCGGCCTGAATGTACGACAGCAATTCAGGGACGCGCTGGATCTCATCGAGGACCGCACCGTCGCGCACCGACGCGAGGAACGCGCGGGGGTCGCGACGCGCGAATTCGCGCTGGTCGAGGGGCTCGAGGCTGATGTACGGACGGTCGGGAAACACGGCCCGGCACAGCGTGGTCTTGCCGGATTGCCGGGGGCCGGTCACGACCACCACCGGCAACTCTTGCGCGGCAGAGCGCAGCCGGGACTCCAGAGTCCGGGAGATCATGGCAGCAGCCTAACTACCCTTGCGGCTAATGTAAATTTTAACTTTCGATTTGCCCAACATCCTGAAAACGCGAGGCTTTCCTGGAATCCGACGCGCTCCGCCGGCTCGGTCGACGCGGGCGGTGTCGAACAGTCCATCAGGGATCTGCCCGGCGTACTGGCGGAGATCTCTTCGCGCCTACAGTCGGAGCAGGAGCATCAGCAGCAGGAGCGTCGCGACGCTCGCACATGCAGTTCGGAATACATTCGAGCGATTCCAGGCAGGTTCGAACTCGCTCCGCGCTCGCGCCTGCTCTGCGCCGCTCGTCTCCGCTAGATCCACGCGCTGCAGCACGTTGTTGAGCGGGACGTTGATGACGAACGTCGGCAACTGCACGCCAAGGATGTAGACGAGTGTGGCGGCGACCAGGAGCAGGCGATCCGCCCCATCGAGTTGCGAGATTCCAAGCACCATGGAGGTCACCAGCGCCAACACGGAACCGGCCCAGACGAGGACGAACAGCGGTTGTCCTCGCTGGATGACGCCGTCGATCTCCTGGAACGCGCGGAGGAAGCCCTTGTCGTCGAGACGCCCGATCCCCGGCATCACGACGGTCGCGAAGGCGAAGAGAAATCCGGCTCCAAGGGAGCAAAACAATGTCGCCAGAACGAGGGAGACAGTGAGGGTGGTCATGGGAACTCCTGGGACAGCGATTCGTTGGCTCGCAGGAGCCTGCCCGTGCCCTCAGCCCTTGAGGCCGCCCGCCGTGATGCCTGCCACGTAGTAGCGCTGCAGCGCGAGGAAGACGAGCATCACCGGTAGCACGGTGACGACAGCACCCGCCATCATCAGCTCGGTGTCCTGCACGTGCTCGCCGAAGAGCCCGGCGAGCGCGACGGGCAGCGTGTAGAGGCGGTCGTCCGCCAGCACGACGAGAGGCCAGAGGAAGTCGTTCCACGTGCTCATGAAGGTGGCGACGGCGAGCGTAACGAGGATCGGACGGCAAAGCGGCAGCGCGATCTGCGCAAAGATGCGCGCTTCGCTGGCGCCGTCGATGCGTGCGGCGTCGAGCAGCGCGTCGGGAATCTGCTCCGCGTACTGCCGCACGAGAAAAATGCCGAAGATGCTCGCCATCGTCGGCACGAGCACGCCCCAGTAGCTGTTGAGGAGCCCCATCTCGCGAAGCAGCAGGAAGAGCGGCAGCATACCGACCTGCCCCGGCACGACGAGCGCCGCGAGCAGCACGCGGCCAAGGCGCTCGCGGCCTGGAAAGCGCAGCTTGGCGAACGCGTAGCCGGCCATGGCGTTCAGCGTCACCGAGAACACGGTCGCGCCGAGTGCGACGAGCGCGCTGGCGCCGAGATAGCGCGCGAGGTCGAGCTGGCTGAGCAGACGGCGGTAGTGCTCGAGCGTCGGGTCGGCGGGAAGAAGGCGCGGCGGAATCGAAGTCGCCTCGCCCGCGGGCATCAGCGAGGCCGAGACCATCCAGAAGAGCGGGAACAGCGTGAGGAGCGCCGCCGCCGCCAGCGCAGCGTTGACCGCTACGAAACCGAGCGCGCGCTTCATCGCTGCACCACTCCCGAAGAGACGGCGACGCGGCGCTGGAGCAGCGTTACCGCGAGGATCACGGCGAAAAGCAGAAATGCCGTCGCGGCGGCACGGCCGAGGTTCCACCAGCGGAAGCCTTCCTCGTACATGAGGAGCACGACGCTGCGCGTGCTGCCGGCCGGGCCGCCCTGGGTCATCACGTAAGGCTCGGCGAAGAGCTGGAAGTAGCCGATCGCCGTCAGCAGCGTGACGAACGCGAGCGTCGGCGCGAGCATCGGCAGCGTGATCGACGTGAAGCGTCGCCATGGTCCCGCGCCGTCGAGCATCGCCGCCTCGTAGAGCCGCTCGGGAATCGACTGAAGTCCCGCGACGAGCACGATCATGTTGAAGCCGAAGTTCTTCCAGACGGCCATGAGGATGATGGCCGGCATCGACCACACCGGATCGCCGAGCCAGTCGATGGGTTCGAGTCCGACGGCGACGAGCGCCTGGTTCAGCATCCCGAAACGCGGGTGGTAGAGGTAGCGCCACACGACCGCGACGGCGACGATCGTCGTCGTCACCGGCAGGAAGAACACGGTGCGGTAGAAGCCCTTCAGGCGCGCGAGCCGCGAATCGACGAGAAGCGCGGCGGCAAGCGAGACGGCGATCGACAGCGGTCCGCCGACCAGCACGAAGTAGAAGGTGTTGCGCATCGCGCGCCAGAACAGCGGATCGCCGAGCAGCGCCGCGTAGTTCGCCAGGCCGACGAAGCGCAGGTTCGAGAGATCCGCGAGCGCGTAAAGGTCGAAGTCCGTCAGGCTGAGCACGAGCGCGCCCGCGACCGGCACGAACAGGAACAGCGCGATCACCGCGAGTGCCGGCGCCGCGAACAGCGCTCCCGCCCTGCTCATCCCGTCTTCCCAAAACCCGGGACGGGTACAGGTTT
>CAYYVZ010000519.1:0-2741 GCA_964475235.1 uncultured Myxococcales bacterium | reverse complement strand
GCCCCTACTGCATGCCCGCCGAGATCTACGGCGAGCGCTACGAGTTCCTGCCGCGTCCCGAGATCCTCACGTTCGAGGAGATCGAGCGGCTCGCGCGACTTTTCGCCCGCCTCGGCGTCGAGAAGATCCGCCTGACCGGGGGAGAGCCCCTGCTGAGGAGCCAGCTTCCGCTTCTGGTCCGTTCGCTCTCGCGGATCGAAGGCGTGCGAGACGTGACGCTGACGACCAACGGCGTGCTGCTCGCCGACCACGCGGCCGCCTTGAAAGACGCCGGTCTCCAGCGCGTGACGGTGAGCCTCGACAGCCTCGACGAAGAAATCTTCGCGCGCATGAGCGGACGACGTTCGAGCCCGGCGGCCGTTCTCGCGGGAATCGATGCCGCGCGCGCAGCAGGGCTTTCGCCCATCAAGATCAACTGCGTCGTGCAGCGCAGCGTCAACGAAGAGTCCGTCGTCCGGCTCGCCGCGCATTTCCGCGGCACCGGCGCGATCGTGCGCTACATCGAGTACATGGACGTCGGCACGCTCAACAAGTGGGATCCGCGCGACGTCGTCCCCGCCGCCGAGATCGTCGCGCGCATCGACGAGAAATTTCCGCTCGAGCCGGTCGAGGCGAGTTACCGCGGCGAGGTCGCGCGCCGCTTTCGCTACCGCGACGGCGCCGGCGAGATCGGCGTGATTTCGTCGGTCACGCAGCCCTTCTGCGGCGCCTGCACGCGCGCGCGCCTTACGACCGACGGACACTTCGTGACCTGCCTGTTCGCGGCCGGCGGCGTGGACCTGAAGACCCCCCTGCGTCACGGGGCGACCGACGAGGATCTCGAACGCCTCATGCGCGGCATCTGGACCAGCCGCGGGGACCGCTATTCGGAGGAACGGGCGAGCCGCCGCGAAGGCGGCCGCAAGATCCAGATGTTCCAGATCGGCGGCTGACCCCGCCTCCCGCGTAGCCCAACCCTGGGTCCGGTCCCCAAAAACCCAAGCCCGCGGTGATCCGTTCCACCGTGAGGTCCGTATAGGCTGTCGTGAACTACGCCAGCATGCCGGCCAGCTATCGGGCGGCGGAGCCGCCGTCGGCCAGCCGCCAGCTCGGAGCGATCGCCCCGGAAGCGCCCGGGCTTCGTGTGCCGGGCGGGAACGGGGCCGGCGGCCAGGCCGAGGCCGGCAGGAACGGTCAGGGGCTCGCAGCCGGCCAGAACGGACAGCGGCAAAAGGAGGAGGCGGTGGCACTTTCGTCGAGCGACGCAGCCGGACGCCTGCTCTCGGCCATCGCTCGAGACCGCAGTACCGAAGCGTTCGCCGAGCTCTTCGACCGGTACGCGGGGCGCCTCAAGCACTTCTTCATGCGCGGCGGCATCGACGCCGACCGCGCCGAGGAGCTCACGCAGGACGTGCTGCTCGCCGTGTGGCGCCGCGCCGAGACGTTCGACGACAGCCGCTCGTCGGCGCTCACCTGGATCTACACGCTCGCGCGCAATCGCCGCATCGACGAATTCCGCCTCAAGGGACACACGGCTCCGAAAGCCGAGGATCTCGCCTGGGACGCGACCGAAGCCTGTTCGACCGAAGGCTCGTTCGAGGATGCGCGCCGCCAGCAGGCGCTGCGCGACGCTCTCGTCCATCTCCCGCCCGAGCAGCGAGCGGTTCTCGTACGGACGTTCTTCGACGGAAAGTCCCTCGCCGAAGTCGCCAGCGACACCGGTCTGCCTCTCGGCACCGTGAAGTCGCGCGCGCGCCTTGCCATCGAGCGGCTTCGTCGCGTGCTCCACTCCACTGGGGAGGCCTCATGAATCCGATCCTCGAACCCACGACCTGTCCGCAGCATCATCCCCAGGACGACATCCTGATCGGCCATGCCTCCGGCCACGGGAATCCGGCCGTCCACCTGTTCGTGGCGGTCCACGAAGCCCTGTGTGCGCAATGCCGAAGTGCCGGGATCGACCTTCGCACGATCGGCGCTGCCATGCTCGACGACGACGAGGCTCTCCCGGCTCTCGAGATGAGCGGCGACGCGCGTGCGCGTGCACTCGCAGCCGTTTCGTCCGGCGCTCCGGCCGTAGCTCGTCCCACTCCGACAACGCCTGGCCACAGCGGCCCGGCCGCCACCGTGGAGTTCGTACTTGGTCTGCGCGACCGCCCCGAGAAAGCCGACTGGCGCTGGCGCGCTCCCGGTGTCACCGAGGTGAGGCTTCCGCTCGCCTGGAACGGCATCCCCGTGACCGTCGCGCGGCTGCGTTCCGGGCTCCACATCCCGAAGCACACGCATGCCGGCCGCGAGCTCACGCTGATTCTTTCGGGAGGCTTCACCGACGCCATCGGCGAGTATCGTCCCGGCGACGTCGCCGACTACGATGCGAGCGTCTCGCACGACCAGGTGATCGACACCGACGAGGACTGTCTCTGTCTCGTCGTCAACCAGAGCCGCCTCGTGCCGCAGACGATGCTCGGGCGCGCGCTCGCGTGGATCTCGGGAGCCTAGGTCCTCACGAATAGTCGCGCGACTTCGCGTCGCGCGTGTGGGTATTCCGAAACGGCTCAGGCCGCTTCGATCGCGCGGCGTCGCGACGCGGCGCTCACCGCCGATTCCGGTTCCGACTCGAACATGGCCTCGGCGATCTGCAGAAGGTCGGCGACCGTACGCGCGCAAAGCCCGCAGCGTCCTGCGTGACTCGCGGCCTCGCGGACGAACGGCAGCCGCCCGCACGAGACGAGGTCGAGCAGCACAGTCTCGTCGGGGTGAGA
>CAYYVZ010000518.1:0-2761 GCA_964475235.1 uncultured Myxococcales bacterium | reverse complement strand
GGAAAGGTACTCGGTCCAGCGCCCGTGGACCCGCAGCTTCACCCCGGGCCAGTAGTCGAGGCCGGCGCGCTTCAGGTAGCGGTCCTCGAGCGAGAACCCGAGCGGCCCGACGAGATCGAGATCCGTCTCGGTGGCGGCTGCCAGCCTCGCGATCGACCCCGTATTCTGCGGAATCTCCGGCTCGAGCAGAACGATTCTCACTTCAGCTCGACCGTCGCTGGTCCGCAGCGCAAAAACGGCCTTCCGTCCTTCCACTCCACGAACTTCGCGATGCGGTAATACGCGGGCCGTAGGAAGCGGGCGCGGAGCCGCCCGCGCCCGGCGCGCTCCACCGTGCAGTACAGCACGTCGCCGTCACCGATCTCCAGCGTGGCGCAGTCGAGCATGCCGGTTTCGCCGTCGTTCGTGCGGATGGTGAAGCCCTCGTCGCTCGACCCGTCCACGCCGGTCACGACGAGCGGCGTGTCCTCGACGAGGACACTCTGGCGGTCCACGCCGACGTCGAGCAGCCAGCCGGTGTATCGCGGAAGATTCTCCGCATCGTCGCGGTCGTCGCGGCGGATCGACTGGGAAAAGAGCAGCTGGATGCGCGGGTTGCGGATGCGCTCCTCGTCGGCGTACCACGCGCCGTCGCGCCGGAACGAGATCGTGTACCCACCGACCGCCCAGAATCCTGCCTGAGGCATGGCTCGCGATCCGCCTGAAATCCCGCGCCCGCGCGTCAGGCCGCGCGGTGGCTGCGCCGGCGAACGACGTACTCCTCGACGTCTTCCTTGCTGCCGATCACGAGCGGAACCCGGTGATGGATGCCGGTCGGAATGATGTCGAGGATGCGTTCGTCGGCATCGACCGCGGCACCGCCGGCCTTGTCCTGCAGCCACGCCATCGGGTTGCACTCGTACATGAGGCGCAGCTTGCCCTTGGGCACCTGGCCCGGTCGGCTCGCGTCGGCCGGATAGAGGAAGACGCCGCCCTTGAGCAGGTTGCGGTGGAAGTCGGCGACGAAGGAGCCGACATAGCGCGACGTGTAGGGACGGCCCGGCCCGCTGTCGGGCTGCTTGAGCAGCGTCACGTAGTCGCGCGTCGGCTGGTCCCACGCGGAGACGTTGCCTTCGTTGCAGCTGTAGATCTTGCCGCGGGAGGGCGTGCGGATGTTCGGGTGCGACAGGCGGAACTCGCCCGTGGCAGGCTCGAGCGTGAAGCCGTGAACTCCGTTGCCGGCAGAGAACACGAGCATCGTGCTGCTGCCGTAGACGAAGTAGCCGGCCGCCACCTGGTTGCGGCCGGGCTGCAGGTAGTCCTCCATCGTCGCCGGTCCGCCGATCGCCGTGCGGCGGCGGTAGATGCCGAAGATGGTGCCGATGCTGACGTTGACGTCGATGTTGGACGAGCCGTCGAGGGGATCGAAGAACACGAGGTACTGCGATTTCTGGCCGTCCTTCGAGGGCGCGATGATGTCCTCGTTCTCCTCGGAGGCCATGCCGCACACGCACCCGGAGCTGCGAAGACCCTGCACGAGCAGGTCGTTCGCGTAGACGTCGAGCTTCTGGACGGTTTCGCCGTGAACGTTGCGCTGCTCGGTGCGGCCGAGGATGCCAGCGAGGCCGGCGCGGCTGACCTCGCGCGAGATGGTCGTGGCGGTGCCGGCAAGCTCGAGAAGAAGGTTGGCGAGGCCCTGCTCCGTGCGCTTGTTGCCGCTGACGCCTACGAGGTGCCCGCGAAGGGATTCTCCGATCAGCTCCATGGTCCCGTCCTTTTTTCGTCGCGCGCCGGCCCGTCGGAAGGCGGAGCCGGTGCGGGCGGAGTTAATCCGACGCTTCGGGACCGAACAAGCGCAAAGGTGCGCCTTCCGGCGCGGGGGCAAAGGTGCGCCTTCCGGCGCGGGCGCGAAGGTGCGCCTTCCGGTGCGGGCGGGACGCTGGAGTGCCCCGCCGCGGTCGGCCATAAGTCGGCTCGCCCGGAGGACCGCCCGTCATGCATCGATCGTTTCTTTCCGCGCCCTATCGGCAGCCTGTTTTCCTCGCGCTCTCGGCCGCCCTCGCCTTCTGCGGTGCTGCCGGATGCCGTCCGTCGGCCTCGCCGCCGGCTCGGACCGAAGGTGCCGATTCCGCCGGGCACAGCGCGCCGACTCCGGCGACGACCGAGGCAAACGCCGCCGTGGCAAACGGGCTTCCGCTCGACGACCCCCGCGACTTCGAGGACGCGCGCCGCGGCCTCGTCGCAAGCGACAGCGGGCTCGCGATCTTCGATCGACCCGGCGGCACGCCGATCTGGAACCCGAAGGACTATGCGTTCGTCGATGGCGCCGCACCTGCGAGCGTGAATCCGAGCCTGTGGAGACAGGCGAAACTCAACGGCATCCACGGCCTGTTCCAGGTGACCGACGGCGTCTGGCAGGTGCGCGGCTACGACATCGCCAATCTATCTCTCATCCGGGGCAGGACGGGCTGGATCGTCGTCGATCCGCTCACCACGAAGGAGACGGCGGCCGCGGCGCTCGCGCTCGCGCGCAAGCACCTCGGAACCGAGCCCATCGTCGCGCTGATCTTCACGCACAGCCACGTCGATCACTTCGGCGGGGTCTCGGCCGTGCTCGAAGACGAGTTCACCGACTCGAAGCGACTGCGCATCATCGCGCCCGAGGGCTTCCTCGAGGAAGCGACGAGCGAGAACGTGCTCGCCGGCATCGCGATGGGACGGCGCGCGGGCTTCATGTACGGCACCGCGCTCGAGCGGTCGCCGCGCGGGCACGTCGACACGG
>CAYYVZ010000517.1:0-2762 GCA_964475235.1 uncultured Myxococcales bacterium | reverse complement strand
TGAGACCCTCAAGGGACAACCGCCGGGCGACTACAAATTACAGATCCTGACCCTAAGCTGACGGTGCAAGCATGGGTCACGCCAAAGGCGCTGAATGAAGCGAACATGTTCTTCTTCCGTGAGCATAGCCGTATTCTCTTCCTCATGCATGATCCGGCGCTTGAAGCCGCGATTGCACAGCTTCGTTCGCTAGACCCTAACTACCTTTATCTCCCGCCGGCTGTTCCACCGCGCGCAGACGATGCCGACCGTCCTGCGGCGATCGTGCTGCCCATGCTACATAGGGTCGCGCCGTCCCGGGTCGGGCAAAGCGTCCTGCTTCAGCATTGGGCGGCCGAACTCTTTGACGTGGGACGCTACCTCGCCGAGCGTTGTGCGACGTATAACAGCGAGAACTCGCGACTATTCTTTCCCGATCGGGACTGAGGCTGCCTCGCGCTCAGAGCCAATCTTTCTGCGAACGCAATCAAGTGGGTGGGTATTTAGTTAAAGGAAGCCGCTCCCCGCATGACCTTTGAATAACTCGGCATCCCGTACATATTCGGACAAGATCTGGACCGTTTTGTGCCGACTAACCTCCTGCATCTTGAAGACGGTAGCGCCTCGTGATGCGCTCTCCGTGAGGAACCCCGCTCGAAGAGAGTGTCCACCAAACTGTCGCTCGTCGAGGCCAGCCTTCCGGGCGGCCGTTTGAACAAGACGCGCCACGGCTCGATCGCTCGTCGGCTCATCGGTAAGCGTGTCCTGACGCGTTAGACGGCGGAAAAGCCATCCCTTGTCGTGGCCAGCCGCCGCCATCCAGGTGAGCAAGTGACTCTTCGGCCGAAGCCCGTTCCGCTCGAGAACGGGCACCTCGACGCCCTCCCGCTTTTGATCAGTCTTCGATCGCGCGATGAAGACCTTCATTCCCTCAGGCACAATCGTGATATCATCGGTAGAGAGCGCGACCAGTTCGGAGCGACGCATCGCGGCGGCCATACCTAGCGCTAACACTGCGCGATCGCGGACTGGACGCAGCCCATCGCCAGGATAGGCATCAAGCATGGCGCTCAGGATCTGGGCGCCGGCTGCGCGTTTTCGGGAGACCTTCTTTCCCTTCTCCGCGCGGATGCCGGCCATCGTCTCGCGCAAGCGGCCCGCATCAGGGCGAGCCGGCGGGGCGACAAAACTTTCCGCTCGGTGAAAGTGCCCAATCGCCGCAAGGCGGCGTTCGACGGTAGACGGCTTTATGCCCCGGTCGGCTTCGTAGGCGACGAAGCGCCTCACACATTCAGTGTTCGCCGGGAGCGCGCACTCGCCGCGCGCCTCGCACCAGGCGGTAAAGATCGCCCAATCGGCCATGTAGGCGCGCTGGGTGTTGCCGGCACGCGCAGCGCGGGCATAGGCGTCGGCGCGCTCGGTCTCATGATCGACGATCCCGGGCAGCATCGGCGCCGGGCGAACGACAAGATCTGTTGGTCCCGTGACGACGAGCGAGTGCGACGGTGCCAGCGGTTTGGGGTCGGTCGGGTCTTGCAAAGTCGGTGCGAGCCTCGGAAACGGGTTGCCGGTTTTCGGAAACTTCTTTCCGTTTTTGCCTGTAGGTTTCCCTGAATTGGTGGACGACTTTCGCTCCGTGGGAGCGTCCTGAAATGATGGACGTTCAACTAAAACAGTGGACGTCTGGTGCTGCGGTCTCTCTGTTCCGGCTAACCGTACCCAAAAGCACGAATGTGCGACTACTCTGCGTGTGGCCGAACGTTGGTGATCGTGATGCCTACATCGGCGCTCGCAAGTGGCGCGTCCGTTGTGAGCATCTCGGCTTGCAGGTCGATCGCCAAGGCAAGGCATGCCCGATCGCCGAGGGACAGACCGAGAGCCTTCGTCGCTGGCCGGAGATCGCCTACTATAAGTGCCTGGGCAGGAGTGAGCGACCGGACATCGAGATGCAGCCCGCCGAGCGCCTCACGCACCTCGTCGAGCGGCAATCCTCGGTCCCGTAGCTTGGAAACGACCTCTGCGAGGCTGGCTGTTCCGGTGATGCTGCGGGTCAGGACATCGACTACCCGATCCGCCCCGGGTTCATCGTTCAGAAGGCAGAGCAGGGCGGAGGCGTCGAGTACGACTTTGCTACTCACGCTCCGCCTCACGCCGACGCTCCGCGATCAGCTCGCCAGCCAAACCGACGCCTTCGGGCACATACCTACGCAGGATCGCGCGAGCACGCTCAAGTGCCTTAGGTACGGAACGTACCCGCAGCTCGCCATCGTCCACATCGACGAGAACGGTGTCACCCGTGGTGATCCCGAGCTCACGGCGCATTGCCGCCGGGATCACGAGCTTACCACCGTCCACGATCTTGACCCTCTGTGCTTCCATCTGCACCAAACCCGCTACCCTGACCTGTCTAACGGCCTTATACCGAAGAGCAAAGTCGGACGCCAGCGTGCAGGAAGGGGCCGATGCACGGCCGATCACCGAAATCGCGTTCATCGGTGATGGAGCAGCTACTTAGACCCGGTCCGCTTAGCTAGGCTACGTAGGACCGGTAGTTGCCCTTCTGAGCCGACCGCTGCATAACTGGCTCACAAGGGCATACCCAAGAACGCCGGGCAGGAGTGATGAGTAGGTGGCAGGCAGCGGAGTGAAGGTAGCGCGCGTCTACCTGCGGGTTAGCACGGACGATCAGGACCTGACGCGGCAGGAGAACATCGTGGCCGGCGCCAAGGCGGCCGGCTTCTACGTGGCGGCCGTGTACCGGGAGAAGGCGTCGGGCGCGCGGC
>CAYYVZ010000516.1:0-2766 GCA_964475235.1 uncultured Myxococcales bacterium | reverse complement strand
TTCGAGTACCCGACAACGTGCAGCAGCGGCACGTGCGTGGCCAACAACGAGCCGACGAGCGTGACCTGTCGTGTGGGCGCCGGCGAATGCGACGCGACCGAGACCTGCGACGGCGCGGGCAACTGCCCGGCCGACGCCGTCGCTCCGAACGGGACTGCCTGCGGAAGTGCGAGCAACACGATCTGTGACAACCCGGATACGTGTGTCAGCGGCGCGTGCGTGGCCAACAACGAGCCGACCTCGGTCGAGTGTCGCCCGGATCAGGGCGAGTGCGACGCGGCCGAGAACTGCGACGGCGCAGGCAGCTGCCCGGCCGACATCTTCTCTCCGAACGGCACGGCGTGCGGCTCGGGCAGCAACACCGAGTGTGACAATCCGGACAGCTGTCTGGCCGGAGCCTGCGCGGCCAACAACGAGCCTTCGGGCACGACCTGCGGCTCGCCGACCGACACGATCTGCGACAATGCCGACACCTGTAACGGCACGGGCAGCTGCCAGCCGAACAACGAACCGACGAGCGTGACCTGCCGCGCGGACGCGGGCGACTGCGACGTGCCCGAGACCTGCAACGGCGCGGGCAGCTGCCCGGCCGACAGCTTCTCGCCGAGCGGCACGAGCTGCGGCGACGCGACCGATACGATCTGCGACAACGCCGACACCTGCAACGGCTCGGGAACCTGCCTGGACAACGTCGAGGCCCCGACGACCACGTGCCGGGCCGAGGTCGGCGAGTGCGATGCGCCGGAGCTCTGCGACGGCGCGGGCAGCTGCCCGGCCGACGCCTTCGACAGCGCGGGCACGTCGTGCGGGTCGAGTGCCGACACCGAGTGCGACAACCCGGATACCTGCAACGGCTCGGGCGGCTGCGTCGTCAACAACGAGCCTTCGGGTACCACGTGCGGCTCGGCGTCGGACACGTTCTGCGACAACCCCGACAGCTGCAACGGCGCCGGATCGTGCGCGACGAACGCGGAGCCGACGACCGTGCAGTGCCGCGCCGACGGCGGTCAGTGCGACGTGCCCGAGAACTGCGACGGTGCGGGCAGCTGCCCGGCCGACGGCCTCGAGCCGAACGGAACGACCTGCGAGGACGGCGACCTCTGCACCGAGAACGAGACCTGTCAGCTCGGCGCCTGCAGCGGCGGTGAGCCGGTCGATTGCGAGGACGGCGACCTCTGTACAGCGCCGAGTTGCGATTCGCTGATCGGCTGCGTGTACACGCCGGATGTCGCGCCCCTTGAGGAATGCTACCACAGCTCGGGCGGACGCCTGGCGATCTCCGACCGCGCGGTGGCGGTGCGCGACGTGATCCGCTGGACGTGGAGACGCGGCCAGATCATCGACACGGGCGACTTCGGCGATCCGCGCACCGACACGCAGTATGCGGTCTGCATCTTCGACTACAGCGCCGACGAGCCGACCCTGATCACGTCGCTGAACGTGCCGCCGGCTGCGCCCAAGTGGAAAGCGCCACGGAAGGGGCGCTGGAAGTACGTGGACAGCGTCGGCACGTACGACGGCGTGAAGAAGATCCGCCTCGTGCCGAAGGTCAAGGAGTTCCGTTCCAAGATCCAGGTGCGCGCGCGCGGCGTGAACATCGCGCTGCCGGCGCCGTTCTCGCCGACGGAGTATATGGACCAGGATCCGAGCGTGGTCGTTCAGCTGCGTACCAGCGACGACAAGTGCTGGCAGTCGCAGCTCGACCCGATCCACACGAGGCGGAACCTCACGAACAAGTTCCGCGCCCGCTACAGGATCAAGGGCGGCTACCAGAACGTGCCGCGGTAGCCGTCGGACGAATCGGACAGGTACATCCGGCCCACCCCGCCGGGTGTACCTGTCCCCGTTCGCAGGCCCCGTCCTTGACACGAAGGTCTTGGTGTACGAGACCTTCCGGAGTCCGGACGCCCGCTCGGCTCTTCGCGGACTGGCCTCTGCGAACCTTTAGAGCCGAGCGGGCGTCACCCCTTCCTGCAAGCCGGTTTCTCCGCCGTCGGCCGAACTTTCGTCTGACCCCCTGCCCATACATCGTCGTATGTGCGTACGGACCTGTCGGGGACAGATTCCTCACCCGTCGGCCGATCCCGCCAACTCCGCGAACCCGCACAGGTAACCGGGGAACCCCGGACTTTGCATCTTAATAAGGATTACTTTGGTACTGAAAAAAATTTGCCACCCCCCCTTGACCTGAAGTATACAGCCGCCACCTCGCCTAAGGGGGGTGGGGCGTGATTGCGGTTCTTTCGGAGCGCGAACGGGTCGCGGGCCGGACATCCAGGGGCAGTGGAAGTCCGACCGCCGGATCTCTCCGATTCTCGAAACCGGGAAACAGTCACGATCAGGGGATCGCGGAAAGGCTGACGACGAACGCGTGGGTGCTGGCACCACGCAACGCTTTCGTCGCTACGCCTCAATGAATTGCGCCGGGGGGCGACCGCCAATCGCAACTCGATAGCACGGTAGGCACGGGCGCAACGCTCTCGTGTCCTGGGGGTTGGAATGAACCTGAATCTTCTCTCGTTGGCCGCGCGGGCAACTTCCCGCGGCATTGCGACACTTTCGCTGTGTTGCCTCTCGCTTCTCGCCTCGGGCGGCGTCGCGAATGCAGCCACGGACGATTGCCTCACACCTGCATCCTTTCAGCACACGGGCACGGCGATCGACGGCTGCACGGCCAACGACTTCGGCGTCGCCAACATCAGCAACGTCGTCGTGCTCGACGACGGATGCGTCGGCCCCGGCGATACGGTGACCATCAGCGGCACC
>CAYYVZ010000515.1:0-2768 GCA_964475235.1 uncultured Myxococcales bacterium | reverse complement strand
GTCCCCGAGAAGATCGAATGACCGTTCGATGGTGGCACCGATACGTCTACGAGAGTGAGGGCTGGCTGCTCGCGGCCGCCATCGCGATCGGCGTGGCGGCGGCCGCGGCCAACGTGCTCTTTCACTCGGCGCTCGACGCGGCCACGCACCTGTTCTGGACCGGGCTCGGCGGCGGCCTCGGTATCGGAACGCGCGACCCGCACGCCAACATTCTCCAGGGCGGATGGGATGCGCTGCCCGAGCGCTGGTGGCTCGTCCCGCTGGTGCCCGCGGCCGGCATGGCGCTGCTCGTGCTGCTCGACTCGCTCTTTCCGGGCGAGATCCACGGCTACGGTCTTCCGCGCTTCCTCGAGATCGTCAACGTTCGCGGCGGCTACATCCGGCGCCGCTGGATCACGCTGAAGACGCTTGCGAGCGCGATCACGCTCGGCTCCGGCATGAGCGCGGGCGTCGAAGGGCCGATCGCACAGATCGGCGGCGCGCTCGGCTCGACGGTCGCGCGCGTGCTGAGGCCGTCGCCCGAGCGGCTGCGCGTGCTGATTGCGTCGGGCACGGCGGCGGCCGTCGCGGCGACGTTCGGCGCGCCGATCGCCGGCGTCATGTTTGCCGAGGAGATCGTTCTGCTCGGCTCGTCGCAGCTGCAGTCGCTCACGCTGCTGGTCGTGGCGGCGGGCAGCGCGACGATCGTCTCGCAGTACTTCGCCGGCTACCATCAGGTTCTCGCGCCGCCGCCGTTCGCGTTTCCGCTCGACCACGAGCTTGCCTGGTACCTCGCGCTCGGCGCGCTCTGCGGACCGGTCGGCGTCGCCTACACGCGCACGTTCTACGCGATCAAGGACTGGGTGGCGTCGTCGCCGATCCCGCGCCAGCTCCGGCCGATCGCGGGCGCGCTCCTCGTCGGCACGGCCCTCATCGCCTTCCCGCAGATCGCGGGCAGCGGCTACAGCGCGATCAACGGCTTCTTCACGGCCGACATGGGCGCGGCGCTGCTGCTTTCGCTCGCCGCCGCGAAGCTCGTGATGACGGGCGTGACGCTGGGTTTCGGAGGGTCGGGCGGCGTCTTCGCGCCGGCCATGTTCATCGGGGCAGCGTTCGGCACGGGCTTCGCGGTGGCGGTCAACTCGGTCGTTCCGGGTGCCGTCGCCGATCCCGGCGCGTTCGGGCTGGTCGGCATGGGGACGATGGTGGCGGCGGCGACGCACGCGCCGATGACGGCGATCTTCCTGCTCTTCGAGCTCACGCGCGACTACAACGTGGTGGTGCCGATCATGATCACGGCGGTCACTTCGACGATCGTCGCGCGGCGCCTCGTGCCCGCGAGCATCGACGAATACGAGCTCGCACGCCGCGGGCTGCACCTGCACTCGGACGGACGCACTCGTGTACTGCGGCAGTTTTTCGTGGACGGCCTTGTCGCGCGCGACGTGGTGCCGGTGCGCGAGAACGCGAACGTCGAGGAGCTCGTCACCGCCGTCACGCGTTCGCGCCACGCGACGACGCCCGTCGTGGACGCACGCGGCGGATTCGTCGGCGTCGTCGGCATGGACGACCTGAGGCCCCTGCTCCTCGACAGCGCCTCGTGGTCCGAGCGCCGCGTGGACGGGATCGTTCGCCGCGAGGTGCCCGTTCTCGTGCCGGACGACACGCTTTTCGACGCGCTCCAGCTCATGGTTGCGCACGGCCTCGACGAGGCCGTCGTGCTCGCCGGCGCCAGCGCGCGCAGCAGCGCGGATCCCTCTTCCGGGGACGACGCGGACGCGACCCGCGTGCGGGAAGTGGTGGGGCTCCTCAAGCGTTCGGAATTGCAGAGTTTCTACCAGCAGAGGCTGCTTGCCCGCGAGCTTCTCGGCTGATAGTCCCCGTGGGTTGCGGCCGTCCGGCCCCCGTCCCCACGCCATGGCAAAGAACTCCCGACTCATCATCACCGCCGACGACTTCGGCCTGTGGCCAGAGGTCAACGATGCGGTGATCGCCGGTTACGAGAGCGGCATCGTAAGCAGCGCGAGCCTGCGCGTGTCGGCGACTGCTTCGAACTCGGCGGCGGTGGCGGCACGCATTCGCCCGGGGCTGTCGGTCGGTCTCCAGCTCGTGCTCTGCGACGGGAATTCGACGCTGCCGCGGCGCCACATCCGCGACCTGGTCGACAGCACCGGCCGCTTCTGCGAACGGCCCCTCGAGGCCGCGTGGCTCTACCGCAGCCGCGGCGGACTGCGCGAACAGCTCAAGGCGGAGATCCGCGCGCAGGTGGAGAAGTTCCTCTCGACGGGGCTCTACCTGAGCTTCGTCTCGTCGCACTTCAACCTGCACCTGCATCCTCACATCCTCGTGCTCCTGAAGGAGCTCGCCGAAGATTACCCGGTGTTCGCGCTGCGAAGGCCGTGCACGAAGCTGGTCGCGTACGAAGGGCGCTCGGGTGTCGGCGGTTTCGAGGGGCGCGTCGAGAACGCGCTCATCGCCGGGATGGTGCGCTTCGGCGGCTGGCGCGCGCGCAAGTTCGTCGGGCCCGATCGCGTGGACGTGCTGAGCCCGGAGCGGCCGACCACCGAAGGCGGCGTCGCCGAGCGGGTGAGGAAGGTCGGGTCGGGCGTGACCGAGCTCGTCTGCCGTCCCGGCTCGCTGCTGCCCCAGTTCGACGGCATGGCTGAGTCGGCCGCCGTCACGAGCCGCCGCGTGCGCGACGCCATCACCGAAAGCGGCGCCGAGCTGATCTCCTACCGCACCCTCTTCGAAGAAATCTGAAATCGGGGACGGATCTGAATTATTCGTAG
>CAYYVZ010000514.1:0-2783 GCA_964475235.1 uncultured Myxococcales bacterium | reverse complement strand
GCCGATCTCGAGAAACTCCGTCGCTACCTCGACCGCCGCCGCAAAGAGCTCGAGGACATGCTGAAGGGCCTCCTCAAGCTGGACAAGGACCAGCAGCACCGCGCCGAGGAGAGGCAGAAGGACCGCGACCGTCTCCTCGAGAAGAGCTTCTACTACCTGTCGCCGACCGAGATCCGGCAGATGCGCGAAGCCGTCGCGGCCCTCGCGCGCCGTCTCAAGAACGTGATGGCCGTGCGCTTCCGCCAGACCAAGCGCGGCCGCCTCGACGTGAGCGAGACGCTACGCCGCTCGATGGAGTTCGGCGGCGTGCCGTTCCGGATCCGCTGGGACGACCGCCGCAAGGAGAGACCCCAGGTCATCGTCCTCTGCGACGTCTCGGACTCGGTGCGCAACGTCTCGCGCTTCATGCTGCAGTTCGTCCACTCGCTGCAGGACATGTACTCGCGCGTACGCTCCTACGTGTTCGTGGCGGATCTCGCCGAGGTGACGCGGCTCTTCAAGGACAACGACATCCAGTCGGCCATCCAGAAGGCGATCAACGGCGACGTCGTCAATGTCTACGCGCACTCGGACTTCGGCAAGGCTTTCACGCAGTTCCACCGCGACCACATCGAGGCGGTCGACAGCCGCACGACGGTCCTCATCCTCGGCGACGCCCGCAACAACTACAACGCTCCCCAGGAATGGGTGCTCGCCGAGATCAAGGAACGGGCCAAGCAGGTCATCTGGCTCAACCCCGAGAACCAGTCCACGTGGGGCTTCGGCGATTCCGAAATGAATCTCTACGGAAAGTCCTGCGACTACGTCGAGGAATGCCGCAACCTCCGCCAGCTCTACAAAGTCGTGGACCTGCTCATCGCCAAGTAGGCCGGTTCCCCGGGTTGACGCTCCCGATGCGGAGGTCCATGATTTCGACGCCGTGATGGACGACAAGGACCTCGTGCAAATGACCGTGGGAGGGGTGACCCTCGATCCGGTCACCAAGACTCCCGTGGTGCTGCTCAAGGACGAGCGCGAGGAGCTGACCCTGCCGATCTGGGTGGGGCTGCTCGAGGCCACCTCGATGGCCACCGAGCTCGAAGGCGTGAAAATGGCTCGCCCGATGACCCACGACCTGCTCAAGCGGATCGTCGAGGAAGTCGGGGCCTCGGTCTCCCGGATCGTTGTCACGGACCTGCGCGAGAACACCTTCTACGCCGAGATCGAGTTGATGGTCGGCGACCGCCGCCACAGCCTCGACGCCCGGCCGAGCGACGCCATTTCGCTGGCCCTCAGGACCGGTTGCCCGATCTTCGTGGCCCGCGACGTGATCAACGCATCGAGCACGAAGGACGAGGTGCCGGACGACGAGGAGGCCGTCTCGGCCGAAAGCACCCTCGACCTGTCGGACGTCGACCGGGAAGAGTGGGACGAGATCCTCGAGAACCTCGATCCCAACGACTTCAAGTACAAGATGTAAAGCCCCGGCCAAGCCCCGCTTGGCCATGTGCGATTGCCGGGCCCTGCCTGGCCGCCTGCGACTGCGAAGCCCGTACTTGGCTTTGCCCGATTCTCGCTCTAAGAGGGGCGCATGGCCCAGCCGACCCGACGCCAGATCGAGCAGGATCTCAAGACTCCCGACCCTTTCCTCGAGGCGATCGGGGAAGCCCGCGACTACTTCGAGGACAACCGCGCGCAGGTCCTCGGCGCTGTGCTCGGGGTGGCGACCCTCCTCTTCGCGGTCGTGGGCGGATCGTCCTACTACGTGTCCCAGGGCAACAAGGCGGCCACCGATTTCGCCAGCGCCGTCTCCAATCTCCAGTTCGATTCCCCGAGCGCGGCCGAAGCCTCCCTCAAGAGCCTGTCCGGGCGGACCAACGCGGGTCCCTACAAGGGCCTCGCAGCCCTCTACCGCGGCGACATCGCCGCCGACGCCGGACGCTTCGACGAGGCCATCGCCGAGTACGACACCTTCCTGGCCGGTGCGCCGACCGACTACCTGAAGCAGGTCGGCCTGATGGGGAAGGCCGCCGCGTTCGAGAAGGCCGGAAAGGCCCCGGAGGCCGGCGCCGCCCTCGACCTGGCCGCTGCGATCGACGGCCCCTACCGTACCGCGGCCCTCCGCGATCGCGCGAGACTCGCAGAAAAGGCCGGCGACAAGGCGACCGCCACGACCAACCTGCAGAAGCTCCTCGAGATCGAAGGCTCCGGTCCCGGCGCCGCCGACATCGAACGCCGTCTCCAGGCCCTCAAGTAGTCTCCAACCGTCCGGCGGTGCCGGACCAGCGGGCCACTCCCACGAAAGACTGGCGCTTCATCGCAGTCGCCTCCGCGTTCAACGCTTCGATCGCGTGCCTCGTGCTGTGGCTGCACGGCACGGGCTCCGACGGCGTCGAGCTCGCGCTGCGGACGACGGCGCGCGTCTCGTTTTTCTGGTTCCTGCTGGCCTACCTTGCGACGCCGCTTCACGTGCTCGCTCGCGGCGCCGTCAGCAGGTGGCTGGTGGCTCACCGCAGCGCGCTCGGCGTCGTCTTCGGCGCGAGCATGACGATGCACGTCGCGTTCATTCTGACGCTGTTCCGGATTCACGCCCCGGAGCGGCCGCCCATGGTGACGGACGCCGATTTCTGGATCGGGATTCCCGGGCTGGTGCTGGTGGCGCTGATGACCGCGACATCGTTCGACGCGCTGAAGAAGGCGGTCGGGCCGGTGCGGTGGAAGCAGCTGCACCGCACGGGGCTCCACGTGGTGTGGGCGATTTTCTTTCTCTGTCTCGTCGACAGTGTCGGGCGGAAGGACGCGGT
>CAYYVZ010000513.1:0-2795 GCA_964475235.1 uncultured Myxococcales bacterium | reverse complement strand
CCCTCGCCCAGGCCATCCTCGACGCCAATGCCACGGCGGCGGCCGACGACATCGATTTCAACCTGCTCGGTGTCGGCCCCTTCACGATCGCGGCGCCGTTTCCCGCCATCACGCAGCCGCTCACCATCGACGGCTACACACAGACCGGATCGCTGGCGAATAATGCTCCCGTGGGCATCAGCAACGCCACGCTGCTCATCGTGCTCGACGGAAGTGGTCTCCCCCAGAACTCCCCGGTGCTGCAGATCGACGCGGACGGCACTGAGCTTCGTGGACTGGTGATTCAGGACATTCCCTCGGGGGGTTCGGGGGTCCTCGTGAACCACTCCGTCGCGAGCGTGGAGATCGACGGCAACTTCATCGGCACCGACGTCACCGGCGGTAGCGCCCGCAGCTTCGGGAACGGCATCGTCGTTCTCGGCTCCGCACTGATCGGCGGGGCCCTCCCGGCCGAACGCAACGTCATCTCCGGGCACAGCGGCGCCGGCATCCGGCTGCAGGGCGATGACAGCGTCGTCATCAACAACCTGCTGGGCCCCGAGGCCTTCGGCGATATGGACGTGGGCAACCGCGTAGGGATCGAGATTACCGGAGGAGCCACGGCCAACGTCATAGGCGGGCTCGACGACGGCGAGGGCAACCGCATCTCCGGAAGCAGCGCGCAGGGTGTTCTGATGACAGGCGAGAACACGCTGTCGAACACCGTAGCCGGCAACGACATCCGGAGCGGCGGCGGGCTTGCCATCGATCTCGGCGGTGACGGCCCGACGCGCAACGACGATGGCGACACGGATTCCGGCCCCAACAGGCTGCAGAATTTCCCGGAGCTCGCCGGCGCCCGCTTCAATTCCCAGTTCCTTCGCGTGGACGGGACACTCAGCAGCCAGCCGGGCGATTACCGGCTGGACTTCTACATCAGTGGCGAGGAAGGCCCGTCCGGCTACGGCCAAGGCATCTATGTCGGATCGACGGGGTTGGTCATCATGGAAGGCGACACGACTGGTCGCTTCGGGGCGTCGATCGACATCGGCTTCGAAGCAAGCGACGAGTTCTTCGTGTCGGTCATCGCCGTGCTGAACACGACCGGGGACAGCAGCGAATTCTCCCGGCCGGTTCGGGGACGGCTCGGGGGCGACGCGTTCGTGGTGACCAACACCAACGACGTGGGAGCGGGTTCGCTGCGGGCGGCGCTGGCCGCGGCGAACGCCAACGCGGATCCCAGCACCGTCCTGTTCAACATTCCGGGTGCTGCACCGCACCTGATCTCGCCCGTGGCCTTTCTCGGCGTGAACACCGGGCCCGTCATCATCGACGGCTATTCACAGCCCGGCTCGGCGCTGAACACCCTCGCCGCCGGTACCAACGCCGTTCCCGGCGTCGTCATCGACGGCAGCAACGAGGCCGGGGCATCCGTGCTCGATATTGCGGCTCCCGCCCTTGTACGCGGCCTGGCGATCGTGAACGGTCAGAACGCCGGCGTGCGTTTCCTCAACGTGGACGACAGCCGCATCGAGGGCTGCTTCATCGGCGTCGGGGCTGACGGCAGCAGCGACGAGGGAAACAGCGCGGCAGGGATCGCTACTACGGAAAGCACCGGGGTCACGATCGGCGGCCCCGCGCGTGGTCAGCGCAACCTCATCTCGGCCAACGGCCTCCGCGGGATCGCGGACACGGCGTCCAACACGCGCATCTACAACAACCTGATCGGCGCCACCGAGGGGAACGCGGTAGCGGGCAACGACTTCGACGGCATCCTTGCCGGCGGTGTTTCCACGATCATCGGCGGCGACGACCCGGAGTTCGGCAACACGATCCGCGGCAACCAGAACGCCGGCGTGCGCATCGACGGCGACGCCAGCGTGCAGGTGCGCGGCAACTCGATCGAGGCCAACGGCACTCTCGGGATCGATCTCAGCCCGGTCGGAGTGACACCGAACGATGCCGACGACGAAGACACCGGCGCGAACACGCTGCAGAACTTTCCCGTGATCGCGGACGCGACGGTGAAGGGCGGGGAACTGACGGTCAGCGCTACTCTCGATGTCCCGGACGACAAGATCGGCCACACCTACTCGATTCGGGTCTACGCAAGCGAGGTCTGCGACGGTTCGGGCCACGGCGAAGGCGCCCGTATGCTCGGCGTGGTCGAGGTCGAGATTCCCGCCGACGAAGCGATGGGATTCACGATCGAGGCCGATGTGGCGCCGGGCGATTCCCTGACGCTGACCGCGACGGATCCGGGCTTACGCGCGACGTCCGAGTTCTCGCTGTGCTCTACGGTGCAGGACGGGTCGGTCATCTGCGGGGACTTCAACGGGGACGGCTCGGTGAAGGCCGGCGACGCGCTCGGCGTGCTCCAGACTGCGGTCGGCACGGCTAACTGCGAGCTTTGCGTCTGCGACGTGAACGATTCGAAACCGGTGACGGCGACGGATGCGCTCCTCGTGCTGCGGCTGGCGGTGGGGCAGGATGTGGTTTTGACCTGCCCGGATTGCGAGTAAGGAATGGTTGATGGCTGCCGGTCACGAACCGATCCGCGACACCGCTTTCGACGAGTATCTCGTCGACGAGCTGACCATCGACGACGAGTCGTCGTTCGACCACGTCGCGCTCTATGACGACCTCAAGCAGGCCCTGCGAGCGGCTGCCTATCGCTTCCGTGTGCTGCCCGCATCGCAAGCCGGGCGCTGGGAACGGGCGCAGCTACTCAATCTTTCGTACTGGGGCGCCGAGGACGGCGGCGACGTGCTCGTCGATCGCCACCTTCCGGCCGACGTGCTCGCCCATGCCGCCTG
>CAYYVZ010000512.1:0-2808 GCA_964475235.1 uncultured Myxococcales bacterium | reverse complement strand
ATCGTGCCGACGTTGACGTGGGGCTTGGTGCGCTTGAATGTTTCCTTGGCCATTTTCCTACCTTCACTTTGGCGCAGTCATTCGGATGCGCCCGCTCTGGTTTTTCCCCAGACGGCCTCGAGCTTTTCGCTCGACGCCCCGTCTGGATGTTCGCCGCTCGACATCTCGCGGCTCACTCATGGAGCCCACGACCGGACTCGAACCGGTGACCTCGTCCTTACCAAGGACGTGCTCTACCTACTGAGCGACGTCGTCCTAAAGAGCAGCGCGATGCGCTGCCGGGTCACCCAAAAAACAAGAAAGCGGGAGACGAGATTCGAACTCGCGACCCTCAGCTTGGAAGGCTGATGCTCTAACCATCTGAGCTACTCCCGCACGAAAACCCATGAACACCGCACGATCGGCGGAGCGGCCCTGGTTGGAATGACTCGAAGATCCGACAGTTGTGGGCGATCCAGCAGCAGCAGCGAAAGAAACGGATGGTGGAGAGGGAAGGATTCGAACCTTCGTAGGCTATCGCCGGCAGATTTACAGTCTGCTCCCTTTGGCCACTCGGGTACCTCTCCGCCTGGGCCCAGCCCTTCTCTCGCCTTATCCCTTCGCTGCTCTCGTCGTCGCCTCTGGAGCCGATGGCCAGACTCGAACTGGCAACCTACTGATTACAAATCAGGTGCTCTACCAGTTGAGCTACATCGGCACCGCAAATTGTCTGTCGGATCGCCGCGCCATCCGCCCTGCGGACCAGCCGTCGATCCTCCCTGCAGACACCCCGTCCCTGGACGCCTTGCGTCCGCACGAATGCCCCAGGTCGCGAAATCGAAACTCGGGCTGCTATCAACCGTGCTGCGAGGTGTCAAATCGCGCGTCCGGAAAGGCCGTGTTTTCCAGCCCCGGGCGTGCGTCGGGCACCGGCGACCTGTCGCGATTCGCCTCACCCGGCCTGCCGGACGAGACCCCGAAAAGGTTCCGGAACCGGGCCTCAGGCGTCCGGATCGGCGGAGTCGGCCGCCGGGGAGCCGAAAAGGGACCCGTCGAGCAGGCGGTAAATCGCCAGCCCGGCGGCCACCGAGGCGTTGAGGGACTCGACTCGCCCCCTCATGGGGAGGCGGGCCAGCTCGTCGCAGTGCTCGGCCACGATGCGGTGCATCCCCTCGCCCTCCGCACCGATCACGAGCCCCAGCCGATTCCCGGCGCGCGGGTCGTCGCTGGTTCCGGCCCTCGGAACGACGGACTGGCCGTCGGCGGCCAGGCCCACGATCCAGAACCCCGCCTCCTTGGCCTTCTGGATGGACCTTCCAACGTTGGTCACGCGCACGACCGGCATGAAAACGGCCGCGCCGGCCGACACCCGCATGACGGTGCCGTTGACCTGGGCTGCCCGGCGCTCCGGGATCACGACGGCAGAGGCCCCGGCCGCTTCGGCCGTGCGCAGGATGGCTCCGAGGTTGTGGGGATCGGCGACGTGGTCGAGGAAGACGAGCAGGCCCGGCTCGTCGAGGACCGCGTCGAGCTCGGCGTAGGCGTACGCGACCTCGGCGGCGACTCCCTGGCAGCGGGCCCCGGCCATGCGGTCGCATTCGCCTTTGCCCAGCATGGAGACGGCGATGTCGAGGCCGTGCGCACGTTGCGCGAGGCGCTGGGAGCGGCCCCCGGCCGTGTCCTCGAGGAACACGCGGTGGACGCGGGCGATGGTGATGGGGACGCGCTTGCCGTCGCGGCTCTTCGATCCCTGCCTCTGCACCGAGTCGAGGACGGCTTCGACGGCATTCGGACCCGCGACGACGATGCGCTCGGTGTCGCGCGGCGACACGGCTTCATCCACGGCCTGGGTCGCACGCGGCCTGTCGGCCGTTCGTGCAACGGCCCGGCCGTGCGCGCGCTCGTGATCTCGGATTGCCTTGGGCTTGCGGGACATCGCTCGGCAGGTTCATTACACTCCCGGCGTCATGGGTAAAACCCTTGGGTAAAACCCTGCGGAGGTACCTCCTTCGCGAGATCGGCGGCGCCTTCCTCGCAGGGATCGCCATTTTCTCGTCGATTCTCTTCCTGCTGAGGGCGATCGACCTCATCGAGATGATTTTCGCGCGCGGCGTGCCGGCCGCGCTCGTGCTCCGGCTCCTCGGCGCCATCCTGCCGTCGCTCCTCGAGGTGACGCTGCCGATGGCCTTCCTGCTCGCCGTCGTCACCGCGCTCGGGCGCATGGCCTCCGACCGCGAAACGCTCGCTCTGCGAGCCGCGGGGCTCAACGTCTGGCAGGTCTTGCCGCCGGTCGTCGCGCTGGCGGTCGGTGTCGCCTCGGCTTCGCTCGCCCTGTCGATGACGGCACGGCCGTGGGGACACACCGAGATCGAACGCACGCTCTTCGAAATCGCCAAGACGCGTGCGTCGGCCGCGCTCAAGCCGCGATTCTTCAACACCGACTTCGAGCGCATGGTGGTCTACGTCGACCGTATCGAGCCGGACTCCGGCGACCTCGTAGGCGTGCTGCTGTCCGACGAACGCAGCGGCGGCGAGCGTTCCACCGTGTTCGCGCACACCGGGCGCGTCGGCGGCCACGCGGACTCCGGACGCCTTTTCCTGCAGCTCCTCGACGGGACGAGCGTGTCCTCGCGCGAGAGCTATACCGACTACGACGTCACGAAGTTCCGATCGCTCGAGGTGAGCCTCGAGCTGCGCACGGCAACCGGAGACAAGCCCGTCAACGACGAGCCGGCCGCCATGGGCTGGAGCGACCTGCGTGCGGAGCTGTCCGGCAACGACGCGCCTCGCGCGCGCGAGGCGTCGATCGAGCTGCACCGCCGCTTCAGC
>CAYYVZ010000511.1:0-2848 GCA_964475235.1 uncultured Myxococcales bacterium | reverse complement strand
ATTTCGCTACTGCACGAGCTTCCAGTCGAAGGTGTAGGTGCGCAGCGTGTTGCCGGCGAAGTCCTTGATCAGGATTTCCGTCGGACGCGGGCGCGAGCCCACCATGACCCAGTCCTTGTCCGTACGGATGCGGACCAGTTTGTTGAAGGAGTCCTTGTAGTACTTGATCATGCGCGGCATCAGTTTCGTCTTGTCGAAAGTGATGACGTACAGCGAGTACGGCCGCCCGGTGTCCGCATACAGCGATACCGTCTGCTCCATCGTGTTCTCGTCCGAAGTGAACGCCTTGCTGTAATCGGTCTTCCAGAACGGAAAGAAGTCGATGCCGCGAAGGTCGCTGCCGGCCAGCGGATCGTCCACCGTGATCTTGCCCGAAGCGCGGCCCGTCGCCGGCGTGGCCTTGCCGTCCTTCCAGCCGAGCGGCGTCTCCGACTTCCAGCCCGTGGCAGCCTGCTCGAGCGTCGCCATGCCGCCGCCCGCCGGGTCGATCGTGACGTGGGCCTTGGCCTCGCTCCCGTCGGCGTTCTTGATGGTCACGTCGGCTTCGACCTTCTCGTTGATCGTCCCCATCTTCTCGGCCCGCTCCAGAAAGGCGGCCAGGTCCCCCGCATGGGCGGGTCGGCCGGCTGCCGGGACAGAGCCCATGGCGGCAAGGAGGACAGTGACGGCCAGAAGGGCACGGTGGGAGATGGATGCACGCATGACCCAAAGCTGGGTCGTGGGGGCGCGGTTTGTCAAGCTTGCGACGCCTGCGCCGCCCCGGAGCGATGCCCGCGGAGTCCCGTTGCGACGCCGCGCGCGACAAATCGAATCTCCGGAGGGCTCGCAGACGACGCACCTCGCGATTTCCCGAGGCGCGGCCCGAGGTTTCCCGCTTCGATGGTTGCAAGCAGGTGGGGTTTTCGGGCAGTTACAGATACTCGACGTGTAGCGATACGGGGACTGCCCGACTCTCGGCGGGACGAGGGTGGCAGATCGCTCGCCAGGCCGGCTGCGGACCGGCCACCGCTTCGGTCCAGGAGGGTTCGTTGATGTTCCATTCGGCAAGAGCGCTCGCCGCCGTCGGTCTCGTATTGGCCGTGGCGACCGCGAGTGAGGCAGAGGGCGAGGGCACCATCGCCCCCGGCCCCGAAGACGGCGCCGCCATCGTCAACGGCATCCCGACGAACCTGCAGCCGACCACGGGAGCGCTGCTCTTCGTCGGCCCCGACACCAAGAACCAGTTCCTCGACTGCTCGGGCGTCCTCATCGGCTGCCGCACGGTGCTCACGGCCGCCCACTGCATCTGCCCGGAGGCCGACGGCTACGCCGAGTGCCTCGACGCGATCTCCAATCCCGACGACGTCGCCGACCTGCGCTTCTTCTTCCAGCACACCGGCATCCACCACGTCCGCGACATCTACGTGGACCCGACCTACATCGCCGGCTACGGCGGCGACCTCGCCATCCTTCGCCTGTCGGAGCTCGTCACGGGCATCGAGCCTCAGCCCTTCCACAAGTCGCCGCCGCTGCGCGCTCCGCACGGCACGCCCGGCGTGATTGTCGGTTTCGGCAACTCGAAAGACGACCGCCTCGACGCGGCGATCAAGCGCGTCGGCGAGATCACGACCGCGCAGTGCCCGCTCGACGCGGGTCCTCCGGGCGCGATCAACCTCTGCTGGAACTTCGAGGAGCCGATCGACAAGCCGGGCGAGGATTCCGGGCTCTGCCTGAAGGACGACGGCGGCCCGCTGCTCGTCGACTTCGGCAACGGACCGGAGGTGACGGGCATTCATTCCGGCGGCGGCCCGACCTGCGCCGCCGACACGTTCAACTACAGCACCGACGTGGCGCGCAGCCGCGTGTGGATCGCGACGACCGGCGGTCCCGACGTCGCGCGCGACCAGTGCAGCGAGCTCGGCGAAGTCGGCGAGCCGTGGGTCTCCGTCTTCGGCGGCCGCGGCGTGCTCCCGAAGAACCAGGACGAAGCCCGCTTTTCTTTCGACATTCCCGAAGACCCGCTGCTCGTGCGCGTGACCGTCAACGGCGACACGGTTCGCAACGGCGACTACGACATGTTCGTCGGCCTCGGCACGAACCTCCCGACGCGCGAAGACAACGAGTGCGAGTCGCGCGGCGTCGGCCAGTTCGGCGTTTGCGAGTTCGAGGAGCCCGAGACCGACCGCGTCAACATCCTGATCCGCCACGTCACGCCGACGGTGGGGCGCGGCAAGAGCCGCTTCCAGGTGACGGTCACCGTCTACTCGGAGATCCCGCCGCATCCGCTCACGCCGCCGCGAGGCCCCGACAACCTGCGCTACGAGCGCCGTACGCTCGGCTGGAAGACGATGCGCTGGCTCGACGACTCGAACGACGAGGACGGGTTCGAGCTGCAGCGCCACGCCGGCACCGACCCCGCGTCGTTCTTCGTGACGCGCAAGATCATCCGGAAGAACCTCGAGAGCACGCCGGAAATGGTGCCCGAAGGCGAGGTCTTCACGTACCGCATCCGCGCGTTCAACGTGGCGGGCAATTCGGAGTGGTCGAACCTCTGCTACGTGAACCAGCCGCGCGTGCCGAGGCCGACGCGCCTGCGTGCGGCCGAAGTTTTCGCGCACCGCGTGTTCCTCAAGTGGCGAGACAACAGCAACAACGAGACGCTGTTCGAGCTGCAGCGCCGCAAGACGAGCCAGATCGCGTGGAAGACCGTGACTCTGATCGGCGCGAACATGACCGAGTACGTCGACAAGAACCTCGACGCGAACACGGACTACGAGTACCGCATCCGCGCGCGCGGCCGCCTCGACGAGTGCCTCAAGCACTCGCGCTACTCGGGCATCCTCGAGGTTTCGACTCCGCCCCAGTGACG
>CAYYVZ010000510.1:0-2856 GCA_964475235.1 uncultured Myxococcales bacterium | reverse complement strand
GGACGGGCTGATGAACAATTCGCTCAACAACTCGAACGCGTACGCGAGCGCGAATCACCTTTCCATCGGAGAGAGCAAGCGGGCAGATGCGAAGAGCACGATCCAGACGGATCCGGCGGCGGGCACGAAGACGTTCATCCGGTATCGCGACCCGAAGAAGGCGCCACTGCTGGCGGGTACGATCACACCGGCCCCGCAGCTGACGACCGACCCCTCGCTCGAAGGTTGTCCGGTCTGCGGCAACCTCGAGATCGACGAAGGCGAGAGCTGCGACGATGGCAACAACGTGAGCGGCGACGGCTGCCGCGACGACTGCCAGGACGAAGGCTGCATAGCGGCTTCGCCGGGCTTCCCGGCCATCCCGCTCTGCCACGACGGGCTCGAGTGCACTCGCGACGACTGCAACCCCGTCACGCATGCGTGCGAGCACCCGGTCTCCTGCGACGACGGTATCGAGTGCACGGTCGATGCCTGCAACGCCGGCGCCTGCGACCACGTGCCGAGCGACGTACTTTGCGCCGACGGCAACGACTGCACGGACGACATCTGCAACCCGGCCGCCGGCTGCGTGTTCGCGAACCTGACCGGCAACACGTGCGAAGACGGGGATTTCTGCACGCCCCCGGGCACCTGCGACGCGGGCACCTGCGACGCAGGCCCGAGCACCTTCACGGCACCGAACCAGATCCAGACCAAGGCCGTCGAAGGCGACGTGAACGACAAGCTCAAGCTGCGCCTCGAGTTGCCTACCGCGAGCTTCACCTCGAACCCCGTGACGAGCGGTGCGCGCCTCGTCCTTTCCGACGACGACGACAACGTGCTGCACGACGTGATGCTCGCTGCGGCCGACTGGGAGGAGTCGGACGAGATGCGCTGGGGTTACCGAAGCGACGAGTCGCGCACGAGGGCGAGCGTCCGGGCTTACGAGAAGAGCGGAACCGTGAAGATCAACGTCAAGCTCGCCGACGCGACCCTCGACGGCGCGGTGGCCCAGACGTGGATGTCGGCCTCCGTGCTGTTCGGCGACGAGGTCGGCACCGACCAGTGTGTGACGGCGCGGCGCGTACCGTGCACGTCGCGAGGCACGAGCACGAACTGCAGGAACTGAACCGGGTCCGGCCAGGTCGACGGCCGGGTCCGACCAGGTCGAAGGCCGGGTCCGGCTAGGTCGAAGGCCGGGTGCGAGTGGAAAACCAGTCGCGCAGGCCCTGCATCATGCGCACCTGCTCGGCGGGCGCGCTGCGGCGGCACGGCATCGCCTCGATGCTTTCGGCGGGCGCGCCCCAGCGCTTCTCGATGCAGTCGTTCGGGTTGTAGGCCATCTCGAGGGCCTCCGCGCGCTCGAGCACTTCCGACAGCTTGAGGGTCCACGGCGTGCCGTCGCTGCGCGTGTAGGAGAACGTGCGGCTCTCGAGCTCCTGCTCGAGCATTCCTTCGAGCTCGCGGCGCAGCCCCTCGGCCGTGCGCCCGCGCTCGATGAGAAAACGGGACGGTCGGCGCACGACCGACTCCGGGAATCCGCGCACGACGTCGATCGCGATCAGCAGCCGCAGGTCGCGCGAGGGAGTCGCATAGTCTTCCCACGCTCCCACCGTCTGGAAAATCGCCGCACCGCCCGGCATCGACACCGTGCCGGGCGTCCGGTTCATGTAGTCTTCGCCGCCCTGCACGGAATCGACCCGCTGCTTGACCTGCTGCTCGAGCGAATCGACGACTTCGAGCAGTACCTGGCGCGGCGGCCGCCTGTTCGGCGACAGCGCCGCGTCGACCTTGTCGTAGAACCCGTCCACGCCGCTCTCGTACTGCTCGAGCGACCAGTCGCCGTAGGCCGGATGGCGCAGGATCTCCGAGTTGTCGAGCGTGCGCACGCCGCCGTCGCCGCTCGGCACGACGGGCCGGAAGCGCTTGAACCCGGGCGCGCTGCCGTCGGCGTTGAGCGCGAAGAGGAAGTTGCCGCGCCAGTAGCGCTTGCGCGCCACCGTACCGTCGGGCTGCGCGTCGACGGCGAGCAGGAGCCCGCTCGCCGTCTTCGTCTGGTCGATGCGTTTCGCGACGACCAGCACGTGCCCGTACGGATCGATGTAGACCGTGCCGGGTCGCAGCGTATCGGGGCCGATGCGCACCGGGTACACGTCGGTGCGATCGTCGCGCGCGGCCGTGCGGCCCGTCGCCGAATGGGCCGCGTCGGCCGTGCGCGCGAAGAAGCGCTGCAGCGAGCCGAGCGTTTCGCGGCCGCTCGACGCGGCCTCGAGGTTCGACTTCGTCTCGCGGCAGACGGGCGCCTTGCCGGCTCCCTCCGAATAACAGCGCGAGTAGACGAACGGCAGGCGCAGCTTCCACGCGAAGTACGCGCGCAGGAAATACGGCAGGTCGGCGCAGTCGGGCTCGAGCGTGATGCCGCCTTCGGAGTCTTCGCCGAGGCCGAGAGAATCGTGGAGGAAGTTGCGCTCGGAATCGCGCGTGATCTCGTGCAGCGACTTCCAGCTCGGCGATGCGTCGAGGGGATCGTCGAAGAGCTTCTCGATCCATGCCGAGTAAAGGTTCTCGGTGTCGGTGTCCCACACGCGCTCGATCGCCCACATCGACGTCGAGGCGCGCGGCCGCGGCGGCGGTCCGAGCGCTTCGACCTCGGCCGAGGCGCAGGCGGCGTTGTCGCCCGCGACCGCGAGGCGCGCCGAGTAGTGCCCCGGCTGGACGAACGGCACGGTCGCCACCCACGAGTACGGCGGACCTCCCCTGCGCTCTTCCCCGGTCGCGACGCGCTCGCCGTCGGGGCTGTAGACCACGAGCTTGGCGTCGCGCGGCGTCTCGGCGACCGCGACGAAGCGAAGCGAGCCGCCTTCGGCGGGACGCTCC
>CAYYVZ010000509.1:0-2863 GCA_964475235.1 uncultured Myxococcales bacterium | reverse complement strand
CCCGACCGTGCCGGAGGGGCGACCGTCGGCGAGCACGTTCACACGGATCGCCGCGTCCTTGGGCTCGGCGCCGAGCGAGCGCGGGATGCGTCCCGTGCGCGCCGCATGCGCCGCGAAGACCGCCGAGCTCGCGCCGGCCGCGCCGAGCTGGTGGCGCAGGCCGCCCTTGGTGGACACGACGGGGACCCCCGTGCCGAGGACGGCCTCGATGGCCATCGACTCCGCGACGTCGTTCTGGGCGGTCGCGGTGCCGTGCGCGATGAGGACCGGACCGACCATGCTGAGCGCCAGCAGGTTGATGAGCTGCGGCGAGCCCGCCCGCGCCATCTCCTCCTGGAAAAGAATCTGTTCGAGAAGTCCGGCGCTGCGGCCACCGTATTCCTTCGGCCAGTGAATGCCGCACCAGCCGCCTTCGTAAAGCGCGGCTTGCCAGCGGCGGCCGTCGGCCACCATGTCGTCGAGGCTGCGCGGCGCGTGACTGCCGAAAGCGCCCTCTGCCTTCTTCTTTTCGAGCCACGCACGCAGCTCGCTGCGAAAAGCTTCCTGCTCGGGAGTGTAGGAGAAATCCACCGGGAGAATCCCGTCAGCTCGCGCGCACGAGAACTTTTCGCACGCCGCGCCGGCCCGCGTGGTCGAACGCAGTCTCGCTGTCCACGAGGCCGTAGCGCGCATCGACGAGAGGCGCGACGCTGACGCGGCCGCTCGCGAGCAGATCGAGGGCCGGCTCGAACTGCCCGCAACGCGAACCGACGATCGAAATCTCGTTGATGACGACCGGCGCGAGATCGACCTCGTGGCGACCGGCCACCGTGGTCTTCAGCACGAGGTGGCCGCGCGGCCGCGTGCAGTCGATGGCGACGCGCAGCCCGTCCGTCGTTCCGGTTGCTTCGACGACCAGGCCGTAGCCGGCGCGTTTCGGATCGCCCTCGACGAGGTTCACGCCGCGCTCGCGCATCCAGCCGAGAGCGTCGAGATGACGGCCGACGAGATCCACGCGGAACCCGCCGGCGGCGAGCACCTGCGCCACGACTCCGCCGAGCTTGCCCGCACCCAGCACGAGAGCGTCCTCGCGCTCGATGTGTCCGAGCTGCTCGAGGATTTCGCACGCGGCGCCGACGGGCTCGGCGAACGCCGCCGATTCGTCGTCGACCGAGTCGGGCACCGGCAGCAGGTTGTCCTCGGGAATCTGGAACTCCTCGGCGAGCACGCCGTCGGCGCCCAGGATTCCGAGCACGCGGCGCGTGGGGCAGTGGCGCTGCATTCCGTCCGCGCACCACGCGCAAGTGCCGCAGCCGAAGTTGATGCCGCCGACGACGCGGCGTCCTTTCCACTTGCCTTCGCATGCCTCCCCGACGAACTCGTGGCCGAGCACGCCGTGGAAGCCCATGTAGCCGCGCGCAATCTCGAGATCGGTATTGCAGATGCCCGCGGCGAGCGTGCGCACGCGCACGAGACGGCGGTCGTCGGGTGCGGGTACCGGGTCGTAGTCGCGCTCCAGGCGCGGTCCGCCTTCCGACATCACGAATGCAAGCATGGCGCGGCGTTCTAGCACCGGTGTCCAAGCCGGGCGAACAGCCCGGCGTTCTACTGCTCGGGCGAACAGCCCGGCGTTCGACTGCCTGGGCGAACAGCCCGGCGTCCGGCTGCCCGGGCGAATCCCCGGCCGACTCGCCGTGTCCGCTTGGATTCGCCGGCCATTTCCGGTTTCACTCTGCGCCCCGAGGATTCCTGCGATGACTTCTGCGCTGGCCGGTCCGGGCCCCACCTCCCACTGGTACTTCTCGCAGCGCCTGCGCCTGCACTACGTCGACTACGGCGGCGAAGGGAAGCCGCTCTGCGTGCTCGTTCACGGCGGCCAGGACCACTGCCGCAACTGGGACTTCGTGGCCGCCACGCTGCGCGAGCACTACCACGTGATCGCGCCCGACCTGCGCGGCCACGGCGATTCTGCGTGGGCGCTGGGCTCGAGCTACGGAATCCCCGAGTACGTCCTCGACCTCGCGCAGCTGCTGCGCCACATCGGCGAGACGCCCGTCACGCTCGTCGGCCATTCCCTCGGCGGTGCCATCGTTCTCCACTACGCCGGCGTCTATCCGCAGAACGTGCTCAAGGTCTGCGCGATCGAAGGCATGGGCCCGCCTCCCGAGATGATCAAGGGCCTGCAGGAGAAGCAGATCGAGGACCGCATCCGCGACTTCATCGCGGGCACCCAGGCTCTGCCGGCCCGCAAGGCGCACGAGTACGCGACGCTGGCCGACGCGGAGAAGCGCATGCGCGACGCCAATCCCCACCTGTCGGCGGAAATGGCCAGGCACCTGACGCTCCACGGCGTGATCCGGCGCGAGAACGGCAACTACGTCTGGAAGTTCGACAACTACGTGCGTGTCTGGGGCCCGCACCGCTACGACGTCGACGGCATCCGGCGGCTCTGGAGCCTGGTCGATTGCCCCGTGATGCTCGTGCGCGGCGCGCAGAGCTGGGCCCAGAATCCCGTCGAGGACGGGCGCGCGGCGCACTTCAAGAGCTACGAGTACGTCGAGATCGCGGGCGCGGGACACTGGGTGCACCACGACCGCTTCGAAGAGTTCACCGCCGAGCTGCACCGGTTCCTCGGCATCGCCGTCGCCCGGGACGGCGCGAAGTAGCGGCTCGCGAGCGCTTTGCAGGAGATCCCATGTCCGACGTCGATCGCACCACGCTCGTGCGCCTTCTCGCGAGCCTTTCGTACAGGAAGGGAACCTTCCGTCTTGCGTCGGGACGCGAGAGCGACTTCTACGTGGACGTGAAACAGACCGTGTTTCGCGCCGAAGGCTCCCGCGCAGTCGGGGAGATGCTCTGCAACCGCCTCGAGGCCCACGGAATC
>CAYYVZ010000508.1:0-2883 GCA_964475235.1 uncultured Myxococcales bacterium | reverse complement strand
CTTCGCGAACGACGTCCTTCCGCTCGTGCTCTCCGGAGTGTGCGGACGCTGGGAGGAGATCCGCATCCAGGAGATCATCAACTACGCCACCTACGATCAGCCTCAGGTCCTCTTCGACACGATGGGATTCGGGCAGCCGATGGACGCGTCACCGATTCTGCTGACACCCGGGACGCTCGCCTTTGCGTGGGGCGGTACGATTCGCCTCCTTGCGGAAGGGCTCGGCGTCGAGCTCGACGAGGTGACGCAACATTTCGAGCGTCTTCCCGCCATCCGTCCGGTGACGATCGGTGCGCGCACCGTCGAGACCGGAACGATGGGAGCTCTTCGTTTCGAAGTCAGCGGCGTCGTCAAGGGCGTGCCGCGCCTCGTCGTCGAGCACGTGACGCGCATCGACGACGACCTTGCGCCCGAGTGGCCGACGGGTCGCGGCAGCTATCGCGTGCTCATCAAGGGCAACCCGTCGCTTCGCCTCGAATTCGAATTCGAGGACGAACGTGGCGACCACGCGGTCGGCGGCGTCGTGGTGACGGCGACCCGGCTCGTCAACGCCATTCCGGCCGTCTGCGCCGCCAAACCGGGGCTGCTCTCGGCCCTCGACCTTCCGCTCGTGACCGGCAAAGGGCTGATGGCGGGCTGAACTTCAGCGTGCGGCGACGGAGGCGACCCGATCGACCGGTCACTTCCTGGTCAGCAGCGCTGTTCGCGCCGATTGCGACAAACTAGAGCGGCTTTCCGAACGGCGTGTAGGGATCGCCGGGAATCTCGACCAGCTCGATCAGCGTCCCGTCGGGATCGGTAAGGAAGACCAGGCGCGAGCCGTACTCGGGATAGTCGGTGCGCGTGTCGTCGAGCACCGTCGCGCCGGCCTCGCGGATCTTCGCGAGCGTGGCATCGAGGTTGTCCACGCGCAGCATGATCGCCGCCATGCCGTGCTCGTTCATCTCGCGCGGCTTGCCGCCGGTGGGCTTCGGCGAGCGGAATTCGAACAGCGCGAGCCTCACGCCGTCGCGCTCGAGAAACGCGGTCGTCTGGTCCACGCCTTTCAGGCGAAGAAGCTGATCCGCGTCCGCGCCCTTGACCTCCACCTGTGTGAGCGGACGGAAGCCGAGCAGGTCGCGGTAGAACGGAATCGAAGCTGCGAGACTCGACACGCAGATGCCGAGGTGTCCGAAACGAAGAACTGCCATGGGTCAGAAGCCGCGCTCGGCGACTACGCCGCCGGGAAACGCTCGCGCAGCCACGCCGTCACGATCTTCATCGCGCCGTCGCGCCCGTTCGCGTTCGGTTTGCACTTGGGGGGCAGGCCAAGGTGATCGCCGTCGACGTAGTGCATCTGCTTGTCGGCGGCGCCGGAAGCCGCATGGATGGCCTCGAGATCGGGAATCCAGACGACGTTGTCGCTCGTGTAGCTGATGACGAGCGTCGGCTGCTTGATCTTCGGAATGCATTCGAGAGTGGCAGCGCGCGACGACAGGCCTGACCACGTCGAAAGCCACGCGCGCGGTGTGTGAAGTTTTCCGAAACCCGCCTCGATCGAATTGAAGATGTCGGGACGCGGCGAGAAGAACGAGCCGTAGTCGCGCTCCGACTTGTGGATCGACATGTCGCAGTAGGCCGGATTGGCCTCCGTGCGGTGAATCTCCATGTAGCGGCCGACGAAGGCGCGGCGCCACACGAACTGTTTCTGCTTGAGCGAGAGCCCGTCGAAGTGCTCGTTCGCCATCTCCTGCTGGTGGTGGCGCTGCACGTCGATGTAGCTGCGCGCGATCGCATCGAGCCGCTGCACGCGGCCGCGCTGCGCGACGCGGTACTCGGCCAGCCAGTCCTTTCCGTAGCTGCTCGACGCGTCCGGCTCGCGGTAGCCGTTCTCGGGGTTGAACATGTCGAGCTTCGGATCGAGCGAGAGCGGCTTGTCCTCGCGCACCACCGACGGGTCGATGCAGCCGAGCATGAGCACGCCCTGGCCGAGGTGGGTCGCGAGCTGCACGATGCCGTCCGCTTCCGGCATCTCGAACTTGTTGAGGTCGTAGGGGTCGCCCGCGGCCGTCGTCGTGAGCCGGTCGGGCGCCTTCGTGACGGCCTGGGACTGGTAGAACGTGTAGAGCGCGCCGCCGCCGCTGTTGCCGAGCAGCACGACTTTCTCGTAGCCGCGCCTTTTCAGCTCTTTCATCGACGCGGCGACGTCCGTGATCAGCATCTCGTGGATCAGGCCGACGTCGTTGTTCACCCAGCGCCCGGCCTGTCCGAACGCGGCATAACCCGCCTCGAGCAGGTACGGAATCGCGTAGTGGCGGCTCATGTCGCCGCGCGGGTGCATCATGCAGACGACGGTCTTCTCGCCGCCGCGCGAATAGAGCACGCCGTGCGACTCGCCGCGGTCTTCGGCGAGGATCGGGATGTTCTCCACCTTGGTGGAGCCGGGCAGCTTGTCGAAGGACCAGAGACTGGGCCCGAGCTGCGGATAACGGAGTAGCTGGATCGCCGCCATCGAAGCCTCAGCCGCCCTGAATCAGCTGCACTTCGGTGCGCGCCGTCGCGCGCGCTTCCGGTGCGATCGTCAGAGGCCGGACCGCGTCGATGTTGACGGCCTGCAGGTCGTAGTAGCTGATCGCGTCCCAGTGCTGCTCGGCCATGTCGCGGGCGAGTTCGCCCGGCCCGTGCACGGAGCCGCGCGGGTGCACCATGAACGTGGCCTTCAGCATCGGTGCGCCCATCATCGTGCCGTCGTGCAGGAAGCCGATCTCGTCGTAGTCCATGTTGCGGTGGTAGTACGGAAGGCGCGCCGTGCCGCGTTCCATCTCGGCAGGCCTCGGCACGAAGTTGCAGATTACCCAGCCCTCCGCGCGGAACAGCGCGAAGGCCGTGGGCGGCACGTGGTTG
>CAYYVZ010000507.1:0-2888 GCA_964475235.1 uncultured Myxococcales bacterium | reverse complement strand
CTCCTGCTCGGTTCCGCAGATTTCGCTTCGGCCTGCGACCGCCAGGCCGAGCGCGTCGCGATAGAAGCGCAGCGATCGCTCGGTGTCGGCGACGACGATCGCGGTGTGATCGATGCCGAGGAAGAGATCCTCCCCGCGGCGCTGCCAGCGCGGGTCGCCCTTGCCCGGCGGAAACTGGATGAGCTCGAGGAAGTGTCCGTCGGTGTCGCGAAAATAGAACGCACGAATTCCGGCGGCTGCGGGGATCGAGTCCGGCAGCGTCTGCGGGCCCGTCGACGCGTGCTCGACGCCGGCCGCACGCAGGCGCCCGTAAGCCGCGTCGATGTCGGACACCACGATCGCGATGTGCTGGAACCACAGGTCGTTGGCGCGCGTGCCGCGCGGATAAGGCTTCCCCCTCGGCGCGAGGTAGTCACTGAGCTCCAGCGTCTCCTCCCCGAGGCGGAGCGTCGCGATGCGTACGCGCGCGCCGAAGACACCGCTCCTCGCTTCCACGCCTGCGCCCGCCTCTTCGCGCTCGCCTTCCTTCCGGAAGCCGAGCACCTGCGTGAAGAACGCGGCCGAACGGTCGAGGTCGTCCACGGTCATGCCGACGGCCGGCACCCCGGTCACGCCCGCTTCCACCGCACCGGCGACGGCCAGCATCACGAGAGACGCGGCAACGCACGCTGCCGCGCTTCGCGCGCGTGCCGCCCGCGCGGCGGACAGGGTCCGCGGACGGATGCGAAGCCTCACCGCCCGCCCATCCTCGCGATCAGGTGCTCGGCCACGCGCAGCGCGTTGGCCATGATCGTCAGCGCCGGATTCACCGCCGAGCTCGACGGGAAGAAGCTGCCGTCCACGACGTAGAGGTTGTCCACTTCGTGCGTGCGGCAGCTCACGTCGAGCACCGACGTCGCCGGATCGGTACCGAAGCGCAGGGTTCCGTTCTGGTGCGCTACTCCGGCCAGCGGGATGCGGCCGGGAATGTAGGCCTGCAGCGGCACCAGATGCTCCTCGAACTCGATCTTGCGGAGGATCTTCTTCAGCTCGCGGCCGAGCTCGGCATGCGCCTTCTCGTTGTTCGGCGTGTACGCCAGCACGATGCCGCCGTCTTCGCCGAGCGTCACGCGGTTGTCCGGGTCCGGAAGGTCCTCGGTCGTCATCCAGAACGGCACGGCGTGGTCGGCCAGGGCCTCGAGCGTCATCGTCGGCGCGAGTCGCGGCGCGCCGGCCCTCAGGATGTTCGCGTCCACCGCACCCATCAGCGAGATGTGTCCGAGCGGGAACTCGCGCCCTTCGCCTGCGTGATAGAAATCGTTGAGCCCCAGCGTCTTGCTGAAGCGCGTGCCGTGCCGGTGCCTCGAAACGGCGAGGAACATCGTGTTCACGTGGCTCATGTAGTTGCGCCCGACGAGACCCGAGCCGTTGGCGAGGCCGCGGGGATGGCGCTCGGTGGCCGAGCGAAGCAGCAGAGCAGCCGAGTTGATGGCTCCGCAAGAGGCGACGACCACGTCCGCGCGGTACGTCTCGAAGCGCCCTTCCCTCTCGACGACGACGCCGGTCACCTCGCGGCCCGACTCCGAGGTCTCCAGGCGAGTGACGCGCGCGCGGTCGAGCAGCGTGACGTTCGCGTGGCGAAGCGCCGGATCGACGCAGCAGACCTGCGCGTCGGCTTTCGCCTCGACCAGGCAGGGGAAACCGTCGCAGGTGTTGCAGCGAATGCAGCGGCTCGCGCTCGGGTTCTCCTCGTCGAGCAGGATGCCGACCGGCATCGGGAACGGGCGATGGCCCTGCCTTTCCATGCCTTCCCAGATTTCGCGGATGCGCGGTTCGCTCGAGACGGCGGGATGGCGATACGGCGCGCTCGCGCGCGGCTCGGTGGGGTCCGCTCCGCGCAGGCCGTGCACGTGGTAGAGGTACTCGGCTTTCGTGTAGTACGGTTCGAGATCGTCGTAGGAGATGGGCCACGCGGGCGAGACACCGTCCACGTGGCGGACTTCGCCGAAGTCGCTCTCGCGCATGCGGATGAGGGCCGCGCCGTAGAACTTGGTATTGCCTCCCACCGCGTAGTGCGTGCCGGGCTCGAACCCCTCCCCGCGGCGGTCCCGCCACGTCTCGCCGCAGTTGTAGCGGCCTTCGACGACGACGGCTCGCGAGTCCCAGTTCTCCTTCTCGCGCGGGATGTAGGTACCGCGCTCGACGAGCAGGATTCGCTTGCCGGAAGATGCGAGCCGCCAGGCCAGCGTGCCTCCGCCTGCTCCGGTGCCGATGATGATGATGTCGTAGCGCGTCGCGGTCGATGCCGCCGGGCGCGAATAGTCTTCGCTCGTCATGCCGTTCTCCTGCGGTGGTGGGTGCCGGCCGCCGTGCACAGCGCAAGGCCGGGATTCGCGTCGGCGCGGTCGCACACGTGCGCGAACCGGCGCCGGTAGAGCTCGGCCGCCGCGAGCATCCCGAGAGGCGGCGCGAGGAAGTAGATCCACGCTCCCGTCCACACGCCGGCCACGGCCGCCGACGCGAACGTTCGCGCGGGGTTCAGGCTGGTGCCGGAGAGCGGCGATTCGAACACGATGAAGAGCGCGAGAAGCGTCGCGCAGGCCAGGCCGCCGAGATGCTTCAGGCGGTCGAAGCTCTGGCAGACGAGCACGGTGCCCATCATCGAAAAGCAGATGACGAGCTCGCCCAGAAGCGCCGCGCCGGAGCCGTCCGTGCCGGGCTGCGTAACGGCGTAGTTGACTGCGGGAATGGCGAGTCGGTCGCCAACCACCGCGCCGGCCAGCACGACGCCGGCAGTCCCGCCTGCGAACTGGGAGGCGGCGTAGGCCACCGCATCGCGCGCGCCGATGCGCCCGAGCCTCCAGAAAGTGAGCGTGACGGCCGGATTGATGTGTGCGCCGCAGCGCTTC
>CAYYVZ010000506.1:0-2892 GCA_964475235.1 uncultured Myxococcales bacterium | reverse complement strand
GGCGCGTGCGCCTCGTCTACGCCAACCGCGACGAGGCCTCGATCATCTTCCGGGGCGAGCTCGACGAGCTGGCGGCGCGCTACGCCGACCGGCTCGAGATCGTGCACCGGCTCGACGTGCGCGAGGGCTTCGTCGACGACGCGGCCGTGCGGCTCCAGATCGAAGGGCGCACCGGCCACGAGTGTTACATCTGCGGTCCCGGCCCCTTCATGGACACGGTCGAGCGCACGCTGGTCGCGGCGGGCGTGCCCGAGACGGCTGTTCACATCGAGCGCTTCGCGTCGCTGGAGAACGAAGAGGAGGTTTCGGGCCACGCGGGACCGCTTCGGACCGTACGCCTTTCGCTCGACGGCGCCGAGCACACGATCGAGGTGCGCGAGGCCGAGACGGTGCTCCATGCGGCCAAGCGGGCCGGCCTCGAGCCGCCGTCGTCGTGCGAGAGCGGGTTCTGCGGATGCTGCATGGCGAAGCTCGCGTGCGGCAAGGTGAAGATGCTGCATAACGACTTTCTCTCGCCGGCCGAGATCGAAGAGGGCTGGGTGCTCACCTGCCAGTCCGTGCCCGAGACCGACGACGTTTCCGTCGAGTATCCCGAGTAGCGTCGCTATCGGGAGGGGCCGCGGTATTTCTCTCGGTCGCTAGTCCTCGCGAGCTTCGCTCGCTGCGGAGGCGCCCTGCGAGAAACACCCCGTCCCCTCCCTCCAAGACCAAGTCTCCCGTTCGACCGGCGCACTTCCCGGCTTGTTTCGGCGGGGTCTTGGCCGCATAGAAACCCGCATGCGCCGTGCCACCATGCTGGTCGTCCTCGCGTACGTGTCGGCGCTCGTGCTCGCGCTCATCGCGGGGCGGGCGATGAGCGGCGCCCATCCTCTCGTCGTCGCTCTCGTCGCCGACTCGGCCGCCACACTCGCGATCTTCGCGTTCAGCATGGCCTTCGACAACTCGAGCTTTTACGACGCGTACTGGAGCGTCGTTCCCTTCCCCATCGCGTGGTACTGGGCGGGCACGATGCATGCCGACGGCGCGAATCCCATGCGTCAGGCGCTCGTGCTCTTCGCGCTCGCATTCTGGGGCGCACGGCTGACGTGGAACTGGTACCGCGGCTGGCACGGGCTCGGCCACGAAGACTGGCGTTACGTCGACATCCGCTCGAAGACGGGCAGGGCCTGGCCCGTCGCGAGCCTCGCCGGCATTCACTTCTTTCCCACGTTCATCGTCTTCCTCGGGCTTCTTCCCGTGTACTCGGCGATGACGTCGCCGGCGCCGCTCGGCCTTCTCGACTTCCTCGCGTTCGTGGTCGCGGTCGGCGCCACCGTCATCGAGGCCGTCGCCGACGAGCAACTGCGGGCCCACGTCCGGCAGCGCCGCAGCCACGAGGAAATCCTGGCGACCGGGCTCTGGGCATACTCGCGGCACCCGAACTATTTCGGCGAGAACTCCTTCTGGTGGGGTCTCGCGCTCTTCGGGCTCGCGGCCGAACCGCACCTGTGGTCGATCGCCGGAGCGGTCGCCATGACCGCGATGTTCGTGTTCGTCAGCGTGCCGCTGCTCGACGAGCGCAGCGCGGCGAGGCGGCCCGGTTACCGCGAGCACATGAAGCGGGTCTCGGCCATCGTGCCGCTGCCGTCGCGGGGAGCGTAGCGCCGGGCCGGCGGCCGGGGACACAGAGGAACATGCAGCACGTCAACGTAAAGAGACGCTTCTCCGCTCCCGTCGAGAAAGTCTTCGAGGCTTACTCGAACCATGCCGACTGGAAGAACTGGGCGGGCTTCAGCAACTCGTGGCTCGAGGTGGAGGGCAAACCCGACAGGAACGGCCTCGGTTGTGTACGCGGGTTCGGATCGAACGGCGTCAACGTGTACGAAGAGGTCGTCGAGTGGGATCCGCCCCGGCGCTTTGCGTACAGGATCATCCGCGGCGGCCTGCCCATGAAGGGGCACTACGGCGAGTCGATTTTCGAGCCGGACGGCGACGGTACGCTCGTCACCTGGCGCTGCCGCTTCGAGTCGAAGGTACCCGGGCTCGGCTGGCCGATGCAGTGGTTCGTCACGCGCATCTTCCGCAACGGCCTCGACGGGCTCGCGAAACGCTACTTTCCGGATCGGTGAGCTTTGCGACGGATCGGCAGGATGAGCGTAGCCGCGAATCGATAACGACGGCCGCGCGAGCGGCGAAGACAGGTAAACTTTCTTGCTCAGGCTCTTCGACTTCCACGACTCCGGCAACGGCTACAAGGTGAGGCTGTTGCTCGGCCAGCTCGGCATTCCGTACGAGTACGTCGAGGTGGACATCCTCAAGGGCAAGTCACGCACGCCCGAGTTCCTCGCGAAGAACGTCAACGGGAAGATCCCCCTGCTGGAGCTCGAAGACGGACGCTGCCTGGCCGAGTCGAACGCAATCCTGTTCTACCTCGCCGAGGGAACGCCGTTCCTGCCGGCCGAGCGCTGGGCCAAGGCACAGGTGATGCAGTGGATGTGCTTCGAGCAGTACAGCCACGAGCCGAACATCGCGACGTCGCGGTTCTGGCTTCGCCACACCGAGTTCGATTCGCACCGGCGCCGGCGTTACGCGGAAAAGATCAAGGACGGCACTGCGGCGCTGCAGGTGATGGAGAAGCACCTGTCGACGAACCGCTTCTTCGTCGCCGATCGCTACACGATCGCCGACATCGCGCTCTACGCCTACACGCACGTCGCCGACGAAGGCGGCTTCGACCTCAGCCCGTTCGTCGCCATCGGACACTGGCTCGACCGGGTTCGTGCCCAGCCGGGACACAAGCCGATCACTGCCGGTTGATGCCGCGGCTCGCCGCTGCCGGCTCGCTGTAAGCCGCACGACGGCGGCGCCGGACGGCGTCCCGGGACGCTGCCCGCGCGCGTGCATCGTCGCGCG
>CAYYVZ010000505.1:0-2900 GCA_964475235.1 uncultured Myxococcales bacterium | reverse complement strand
TGAGCGCGCAGGCTGCCAGCAAGCCCACGATGCCGGCAGTGAGGTTGCAGCGCAGGATGACGCGGTCCCGGCCGTGCCGGTACAGCGCGAAGTGCGGGATCTGGGAGAAGGTCAGCGCCGACGACGCGACGACGACGGAGGCCAGCACGACCCACTCACTGCTGGAGATCGACTCGCCGATCGCCGAGTAGATCGCGGCGAGTACGAAACTGCCCAGCGCGGACGCGGCGATCAACCACTTCAGCGCGGTGGCAAACCGTTGCAACTCGCGCTCGGCGTCATCCCCGATGAGCCGGGGGAAGTACATCGGCTCAAGCACGCCCTTCGCCGACACCAACGCAAACGAGCCGATCGTCGACAGGAGCGTGAAGCGACCACTCGCCGCCTCGCCGAGGAACACCCCGACGATCAGTCGTCCCCCGTTCTCAAGCACCCGCCACGACGCGGTGATGACCACCCAGATGCCGGAGGCCTTGAGCAGGCGCCGGTACATCCCGCGGAAGTCGGGGAATCCCATGTGGATACCCAGGTAGAGCCGGCGGATCGGGACGGCGCAGAGCATGCCCGCTATGGAGCAACTCAGCCAGGCGCCAAGCACGAGATACTCGTCCCAATCGAAGGAGATGATCCCGACCGCTGAGACGATCGGGAGCGCGAGCGCCCAGACGCCGGTCCTGGCGGCCGTGGCGACGATGGACAACGTTGCGCGCCCCTCCGTCACCAGCATCCGACCGACCTCGATGTTGAGGTGTTCGCAGGCCACCACGGCAGCGGCGAGCAGGACCAGCGGGAGGGGCCAGCCGTAGGCGCTGAAGATCGCGACTGCGAGGACGCCCGAGAGCACGGCACTCATCACCGCGAATCGGACGTAGAACCCACGAACGCCGCGCTGCTTCTCGGCGTCGGACTGGACGATGTCGCGGATCAGGGTCTGATAGCCCTCGAGTCCGACGACCGCCACCAGGATCAACGCGGTGGCCAGGACGATGCCGATCCGCCCGAAGTCGTCTTCCTCCATCGACGTCGCCGCAATGAGCAGGAAGAGGAACTTCCCGCCCATCGCGGTGAGGCGCAGGCCAGCGTTCAACGCGAACGGGGCGGCTTTCTTGAAGCCGGCCTCGCGGAGAGCCGCGGCCCGCGACGTCGCGGCCCGGAACGCGGACATCAGTTCGTCACGGGCGTGCGGTCACCGCGCGCCCGCGCGCGGTGTACGGCGTTCCTCACGCAGCGAAGACCTTGACGCCCTGCTCGGAGAGGTCGTTGGCCAGCGGGGCCGGGATGGCGGTCTCGCTCGCGCTCGCCTGCTCGTTCTGGCGCGTCATGTTCGACTCCGAGAACTCGTTCGTGCGCACGTTGTTCTCGCCGTAGGTGAAGAAGATGGACAGCCGGTCACGGCGGCGGATGAGCTTCCAGTAGACGCTCTTCAGCCAGGTCGCGATGGGGCTGTCCTCCTTGAGACGGCTCTTGCCGCTCAGCGCGATGTTGATCGCCTTGATGCCCTTCTCGATCGTGTCCGGGAGCTGCCCGACGTGCGCGATGCGCACGTCGAAGATGACGACGTCGCCGGCCTTCGTCTTGGCCTGGACGGCCTGGCCGGTGTCATAGCTCTTCGCGTTGTGCGACTTGGGCACGACGAACAGGCCGTCGCTCGGGGTGGCGTCCTGGAGGTAGACAGCCATCTTGTAGACGCGGACCGACTCGTCCGGGATGTAGTCGCCGGTGAAGTAGCCGCCGAAGGCCTCGCCCGAATCGCGGTGCCAGCCGGAGAGCATGTTCATGTGGATGTCGCAGTGGCCGGTGAACACGGTGTTCTCCTTGCCGATGAGCGACTTGAACAGCGTCACCACGCGTGGATGGGCGATGACCTCGCGCAGGCCCGGCACAAGGATCGCGGCGTTGGGCTGCGTCTTGCCGAGGCTGAAGCGCGCGCCCTTGCGCTTGAGGTGGCCCGTGACGACCTCGCGCATACGCGCGATCTCGTCGGGCGTGAAGACGTTCTGCACGACCACGTAGCCGTCTTCGTGAAGGCGCTGTGCGAAGGCCGCGTGGTCGTCCAGCCGAGCGTCACCGAAGGGGACGGCGTCAGGAAGGGTGCTAGTCGGCGTGACCGACATGTTCGATGTTCCTTTCGTGCTGTTCTGTGGTGAGCGCTTCGAGGCGCGTCAGCGCCAGCCAGAAACCTTCACCGCCGTTTTCGTGGCCCTGCCAGATCTCCGGCAGGAAGCTCGCGACGGGCGCGAGCCGATCGAGCTGATCAAAGAGCGTCACGAAGTCGATCTCGCCCTCGCCGACCTGCAGGCCCTCGCCGTCGGTCCCGGCGGCGTCGGCCACGTGCAGGTGCCGCGTGAACGGCGCGACCTGCTCGACGAAGCGGTCGAAGGACTGGCTACGCAGGGTGCAGGCGAGCTTGGAGTGCGAGGTGTCGAAGCAGATGCCGAGGCCGAGCTCCGTGCAGATCGACTCGATCTCGTCTGCATCGACGAAGAGGTTGTGGAAGCGCTGTCCGCCGAAATGCCAGGGATACGGCGGCATCGTCTGCGGCCAGATCGCGCAGTCGGTGGTGTCGAGCTCAGCCAGGCTGCGCCCGAGGTTCTCACGGCGGCGTGCTGCCTCTGACGGCGTGAGCGCGCGATCGATCGAGAAGCCGCCGACGTTGGTGACGATGCCCGTCGGCCCCGAGCACGTGAAGAAGCGCCGCAGCGAGCGTGTCTTGTCGAGGACGCTGGCCATGTGCTCGACCGACAGCCGGCGGTACGTCTCATCGACCGAGCAGAGGTCGAGGACATGATCGTTGGGGAAGAGCTCCGGAGCGTGGACCACCAGGTCGATCGGGTGGCGTCCCCCCATCGCGTCGCTCAACTACCTGCTCACCTCGCACGTGTGGCGCCAGGACCACAACG
>CAYYVZ010000504.1:0-2910 GCA_964475235.1 uncultured Myxococcales bacterium | reverse complement strand
GCGCTCGATCGCCGACCAGGCACGCACCATCCGCATCCCGGTGCACATGATCGAGTCGATCAACAAGATCATCCGCACCAAGCGCCAGTTTCAGCAGGACAACGGACGCGAGGCGACCGACGCCGAGGTCGCCAAGCTCCTCGACATGGCTCCGGAGCGCGTACGCAAGATCCTCAAGATCACGCGCGAGCCGATCTCGCTCGAGACTCCCGTAGGGGACGAGGAAGACAGCCACCTCGGCGACTTCCTCGAGGACCAGCGCGCGGTCTCGCCGGCCGAGGCGGTCGTCAAGAGCAACCTCCAGCACCGCACGCGTCAGGTCCTTTCGTCCCTGACGCCGCGCGAAGAGCAGGTCCTCCGCCTCCGGTTTGGAATAGGCGAAAAAACCGACCATACGTTGGAAGAAGTCGGGAGCCGGTTCTCGGTGACGCGCGAGCGCATCCGCCAGATCGAAGCGAAAGCGCTCCGCAAGCTGAGGCTCTCGGTCCGAAGCAAGAAGCTCAAGGGCTTCATATCGTAACCTGGCGGCTGAGGGCCCATAGCTCAGTTGGTTAGAGCGGGGGACTCATAATCCTCTGGTCCCAGGTTCAAGTCCTGGTGGGCCCACTTCGCACGCACGACGGTCAGCGGGAGAACGCAAAAGCTTGTCCAGCCAGCTCGAGATTCTTTTTCAGCTCCAGTCGCTCGACACCAAGCTGCTCGACAAGCAGCGGACCGTGAGCCGGTACGAAGCCGAGCTTGCGGCGCGCCGCGCCGCGATCGCCGCCTGCAACGCCAGGATCGATGCGCTGCTCGCCTCGCGCAAGGACGCGGTCTCGCAGCGGGCCTTTGCCGAGCGCAAGGTCGAAGACCTCCAGGAAGCTCTCAAGCAGAAGCGTCAGCGCGCCCAGAAGGCTCGCAACGAAAAGGAAGTCCACGCCGGTCACAGCGAAGTGATGCAGGCGCAGGAAGAAATCCGCGAGGCCGAGACCGCCCAGCTCGAGCTGATGGCGCGTGTCGACGAGCTCGAAGCGGCAATCCTGGTCGCCAAGGGCGAGCGCACCGAGCTCGAGAACGAAGACCACCGCCACGTGAGCGAGGCCGAGGAGCGCATCGTCGCGCTGCGCACCGAGCTCGACGCCGATCGCGCGGTGCGCGACGGCGCCGCGACTGCGGTCGATGCGCCGCTGCGCAAGAAGTACGACTCGCTGATCGAGCGCCGCCAGGGGCTCGCCGTCGTCGAGATCGACGCGTCGGGCTGCTGCTCCGGCTGTCACGTGCAGATTCCGCCGCAGACGCTGCTCGAGGTGCGGCGGACCGGGGCGCTGCGGGTTTGTCCGATGTGCCAGCGCATTCTCTTTGCGCCGGGCGCTCCTTCCTGAAGGACGCCGACGCCGCATCGCCCGCTTCTGCCTTTCCATCTACGCCCTTTCGTCGTCGCCGGGCCGCATGGCGGCACTGCGAGGCGCGCCACATCTCCAGATGTGAACTTGCCGACACAAGCCTCCGCGACCACGTGACACCGAGCGCGTGGAATGTTGACTCAAGTGGGTGGGGCCGGTAGCCGACCACGAGCTTGCAGGAAGGCGTCCGTCGATCCGTTCAGGTGAGAAACCAGGAGAAGGAGGTCGTATGCATCGGAAAACTTCGTGGGTTCCCGTCATCGTCTGCGTGTCTCTTCTGGCCGGTTGCACGTCGATTCGTGTGACGGGCAACGTCACGGATGCCAGGACCGGGGACCTGATCGGCCCCTGCGGCGTTACCTTCGGAAGCTTCTACAGCAGCTGCGACGGCGCCGGACGCTTTGTCATCAAGGGAAGAAAGTACTGGAAATCGATGCGTGTCGTTTCGCCGGGATACGTTGCGCAGGACGTTCCTGTCGACGCCTCGAAGACCAGGACTCCGTTCATCAACGTGCAGATGACACGGTCGCGCAGTACGGAGCAGTCGCGGGAGCAGGCGGCGGCCCCTGCGCCGAAGCCGCGCGAGCCAGCCGCCGCGGCTGCGGAGAAGTCACGCGACGCCGCGGCACCCGCAGGAAAATAACGCGACGACGCTGCGGACACATCGGCGCTCCCGCTGACGGCGCGCTGCGAGTCGGCACGGGACCTGCGCTTCAGCCGCGTAGCGATTCCACTGCGCAACGCAGCCCCGGACAGCCGGCGATCGCGCGATCCGCCGTGACCAGCGTACATCCGAGCGCCTCCGCCAGTGCGACGTAAGATGCGTCGTACGGGGTCAGGTTCTTTCGCAGCTCCCACATTCGCCACGAGAACGCGTGGTGCGGATAGCGCAGGACCGTGAGGTCGAGGAGATCCTCGACCGCTCGGACCGCCCTCTTTTCGGCGATGCGACCGGCAGCGGTCAGCCGGCGCAGCACGGAGAGGATTTCGAGGTCGAGCAACTCGGGCGCGTGGAGCGAAGCGCTCTCGCTCATGCGTTCACGCGCCAGGTCTCCGTTCGCGTCGTCGTCGAGCAGTGCGGCGACCACGACGGAGGCGTCCACGACGATCATCGCGCGTCGCGATCCGCGCGCACGAGCTCGGCGGCCTCTTCGAACGACATTTCGACGCCACCTCGTCCAGCGGCTCGACGCAGGACCTCCCGCACGCTCGGACGGCTGGCGAGGTCACGAACCTGGGCGAGGAGGTACTCCTGCAGAGAGAGGCCCTCTTCAGCCGCCTTGCGCTTGAGAGCGCTGCAGACCGTGTCGGGAACGTTGCGGATCTGGATGCTCTTCATGCATGCATTTCGCATGCTGTGGGAGCAAAAGGCAATCACTTCGGTGGCATGACCTGGCCAACTGTTCGGATTTCAGGCCCCGATGTTATGGTCCCGCCCGGAACCTGAGCCGGACGGGCAGTCGCCGGTGCCCCCATCAAAAGGGGCACGGGAGGAAAGTCCGGACTCCATAGAGCAGGGTGGCCGCTA
>CAYYVZ010000503.1:0-2919 GCA_964475235.1 uncultured Myxococcales bacterium | reverse complement strand
CGACGAGCAGCTCGCGGCCCTGGGGGCCGGCCGCGTCCTCGCGAACGAGCTCGACGGGAGCCACGAAACGGTAGCCGCGGCGTGCTTCGGTCAGGATCGCGCGCGAGCCGTTTTCTTCCACGAGGCGGCGTGCGCGGTGGATGCAGACCGCGAGCGCGCCCTCCTGCACCTGGCGGTCGGGCCACAGGCGTTCGAGCAGCTCGTCTTTCGGAACGGTGCGGTCGCGGTGGCGGACGAGGTACGCGATGAGATCGAAGACGCGCGGCTCGACGGCCTCGGGCTCGCCTTCGCGGCGAAGCTCGCGGCGGTCTTCGTCCAGCTCGAGATCGGCAAATCTTACACGCATCGGTCCGGCCCGTACCCTGCGGGTGAAGGCTCAGGCCGGATTCGTGTTGTCCGAGCAGAGGCGATGCAAGGAGAGAGCGGGGACGGGGGCGTTTTTCCGTTTCCGACGTCGCGGTGCCGAGTCAGACAGAGCGAAGCTTCTCCAGCAGCGCACGGACGGCGGCCGCGCGGTGGCTGCGTGCGTTCTTCTCCGCCGGCGACGCTTCTCCGAAGGTCGAGCCGAGGTCGTCGCGCCAGAAGATCACGTCGTAGCCGAAGCCGTTGGTGCCGCGTTCCTCGAAGGCGATCGTGCCTTCGCAGCGGCCTTCGACGACGAGCTCGCGCCGGTCGGGAAGCGCCAGCGCGAGCACGACCACGAACGCCGCGCGCCGGTCGGCGACGCCTTCCATCTTCGCAAGCACCGCGAGGTTGTTCGCGCGATCGTCGCAGGGCTCGCCCGCGTAGCGCGCCGAGCGCACGCCCGGTTCGCCGCCGAGCGCCTCGACGACAAGGCCCGAATCGTCGGCGAGCACCGCACGGCCGGGAAGCGCCGCAGCAAACGCACGTGCTTTCAGCAGCGCGTTGTCGGTGAACGTCTCGCCGGTCTCCTCCACGTCGAGCTCGACGCCGTGGTCGGCGGGCACCTCGATGGCGATGCCCGAGCCTTCGAAGAGCAGCCGGAAGTCGCGCAGCTTGCCCTTGTTCGTGGTGGCGAGAACGAGCGTGTCGATCATGTTCGTCCGGAGGCGTTCCCTACCCGCCCACGATCTCCCGCTGCGCGTCGATGAGCTGGCGGATGCCGTTCCACGCGAGGTCGGTCAGCTCGTCGAGCTGGGCGCGCTTGAAGGTGCCGCCCTCACCCGTGCCCTGGACCTCGACGAACTCGCCCTCGCTCGTCATGACGACGTTCATGTCCACGTCGGCCTGGGAGTCCTCGTCGTAGGCGAGGTCCATCATGGCGCGGCCGCCGACGATGCCGACGCTGATGGCCGCCACGGCCTTGGTGACCGGGCTCTTCTCGACCAGCCCCTCGCGCTCGAGCTTGCGGCAGGCCAGGGCCAGCGCCACCCACGCGCCGGTGATCGACGCCGTTCGCGTCCCGCCGTCGGCCTGGATGACGTCGCAGTCGAGCTTGACGGTCCGCTCGCCGAGGGCGCGCATGTCCATGGCCGCGCGGATGCTGCGGCCGATCAGGCGCTGGATCTCCATGGTGCGGCCGCCGACCTTGCCGCGGGCGGCCTCGCGGTCGTTGCGGGTATGGGTCGAGCGCGGGAGCATGCCGTACTCGGCCGTGACCCAGCCGGTGCCGCGCCCCTTGAGGAATCCGGGGACTCCCTCCTCGACGCTGGCGGTACAGATGACCCGGGTCCGGCCCATCTCGATCAGCACCGAGCCTTCGGCGTGCTCGATGAAGCCCGGCTGCATGACGAGGCGCCGCAGCGCGGCGTCTTCGCGGCCGTCCGAGCGGCCCTTCGTTTCAGACGACGATGACATTTTTCACTCCATTCCGTGGCCCGGTCGTTTTGTGTTGGCAGCGGTCCGGGGGCCGGTGTTACAACCCCCGCACTCGAGAGACGGCCCTCGCGCCATACCGACCGACTCGCAATCGGGACAAGGGGACGGGTACAGGTTTTTGCGATACGCCGCGCCGTGCAGCGGCGCTCCCGAAAACCTGTACCCGTCCCCGATTTCCTACTTCTCGAGAAACTTTAAAACTCGCGTATTTACCTCGCCAGGTCTCTCGCAGTGCACGAAGTGCCCTGCGCCCTCGAGGATGACCTTCTCCAGGCCCTTGGGAAACGACGCCTCCATGCCCTCGCAGAGCTCGACGCCCATGCAGCCGCAGCTCGTGCCGTGGAAGTAGAGCGTCGGAACGTCGATGGGTTCGGCGCCGTAGCGGACCTGCTCGGCCATCAGGGCCGGGTCCTGCCGCGACGGGTCGAAGATGCACCGGTAGTAGCCGATCGCTGCCTCGAGCACGCCGGGCTTGCCGAGCGTCTCGAGGACCGGGCCGATGTCCTCCTCGGTAAAGTCCCAGGTCGGCGACCAGTCCCGCCACAGGTTCCGGATGAAGCGCAGGCCGTCGTGCGACACGGCCATCTCGGCCATGAAGTTCTGGAAGAAGAAGATGTACCAGGACCGCTTCTGCTGGGCGTAGCTCGTCATCATGCCGATCTGGACCTGCGGGCCGTAGGGCACGCCGGCCGTGATGAGCTTCTCGATGCGCCCGGGCGCGAGCAGCGCGGCCGAGTAGGCGGCGAGCGCTCCCCAGTCGTGGCCGAACACGATGGCGGGCTTGCCGGGCGACAGCGCGTCGAGGAGCGAAATGATGTCGCGACCCAGCGCCGCCGTCTGGTAAGTGCCTGTCGGCGACGCCGACGTCGGCGCGTAGCCGCGCTGGAACGGCGCGACAACCCGGTAGCCCGCGTCCGCGAACGGCTGCATCTGGCGGCGCCACGTCCGCGCGTCGTCGGGAAAGCCGTGCACGCAGAGCATGAGCTGGCCGCTGCCCTGCTCGAGGGCGGTGAAGTAGATCCCGTTCGCGTCGATCTCGATCGTAGTCGGTTGCGTCATCTCGTCCTCTCAATCGGGGAC
>CAYYVZ010000502.1:0-2922 GCA_964475235.1 uncultured Myxococcales bacterium | reverse complement strand
CATCCGCTGCATTATCCGATGGCGACTTTGTCGAGCTTGCCGGCGGATGCGTGTGCTGCCGGCTTTCGGACGATCTCGTGCGAACGCTACAGCAGCTCTGGGAACGTTCGCATCCGGAGCGCGTGATCGTCGAGACTTCGGGCGTGGCGCTTCCCTACGACACGCTGATCAACTTCTGGCGCGATCCCGTGCGTGCGTGGGCCGTCGACGAAAGCTCGGTCGTCGTCGTCTCCGCCGAGCAGGTCGCGAGCGGCCGCGACCTCGACCGTACGTTCGAAGACCAGGTGTGCTCGACCGACCTCGTGGTCCTGAGCAAGACCGACCTGCTCGACGAAGCCGACGCTGCCCGCGCCGAGGCGCGCGTCCGCCGCATGCAGCCCGATCTGACGATCGTGCGCGCGAGCTTCGGCGACGTGGACGCGCGGCTCTTCTTTCCGCCCGAGCCCGGCTCGCGCGCGGTACGCGAAGCCGCCGCGGCCGTCGAATCCCACGATCACGCGGCGCACGCCCACGACGAGTACCGGTGCGAGGAGATCGCCTTCGAAGCGGGCATCCGCGAGAGCGCGGTACAGCAGGTACTGGAAGAGCGCGCGGCACTTCGTGCCAAGGGCTTCGTCGATACCGACGCGGGGCTTCGCGTGGTGCAGGGCGTCGCCGGCCGCATCGAGCTCACGAAACCGCACGAGGCGCCACCCGCTCGCCTCGTCGGCCGCGTCGTCGTCATCGAGCGGCGCCCGCGCGGCGACGCGTGGCGCCTCAACCCGCCGGCCGCGCCCGGAAGGAACCAGCCATGAGCCCAGCCGCCGCCGCCGAGGGTCTTCGCATCCTCGGCTCCGTCCCGTACTCGCGCCTGACCACCTTCAAACGCGACGGCACGCCGGTCGGCGTGCCGATCTGGCAGGCCGCCGGCGACGGCAAGCTCTACATGTTCACCGAGGCACGCTCGTGGAAGGTGAAGAGGCTTCGCCGCAACCCGCGCATCGAGATCACCACCTGCGACTGGCGCGGCAAACTCGACGGCGGTCCGACGTGGACGGGGACCGCCCGCATCGTGGAGGACGCCGCCGGGATCGCGCGCGCGTACGACGCGCTCGACAGGAAGTACGGCTGGCAGAAGTGGATCACCGACACGCTCTCGAAGATTTCGGGCCGCTACGACGCGCGCGCGATCCTCGAGATCACCCTCGATGACTGAAGTGCGTTCCCGGCCGGCCGACACGACCCGTGCGAATCTGGCCGCGAGCGGCGTGCGCGCGCGGCCGGCACCTTCCGCGTCTTCCCCGATTCCGGCAGCCGGGCGCCCCCCGCGATGACCGGCACCGGCTTCAAGGACCACTTCAGCCACGCGAGCGACGACTACCGCCGCTGGCGTCCCGGCTATCCGCGCGAGCTGTTCGCGTGGCTCGCTTCGCTTTGCTCCACGCGCGAGCTCGCGTGGGACTGCGCGACGGGTAGCGGCCAGGCCGCGGTCGCGCTCTCGGAGGATTTCCGCCGCGTCGTCGCCACCGACGCCAGCAGCGCGCAGATCGCCGAGGCCGAGCGGGGCGAACGAGTCGAGTACCTCGTCGCACCCGCCGAGCAGTCGCCGCTCGCCGACGCGAGCGCCGACCTCGTCACCGTCGCCCAGGCCCTGCACTGGTTCGACGTGGATCGCTTTCACGCCGAGGCGCGCCGCGTGCTGAAGCCGGGCGGCGTGCTCGCGGAATGGGGGTATGGACTCGCGTATGTCGCGCCGCCGATCGACGTCGCGCTGCTCGAGTTCGCCGGCAGGACGGTCGGTCCCTACTGGCCGCCCGAGCGCGCGCTCGTCGAGTCGGCGTACTCGACCGTGCCGTTCCCGTTCCCGCGCGTCGCGGCGCCCGAGTTCTCGATGACGGCGCGCTGGAGCCTCGACCGCTTCGTCGCCTACATCGGCACATGGTCGTCGGTGGCCGGCTACCGCAAGGCCCACGGAAGCGACCCGCTCCCTGCTCTCACGGCCGGGCTCGCACCGCTCTGGGGCGAGGGCGAACGCGACGTGCGCTGGCCTCTGCTGCTGCGAGTCGGTCGCGTATGATGCGACCGGGAGCGACCAGGCGATGATTCCTCCGTATTCGGGACCCCAGGAGTTCCTGGTCTTCGGTTTTCCGTTCCAGGTCTTCGGATCGCTCGTGGCCGCGGGCGTGCTGCTCGGCCACGCGCTGGCGCTTCGCCTCGCGGCCGAGCGCCGTATCCCCGAGGCCGAGATGCGCACGGCCGCTGCGTGGGCGATCGGCGCCGGCTTCGTCGGCGCGCACGTCGCCGACGTGCTGCTCTATCGCCAGGACAAGATCGCGCGCGACGGCATCGTGACCTTCCTGTACGTGTGGGACGGCATCAGCTCGTACGGCGGCTTCTTCGGCGCGCTCGCCGGTCTGGCGTTCTACTTCGCGAGGAAGAAGGCGTCGTGGTGGACACACGCCGACGTGCTCCTCCAGGGCCTCGTGCTCGGCTGGCTGTTCGGGCGACTCGGCTGCACGCTGACCAGCGACCACATGGGCCGCCTGTCCGACTTTCCGCTCGCATTCGCGTACCCCGAGGGTGCGCGTCACAACCTGGGCTTCTACGAGCTGCTGTTCACCGCGGCGGTCCTCGTGCCCGCGATCTTCGTGCTGCGCGCCCGCGAGCGAACAGACGGTTACCGGCCGGGAATCTACGTCGCGGTCGTCGTCGCCCTCTACGCGCCGGCGCGCTTCTTCATGGACTTCCTGCGTGCCACCGATCTCGAGGGCTCCGACCCGCGATTCTGGGGTCTCACGGGCGGCCAGTACGCCTCCGTCGTCGCCCTCGCCCTCGCCCTCTGGCGCCTCGCCGCATTGCGCCGGAGCCGCGAGCCGGCGAGCGGCGAGTCCGGTTCCTTTCCATAAGGAGCGCGAAGCGCGACGTTGAGAAGGCACTCTCGAA
>CAYYVZ010000501.1:0-2928 GCA_964475235.1 uncultured Myxococcales bacterium | reverse complement strand
CTTTCCGAAGTACTGACTGCACGCCTTCAGTGCGCGACGGCCTTCCTCACTCAGCAGCTTCTCGTATTGCTGCGACAGCTTCGTGCCGAAGTAACCTCGCTGGATGGCCTGCCATGCTTCCAGAAGCTTGCTTGCGAGCAGCCGCGCAACGACGAGAGCCTGAGTGATCCCGGCGTGGCCCAGGATGCCGTCCTGCTGCACGGAATACGATGACCAGAGGTGAAGCTTGTTGAGTACCGCTAGCTCGTTGGCGATATGGCCGAACAGAAAAAACAGGGCTACTTCGTCCTTCGACAGCGCGTCGAGGTCCTTCCGTTTGAACGCCAAGACCTCAAGTTCAAGCTCTGGCGGGCTGGCGTCGGCGGCGCTCATCGTACCTCTTCGTCGATTGAAGTATCCGGTTTGATCCGGACTCGTCAGGCGGACTTGAAAAGCGGAACTACCACCGCCCCAGCCTTCAGGCCATCTAGGTAGTTCGCCCATGCCTGCATCATCTTCCGCCGCTCAGACAGATGCTCGGCGAAGTTATAGGCTGCGCTAACCGCGTTCCGCTCCGCATGCGCAAGCTGACGCTCGACGGCCTGATGGTTCCAGCCCTGCTCATGCAGATGCGTGGAGGCCAAGCTTCGGAAGCCATGACCTGTCTGCTCGTCCTTCGAGTATCCCATGCGCCGTAGCGCGGCGAGGACTGCATTCTCGCTCATGGGCCGCTCTCGCGACCGGGCGCCGGGAAAGAGGTAGCGCGGCGCGTCCGGCTTTGACGCGATTGGCCTGTTCGTGAGCGGTTCGAGTTCCCGCAGGACAGCGACGGCCTGCTCCGACAGCGGGACGATATGCTTCACACGCATCTTCATGCGCGCCGCCGGGATCTGCCACTCGGCCTTGTCGAGATCGAACTCGCACCATTCCGCCTTCCGAAGCTCGCCGGGACGCACGAACACCAGCGGTGCAAGCCGTAGGGCGCACTTCGTCTCAAAGTGTCCCTCATAGGCGTCAAGCGCGCGAAGCAGTTGCCCGACTCCCTTCGGATCGAGAATGGCAGCGTGGTGCTTCGGTTTCGTCGGCGGCAGAGCGCCCCGCAGGTCTGCCGTCGGATCGCGGTCGGCTCGACCAGTCGCGATGGCGTAGCGGAACACCTGACCGCAGTTCTGCTTCACACGGTGCGCGGTCTCGGTGGCTCCACGACTTTCGATCCGGCGCAGCATCATGAGCAGTTCAGGTGCCCGGAGGTCGGCTATAGGTTTCCTTCCGATCCACGGGAACACGTCGCGTTCGAATCGCCGCAAGATGCGCTTGGCGCTGCTCTGCTCCCACGTCGGCGCGAACCTGCCGTGCCACTCGCAAGCAACCGCTGCGAAGCTCTCTGCCCCTGCCAGAGCCAGTTTCTGAGCGCGTCTGGCGGCGCCGGGATCGACGCCTGCCGCAAGCTGCCGACGCGCGGCATCCCGCTTTTCCCGGGCGTCCTTCAAAGACACGTCGGGATAGGTGCCGAGCGCGAGCCGCTTCTCCCTGCCGCCGACGCGGTACTTCCAGCGCCAGCGCTTTCCGGAGTTCACGACGACGGTGGGACTGACTTCCAGATAGAGCCCTCCGCTGTCGGACAGCTTGAAGGTCTTGGCTTTCGGCTTCGCGGTGCGGACGGCTACGTCGGTAAGGGCCATGGGGGCATCTCCAGTTCGATACTCGTGCATGCCCCCAAAGATGCCCCATCGCTGGGGGCAGCTTTCGGCGGACGTGCGCGGTAGCCGGAGGATGCCGTCTGCATCCAAGCGCGCAACGAAATTCGACTTTGCGGACTTCGTTGGACGTGTGTGGAGTGAAAGATGGTGGTCGCACCTGGATTCGAACCAGGGACCTCTCGCATGTGAGGCGAGCGCTCTAACCAGCTGAGCTATGCGACCGGAGGAGGCGTTTCGTAGCCATTTCCCCGGTCGAAGTCTACTTGGCCCGAACCGGCCGCCCGGCGCGGATAATCGCACGCGCAAACGACGGTCGGCCGCCGCCAACCGGGAATGCCGCCGCCTTTACTCCGCACCCGCCCCGCGATTTGAGCCGCCGCGGAGGAACCCGACCATGGCCGAAGACCTGCTTCGCACCGAGAACGTCCGGCTCGAGCTCGACGGCGCCGTCGCCACTCTCACGCTCACGCGGCCCACGCGGCTCAACGCCATGTCGCCCGGCCTCGTCGACGACCTGCACGCCTCGCTCGACGTGCTCGCGAAGTCGCGCGCCGCGCGCGCCGTGATCCTGACGGGCGAAGGCCGAGGTTTCTGCGCGGGGCTCGACCTGCAGGAGTACGGCAAGTGGACAATCGCCGAGGGCCTCGACTCGGTCGAAGGCGGCCTGGCCGTGCAGGAGCGCATCGCCTCGCTGATGCCGCGCATGCGCGAGGCACGCCAGCCTTTCATTGCCGCGGTCAACGGCGCGGCCACCGGCGGCGGCCTTGCGCTCGCGCTGTCGTGCGACGTTCGCTACGCGGCGCCGACGGCGCGCTTCAGCGTCGCGTTCGTGAAGCTCGGGCTTTCCGGCTGCGACGTGGGCGTCTCCTACCTCCTGCCGCGCGTCGTCGGTTCCGGCCACGCCTATGAGATGAGCCTGACGGGCCGCCTCATCGACGCGAACGAATCGCTTCGCATCGGGCTCGTCAATCGCGTGGTACCGGCCGACGAATTGATGCCGGCGTGCCGCGCGCTCGCCGACGAAATCTGCGCGAACACGGACTACGCGGTGTCGATGACCAAGCAGGTGCTCGGCTGCAACATCGATGCGCCGACGCTTCGCACCGCCATCGAGCTCGAGAACCGCACGCAGGTACTCGGCACCCACGCCGCTTCGACGCGCGCCCTGATGATGAACTGGAAAGACGTAGCCGCGCGGCGGTAAAAACCCGGGAGGGGACGGCTCCCTGACGCACGGCGATGGCTGGTG